>CAZGVG010000034.1:0-24935 GCA_964528975.1 uncultured Hyphomonas sp.
TTGATAGCCGTGAGCGACTGTTTAGGTGCGTAAGTCGCGTGAGATCAAATCACTGAGGCGGCTTGCTTTGTAGCCAGTTTGAGAGCCACCCACGTAGAGTTTCGATGTTTCTAGGCTCAGACCCACCTATGGATGAACGCAAAGCCATGCGATAAGCTTTGGTGGATTGGGGGCGCAAAGATGCGTTCTCCGAAAGTCCGCGATGTATAAGGTCGTTAAGCTTGCTGGAGACGTCCTGTCGGCCCAAGGAAGGTGGCTGCCATTTGCCGAATGGCAGGAGGCCTGTAAGTAGCTCGTAGAAAATGGCTGAGAGCGTAAATACTTGTGATACAGCGGTTCCGTTTGCTGACCCGGCACGCAGCTCCGGCGCGAGGTAATGTCCCATATTAACAAGATTGCGATTTTGGGTGGCGATCGCCGTGATTCCTAAATCGACTATTTTTAGGCGCGCGGCCGAGGCGTTCGGCTCGGCCATCAGCAATATTTTACTTGGCCTAAGGTCGAAGTTGTAAAGTCCAGCCGCATGCGCGTTTGTTAATCCGTCTAGAATCTCATCGACGATTCGCACCGCAACTAATGCGGGTATTGCCTCTCCAACTGACATTGTTTGGCGGATAAAGCGCAGCAGAGAGGATCCAGAAACGAGTTCCATAATAATGAACAGGTCGTGCTCATGCCTGCCAATACTTTTTATTTTGACGATATTGCGATGGCACGTCGTCGCCACATTCAGACATTGCTCTTGAAACTGCTCAAAGGAAAACTGCGACACGAGATGATCCGCTGGGATTAGTTTTAGGGCAATATCGGTTTGGCTGATTTCGTCATAAGCCTGATAGATAATGCTGGTGCATCCGTGGCCGATGACGTAGCGCAAAACATATCGATCCGAAATTCTTGTGCCTGGCTCTTTCGCGTCGAGTTCAGCTGCTATAGCCCGCGCGGCTGGCGCCGCGTTTGCAATTTCAAAGTTCAGTTTGTCTGACATACCGCCTCCTAGTTAGTAAGGCGTGAAATCTAATGGAACTGGGCCAGACGAGTCATAATTCATGGTCTGTATTTGGACGTGTCCTATGGTTCGATGGGGAGATTGGGGGAGCAGATCATGAGCATCTTAAAATCGCAGCCCCATAATGGTCTCTGGTGACCATCAGGTTCGACTGGAAAGTAGGTGGGTCTTATTCGAGCGTTAGCTTCATCCCCTCATGTGTTGGTTTGAAGCCTAGCCGCTGATAGAATCGAAGTGCGTCGGGTCTTGTTTTGTCGGTTGTTAATTGCACGAGGTGGCAATCTGCTTTACGGGATTCTTCAATTGCGTATTCGAAGAGCCGTTTGCCAAGCCCCCCGCTTCTTTGCTCAGCACTCACTCTTACACCCTCAATTGTGGCTCGCTTTGCCCCTCTTCGAGCGATCCCGGGAATAAAAGTAAGCTGAAGGCAACCCACCACAGAGTCCGCCTCGTCGACTGCGACGATCAAACGGTTCCCCGTTTGCGCGGTCAATTCGCGAAATGCGTTTACATATTCCTGCGGCAGTGGATCAGATAAAGACTCGCGTTTAGCGCCCAGAATATCATCCGCCAGAAGCGCAACGATCGAATACAAGTCACGCTCTGTTGCATCACGAATAAGCAAGTCTACCCCCTAATCGGCGCTCAGCATAAGCTTTCCCTAGTTCAGGGCGCAGCCTTCTATTGTGATGCGGTGCATGATGCGGCGCTGGCCGTGATAGTCATTCATGGCCCAATGCCAGGTCGAGCGGTTGTCCCACATAGCAATGCTGCCGGGCTTCCACTCAAACCTTGTATGGAATGCATTGCCGCGAAATACGTGGGCATAGAGGTCTGAGAGCAGTTCATCGCTCTCATCTTTCTCTGCGCCAATGACAGAGCGCGTGAAGGCCGGGTTCACATAGAGGGCTTTCTTACCGCTGAGTGGGTGCGTGATGACGATGGGATGCTCAGGGTCCTTGAGTAATTCAGCCACCGCAGCGTTGCCGATACGGCTGGTGCCTTCCTCATGGTCGCCCGCATCGGAGGTCTTGTAATAGCTGTCTGGCCCTTCCCCGAAAATGTGTTTGCCGGAATGGAGCGCGATGCGGCCAGCAACTTTTTCCTTCAACTCATCAGGCAACGTCTCATAGGCGCTATACATGCTGGCAAACATGGTATCGCCGCCGCTGGCCGGAAGGTCGCGGGCGACGAGGACCGAACCAAGCGCGGGCTCGTGGTCATAAGAGTGATCGGTATGCCAACCGCCGCCAATATTATCCGTCTGATCTGGCTCTTTCGCGACCATAGCGATCTGGGGGTAGTCTGGATGCGCCGCAAAGAAGCGGTTCACATTAATCTCGCCCCAGCGCTCTGCAAAGGCGATATGATCTGTCTCAGTCGTCTCCTGATCCCGAAAGAAGATGACGCCATGGTCGGCAAAGGCTTTGCGGATGGCGGCAAACTCACCGTCTGTGAGTGACTTAATGTCGATGCCTGTGATCTCGGCGCCGACCCCTTGAATAGGCGTTACCGTTAAGCCCATGCTTTCCTCCTCTGACTTCTCCTATGGAAGCTGTTTGAGGTCAGCCTAGCGGGTTTACGCAGCGGGCGTCAAAGGGGGCTTTTTTGCTTTGGGGAAGATTTTTTAAATGTTAAATCCACTGATTGAAGGGCAGTAAGTCAACTCCCTAGAAAAACAAAAAAGGCAGCGCCCCCCAATACTATACCGGTCACCCATGCAACATTGGCCTTTCGAGCCGACCATTTCCCTTCATCTTCCATATCTTTGGCAGAGACAATCAACCCAACTCCAACTAAAGCCATGATTGCTGCAAGTGCTTTCAATATTATTCCTAACAAAACTACCACCTGTCTATTCTATCGAATCTTAATTTCTTGTACGCTGCGCAAGCGTTTCATAACAGATATTATACAGTCTAAAAGCGTATCAAAAAATCCCATAATACGCTCAGCTACTTGTCAAAGAAGGCCAGCGAGCCCCTAAGTGCCCGGTCCAACACCGTACTTTTGACTAATAATGACGATGCTAACGATCTGCACCGTGATTGATATCAGCGTGTTGATTGCGACCAGTAACAAAGCAAGCAATCCAGCCCTCCAAGCGCGGCCACGCTTTGAGACCTTCGAGAAACCGCCGCGATACCCAGCTTGAAAGTCAATGAAGAACGCCGCCAAGGCTAAGAAAATGCCGTAAGCTGTCATCATGTGTTGAGACACGAACAGCATCGCCGTCAACAAGACAGGCATTACGCTGGCGCTGGGAATCATAACCGTGAACATGTAGCGCTGACGAAGCGCAAGCGTCGTGCGCTCTCCCCACGCATTATAGACCAAAGCCAACAAAACCATGCTGATGATTTGCAAAATGGGGACCCAGGTGAACATCCAAAGTACGGCTTCAGCCCCGACATCCTGATAGGTCACGCCATATGGCAAGTTCACGCCCGCGTTCTCGAAACCTGCTGCAAACGCACCGACCATGCCGGCATTAGCTCCCAACCACCAGAATTTAAGTGCTGAGAACAAGGCGAAGAAGGACAGCCATAACCGAATCGATGGCGTATATTTATCATTCCAGTCAGGGGTCTTAGCCGCAGCAAAATAGGCACGAGGTCGGCGCCAAATGGTAACGATCGATTGCACGCCGCGAATATTCAGACCGAACAAATCCTCTGCAATCGAATCCAGGGTTAAGCCGTCATCGCCTTTGTCAGACTTTTGGTTTTCCAAAATCGTGCTCTCCACACTTTAACGCATTATGCAAATCCACAGGCCTTCACGCAAACCCTAGATACGCCATGCAAGCGCGCGGGGAAACTTTTTTGATATGGACAATCGGCATAACCGCCGCGCCTTAAACCACCTCCTGAAATTAATCAGTTTTTTACGACTTATTCCAAATCCGTTCAGGTTGGTTCCGTTAAATAAGCCCCATACTGGAAAGGGGCTGATGATGGCTAAGTTTGAAACACAATCACAAGCGCGCGCTTTGCTTGAGAAGATCCAATCCTATTGGGCGGCTCAAGGCTACACCATTCAAGGCACAGTCGTTGAAGGCGAGTATAGCCCGCGTCTGCGCTCGACCGTATATGAGGTTCATACCGACTTGGTTGCTGGTTTGCCTCGAGACTTCGCCCGCCGCGCCGCCTAAAACATCACGATCAATATGAAGCAGTAGGACTGTTCGGGGACCTGCTCATTTGACTGGCCTGTGAGATTTACGTCTCGCAGGCCTCTTTTTTAGGCGCGAAGCATGTCGCGGCTGATAATCACGCGCATGATCTCATTGGTGCCTTCAAGGATTTGATGCACGCGCAGGTCGCGCACGATCTGCTCAACGCCATAGTCAGATAGATAGCCATAGCCGCCAAAGATTTGCAGCGCATCATTAGCGACTTTGAAGCCTGTATCAGTGACAAAGCGTTTGGCCATGGCGCACCAGCGCGTGGCGTCAGGCGCCTTCGCGTCGAGCTTAGCAGCAGCTTCATATAGCATGACGCGGGCCGCTTGCAGCTCAGTTTCCATATCAGCGAGCTTGAACTGAGTGGCCTGAAACTCAGCTATGGCTTTGCCGAACTGTTTGCGTTCCTTGGCGTATTCAAGGGCTTTGTCGATTGCCCGCTGCGCCCCGCCAAGGGAACAGGCCGCAATGTTCAAACGGCCACCATCGAGACCCGCCATAGCGAATTTGAAGCCTTGGCCTTCTTCGCCGATACGGTTCGCGGCGGGAATCCGGACCCCGTCCAGGATGACCTGCTTTGTCGGCTGGCTGTTCCAGCCCATTTTCTTCTCATCCGCACCAAAGCTGAGACCGGGCGTGCCAAGCGGGACGATGAAGGCCGACACCCCGCGCGCACCATCATCGCCGGTCCGCGCCATCAAGACATAAACGTCCGACGTGCCTGCCCCGGAGATGAACTGTTTGGAGCCTGTGATGACATACTCATCGCCGTCGCGGGTGGCGGTGGTCTTCATCGCAGCGGCATCTGACCCTGAACCAGGTTCGGTCAGACAGTAAGAGGCGACAAGGTCCATGCTGGTCAGTTTTGGCACCCAGTGCTTGCGCTGCGCCTCATTGCCAAACCGGTCAATCATCCAGCTTGCCATATTATGGATCGAGATAAAGGCCGCGGTTGAGACATCGCCATATGAGAGCTGTTCAAAAATCAAGGCGGCGTCGAGCCTGCCGAGGGCAGAGCCGCCGACGTTTTCATTGACATATATCCCAGCAAACCCAAGCTCGGCCGTGTCCTTGATCACATCAACCGGGAAGTGTTTGGTCTCATCCCACTCGCTTGTGAACGGCGCCAGTCGGTCAGCGGCAAAACGCTTGGCCATATCCTGAATCATGACTTGTTCTTCGGTTAGGCGAGTCGTCATGGCTTTTCCGTCCCAATCTGTTATCTAACGCGACACATGCCACAGGGGACTGATCCGTCAATGAATGATTTGCCGGAAGGATATTCCATCGCCACAGCCGAACTGGACGATATTCCTGCCATAATTTCCGTGGATAAGGCAGCTTCTACCCTTTTCGCGCCAACAGGTCTGTTGCCCCAAGAAGCCCTAGATGATCACGTTCCCGCGGCTGTCCTGGAAGCTGAAATTCCCCTCAAAAACGTATTGGTCGCGCGCAATGCCCATGGCTGGACAGTTGGGTTTGCACTGGTGCGTCCGCGCGGGAGGGGGCTGTATCTGGATCAAATCAGCGTGCACCCCGATCACGGACAAAAAGGGCTTGGACGCACGCTGGTTATACGCGTTCTCACAGAAGCTGAGCATCGCAGGCTGCCATATGTGACGCTCTCGACCTTTCGCGATCTGCCCTGGAATGGGCCTTTCTATGCATCTCTGGGGTTCAAGGAACTTGGCCGCGACAAGCTGGAGCCTTTCATGTTTGAGATTGAGGCGGCACAGAAGCCCTATATGGATATATCGAAGCGCTGCTTTATGCGCCGTAAGGTGCGGCGGCACCTGTTTCGGTTCGCGCGCAAACGACAGGAACATGTATGACCACGCCTTTCCCGCAAAGTTTTCCGGCCACCCGGCTGCGCCGCCTTCGTCAATCTGGCTGGATCCGCAACCTTACTGCTGAACATGTTCTGACGCCGAGCGACCTCATCTGGTCAATGGTGGTGCATGATGGCACCGCGCCGCGCATTCCTGTGGACGCCATGCCGGGTATGGACAGGCTGAACGTGGATGAAGCTGCAAAAGCGGCGGTTCGCGCCAGCGCACTCGGCATTCCAGCGATTGCGATTTTCCCGCATATTGATCCGAAGTTCAAAGATGAGGAAGGCGGCGAGAGCCTCAACCCCAATGGGCTTGTCCCATCCTGTATCAAGGCGATGAAGGCCGCGGCCCCGGATGTTGGGATCATCTGCGATGTGGCGCTGGATCCGTTTACGACGCATGGCCATGACGGCCTGATCAATGAGGCGGGATATGTCCTGAATGATGAGACAACCGCTGTGCTGATTGAGCAAGCTCTGGTGCAAGCTGAAGCTGGCGCAGATGTTGTTGCCCCCTCTGATATGATGGACGGGCGGATTGGCGCGATGCGACAGGCGTTGGAAGCCGAAGGGCACACCAATACGATGATCCTGTCTTATGCCGCAAAATATGCGAGCGGCTTTTACGGCCCCTACCGCGAGGCGATTGGCTCTGCCACCGCGCTGATCGGGGATAAAAAGACTTATCAGCAGAACCCAGCCAACACAGATGAGGCCTTGCGCGAAGTAGCTATGGATATTGCCGAAGGCGCGGATATGGTAATGGTCAAACCCGGCCTGCCTTATCTCGATATTGTCCGCCGGGTCTCTGAAACCTTCGCGATCCCAACCTTCGCATTTCAGGTCTCTGGCGAATATGCGATGATCCAGGCAGCGGCCCAGAATGGCTGGATTGATGGCGATCGCGTGATGATGGAAACCTTGCTCAGCTTCAAACGCGCCGGGGCCAGTGGGATCATTACCTATTTTGCTGAAAGAGCCGCTGAGCAGTTGAACTAACGCAACTTTTCGCTCAGATCGGCCTTTTCAATCCGCAACATTAAGCCGCTTACCCCGAACCATTTAAGGGGAGTGAAGGCGAAATAGGTTTTCACCACCAGTTCGGCGCCATCCGTCAAACCAGCAACAGAGATGGCTTCCGTCTTAGCCCAATCGATTTTTCCATATAGCTGTTGAGCCCCTTCTGGCAGATCGATCTCAAGCGATCTTGTCTGCATGAGATTGCCGACCTTGTCATCGTCAACATAGACACCAAGTGCTCTGGCAGCGCTAAACCAACCGCGCTTACGGGTTAAAGTAACTTTGCGTGACACTGATACTATTCATCCCAAGTTTCGTAACGTGCTCGCATATCCTGAACGCCTGCGAGGATAATTTCCTCTAGGACGTCCAAATTTATGTCCGCGAGTTTATTGATATAAAGGCAGGCCTTGCCGAGCTTATGTTTGCCAAGGCGCGAGAGCAGATCGCTCATATTCCCAAACTCATAGCCCGGCATGATGTAAAGTGAGAGATTCTGCTTTCTGGGGCTAAAGCCTGTAATCAGCATGTCGCCCTCACGGCCGCTGTCATACTTATAGTGATAGCGGCCATAGCCAATGATCGATCCGCCCCACATGACGGGTTTCAACCCGGTCACTTTATTGAAGAATGCAAGAAGTGTTTCCGCGTCGACGCGCTTCTTCTCTGGCTCAATGGCCGCGATAAAGTCTGCTGGATCAACCTTAGTGGCTTTGGTTTTATTCTCTGCTTTTGCCATACTGTATCCTCCTGCGCCGAACCCTAGCCGATTGAGACCTTCGCACCAAGGTCGAGCAGGACGATCAATACGACAGCGATCAGCAAGAGCAGAATTGAGAGGGCAATATTGATCGCGACAGCGCGGTCTGCATCCTTACGCTCAAGCCAAAGACGCGGGCGAATACCGCGGAGCCGGAAGACTGCGAGCGCTGACAGGACAAGACTGGCCACATTGAGCGCCAGCAAGAGCGCGGCGCGTGAAGCCAAGGCCCATTCGCCAATTCCGAGGAACAGCCCAACCGCGGCACCGGGCGGCAAGAGCGCAGCAGCAACCATAACGCCGACCAGAGTTGCGTCCGCGCCGCGTGTCATCGAGAGCGCCGCCGCGCTGCCCGCCGCAATCGCGAGCGCCATGCCGTCAAGGCGGACTTCCACGCGGGACATCAGCTCTCGGCTGGTGAGATCAACCGGAATAACAACCGACAAGAGAATAGAGGCAACCAAGGCCACAGCCACACCGACACCAAGCGTCTTGGCCGCGCCAAACAGCAGCTCTCTGTCGCCCAAAGCTGCGCCGAGCGAAAAACCCAGGATTGGGCCAAGCAAAGGCGCGATCACCATGGCGCCGATAACGCCCGCCACGCTGTTTGAATGCAAGCCAACGGCGGCAACAATGGTCGACAGGATGACGAAAATCAGAAAATCCCGGTCCAGCTTAGCATTGGCGGAGACCTCGTGATAAATCTCTTCTCGCAAAGCCAGTTTTCGTTGCGTTTTCTTCTCCGTTTTCCGCCCTTCATTTTCCTGCAATTTCGGGATTGTGGCTTCGATCGGAACGAGCGTGATGCGCCAGTCTTTTTCGCCTTCGAGGCAGGCCTGCAAATTGTCAATCAGCGTCTGACGACTGCCATCGCGCAGAAAGACAGACACGTAGCGCCGATCCTTCTGCTCCATCGGGATCACCGTATAGTCGATCGGGTCGGCAGCGCGGATCGCTCTCAAGGCGGTTTCAAACAGGTCGCCATCGCGCATGTGCAGGTCTAGTCGGCGCATGGATCAACCTTTCTTTCGACCCATGCGAGCCAGCAGGCTGCTGGTATCCCAGCGATTGCCGCCCATAGCCTGAATGTCAGCATAATACTGATCGACCATCGCGGTTAGCGGTAAGCTTGCGCCATTTTCGCGCGCTGTGTCGAGCGCGATGCGAAGGTCTTTGCGCATCCAGTCGACCGCAAAGCCATGCTCGTAATGGCCTTCGCGCATAGTTTCCCAGCGGTTTTCCATTTGCCAGCTTTGAGCTGCACCGCCGCTAATCGCTTCAATGACCTTGGCTACATCGAGGCCCGCCTCTTCAGCAAAGTGCAAGCCTTCTGAGAGCCCCTGGACAATCCCTGCAATGCAGATTTGATTGACCGATTTGGCCAGCTGGCCCGCGCCGCTCTCACCAATCAGGGTCATGCGTTTGCCATAGGCTTTCATGACAGGTTCGGCCTGCGTGAATGCTGCTGCATCGCCGCCGCACATAATAGTGAGTTGGCCTTTCTCAGCGCCGGCCTGCCCCCCAGAGATCGGCGCATCAATGAAACGGGCGCCTTTGTTTGCGGCGCGAGCATAGAGGTCTCGGGCGAGCCCAGCGCTGGCCGTTGTGTGATCAACAATTACCATGCCGCCGCCAATGCTTGGTTCCATAGCCTCGTAAACCGCCTCTACGTCCGGATCATCGCCGAGGCAGAGGAGCACAAATTCAGCGCCGAAAACGGCATCTGCCGGCGTGTCAGCGGCCTTGCCTTTATGCGCACCCGCCCAATCCTGCGCTTTGGCAGACGTACGGTTCCAAACGGTAACTGTATGCCCTGCTTTGGCCAAGTGTCCGGCCATGGGATAGCCCATCACCCCAAGTCCCAAGAATGCCACACGCGCCATAAAAGCCTCCAAGCCCGAGGTCGGGCAAATTTCATCTAAATCCTGCGGTCTGTTCTCAACCGATATTCACCCTGATGCCCTATGAGTGCGATCAAGGCCAGAAGGGCCTGTGGGAAAGATATGGCTTACGCTTACACATCCCGGCGCAAAACGGGCAGAATGCCCGCCGCGCCCGCCCGCAAGATGGGCACCTGGAAATTGGCCTATGCCGACTTCCTGACCGCTTTATGCGCCTTCTTTCTTGTCATGTGGATCGTTCACGGCGTTTCAGCCGAAGACAAAGCCGCCCTGGCCGAGCAATTCGGCGGCACGGCTGAGGCCCAGAACCTTGAAATGGTCGCGACCCCTGATCCGGTTATGCAAGCCAGAGCCGTGGCAGACCTCTTGCGCAATGACCCCGCCTTTGAAAGCTATGGCGCGAGCGTCACAATTACCGCAGAGCCGGACCTCGTGCGCATCAACCTTACCGATATGGCAGAGCGCCCCCTGTTTGAGACAGGCGATGGCAAACTGAATGAGACAGGGCAGACTTTGACACGCCTCGCCGGGCAAGCCATCGCGATCCTGCCTTTCTCTATTTTGATTGAGGGACACACCGATTCCAATCCAAGTTTGACCAGCGGTTATTCGAACTGGGAATTATCCGCTGACCGCGCAAATTCGGCACGCCGATTGCTTATGGAAGCCGGGGTTTCTGAGCACCGTATCAAGGGTGTCGCTGGACTGGCTGATACGCAGCCGCTTCTGGAAGACGCCCCTGAGCAGGCTGCCAATCGCCGTATCTCGATTGTGCTGGTCATCAATGAGAACTCCGCCTAGAGTCAGCGCTCAAGGTTTAAGAATCGACGGAGGCTGAATGACCGCGGATATTTTGGCTCACTGGCCCATGTGGGCGAGCCTTGCGGCCGTTGCCATTACGATCATTTTCTACATGCTGGACCGATGGTCGATGGAGCTGGTCTCTGTCAGCATTATCGCGGCATTGCTGGTTCTGTTCAGCCTGCCTGGCGCAACCGCATATGATGGCACACCGATCTCGAGCGCTGACTTGCTTATGGGGTTTGCCAACCCTGCTTTGATTACGATCATGGCGCTGCTCGTCGTGGGACAAGGCCTGTTCCAGACCGGGGCATTGGAAGGGCCAAGCAAGGCGCTTGTGCGATCTTATGATGCAAGGCCTGTACTGACCTTAGTGGGGGCCTTCGCAGCGGTTTTCATCACCAGCGCCTTTACCAATAATACCCCTGTCGTGATAATGTTCCTGCCGATCATGTCAGCGATTGCCGCGCGTATGGGGGCGTCAGCGTCACGCCTGATGATGCCGCTCAGCTTTGTCTCGATATTTGCCGGAATGACGACCCTGATCGGCACCTCGACCAACCTTCTGGCTGCCGATGGCTATGAGCGTCTGACGGGCAATGCGCTTGGCTTTTTTGATCAGTCCGTCTTTGGATTGATCCTTGCGGCCGTTGGTCTTGCCTATATCGCGCTGACATCGCGGTTCCTATTGCCGGAGCGCGAAGACTTTACTGAAACCATGGTCAAATCTGGCAAACAGTTTGTCGCGCAGTTCGAGGTTACGAACGGCCACTTTCTGGATGGGAAGCAAGCGGTCGCGGGCATGTTCCCCGACTTGAAGGATATGACCGTTCGGATGATCCAGCGCGAAGAACGCGCGATCCTGCCGCCCTATGATGAGATCAAACTACAAGCCGGAGACCTCGTCATCGTGGCCGCGACGCGGCAAGCTCTGACAGATCTGCTCGCGGGAAAGCCCGCTATGCTGAACGATGTCTGGCAAAGCGGTGTTGCAGAACATGATGAAGAGACCGGGGAATCCCAGCTTGGGCTGGTCGAGGCGGTGATCGCGCCCGGCTCTCGCATGGCTGGACGGACGGTTGAAATGCTTGGCTTCCGGCGACTGACGCAAGCGGTAACCCTGGGCATTCAGCGCCGCAGTCGGATGATCCGCACCAAGCTTGGCGAGATACGGCTTGAAGCGGGCGATACGCTTTTACTATGCGGACCTGTCAGCGCGTTCCGCAATCTGCGCACGAGCAGGGATCTGATCTTGCTGGAATGGTCGCAGAGCGAGTTTCCGACGACGACGAAGGCGCAAGTGGCGCGGATTATTACGATTGGCATGGTTGGCGCCGCAGCAACTGGCATTGTCAGCATAACGCTGGCGTCAATTGTTGCAGCGACGGCGATGATCCTGTTGCAATGCCTGAACCATAGACAGGCCAGCCGGTCTCTGGATCTGCGCATTTATCTTGTGATCGCAGCCGCGCTAGCTATGGGCGTTGCGCTTGAAGCAACAGGCGCCGCGCAGCTTATTGCGGAACTGGTGGTCAGCCTTGCCTCGCCGTTTGGCACGCTGGCTATCTTGTCTGCCATATTCCTGGTCGTGGCTGTTCTGACGAATATTTTGAGCAATGCGGCAACGGCCGTTCTGTTTACGCCAATCGCGCTTTCAGCAGCCGAGCAGACCGGAAGCGACCCGCTGCCATTCCTGCTGGCGGTCATCTATGCGGCCAATTGTGCCTTCGCGACACCTATTGCCTACCAGACAAATATGCTGGTTATGGGCCCCGGACACTATAAATTTGGGGACTTCCTGCGCTTTGGAGGTCCACTCGTCATCCTCATGTGGGCCGCATTTACGGTTGTTGCCCCTTGGCGGTTTGACCTTTGAGGGCCTACACTGATCTGATGAAACTCGACGAGTCGCTTTTTCAGGTTCCTGGGGTCCGCCGTGGCCTGCGCTTTTACGTGACTGGCGCCAGCCCCTGCCCGTATCTGCCGGGACAGTTGGAACGCAAAGGGTTTACCCATCTAACGCAAGACAATCCGGATGCGCTGCATGATCAACTCAGCCGGGCTGGCTTTCGCCGCAGCCAAGGCGTGGCCTATCGCCCGGCCTGCCCGACCTGTAATGCTTGCCGCTCTGTTCGCGTTGATGTGCCGAACTTCAAAGCCAGCAGAAACCAGAAGCGTATCCTGCGCGCGAATTCCGATCTTGTGCGGCGTCCGGTCGAAGCCAGAGCCACACGCGAATATTATCGTCTTCTGAAAAGTTATTTGAAAAGCCGACATGATGGCGGCGGCATGTCAGATATGGGGTATCGCGAGTTTTGCGCGATGGTGAATGATAGCCCGGTTCAGACCCTGCTCTTTGAGTATCGCGAAGGCCCTGAAGAAGACGCGCCGCTGGTTGCTATGTCGCTGACCGATGTTGTGCGCGACGGGTTTTCCATGGTCTACACTTTCTTTGATCCACGCCAGCGCCGCCGCAGCCTTGGCACTTACATGATCCTGGATCATATCCGCCATGCCAGTGAATTGGGCCTGCCGCATGTCTATCTTGGTTACTGGATCAAGGGCAGCGAGAAAATGGATTATAAGCGCCGCTTCACGCCGCTTGAAGTTCTGGACGCCGGCCAATGGCGCCTGTTGCAGGATCAAGAATAAATTATTCAGGGAGAGAGCGATGATTGACCGCCGTAAATTACTCGGGGCCGCAGCGATTGGGGCTGCAGGTCTTGCCGCGACAGCGTGCGGGCAATCTTCTGAGGGGAGCGACGTTACTGCGCCAGCTGTAAAACGCAAGAAAACGCGCCTCACTATGACAACGACCTGGCCAAAAGACCTGCCCGGCCTTGGTATGGCCGCAACGCGTGTTGCAGAGCGGATTGAAGCGCTTTCTGAAGGCCAAATGGAAGTTAAGGTCTATGCTGCGGGCGAACTTGTGCCAGCGTTTGAGGCTTTCGATACAGTCGCCTCCGGCAATGCTGATATGTATCACGGCGCGGAGTATTACTGGCAATCAAAGTCCAAAGCGTTCAACTTCTTCACGGCTGTCCCGATGGGGATGACGGCGGCAGAGATTATGGGCTGGATCGACTTTGGCGGCGGTCAGGCGCTATGGGAAGAGCTGTCGGGCCAGTATGGCGTGATTGCATTTCAAGGCGCGAACACCGGGCATCAAATGGGCGGATGGTTCAAGAACGAAGTGAACAGCCTTGACGATTTTCGCGGACTGAAGATGCGCATACCTGGCCTGGGCGGCGATGTGATCCGCGCGCTTGGCGGCGCAGCGGAGGCGCTACCAGGCAATGAAATCTATCAGGCGCTGCAAACTGGACGGATTGATGCAACAGAGTGGGTTGGACCATGGAATGACTATTTCCTCGGCTTCCACCGCGAAGCGAAGTTTCATTATGGCCCTGGCTTCCACGAACCGGGCAGCGCGCTGGCAGTTGGGATCAACAAGAAAAAGTGGGACAGCCTAACCCCAACCGAACAGGCAATTATTCGCAGCGCCTGTAATGAAGTGAACCATCTCTCCGTCGGCGAGTTTGCTTACAATAATGGCGTCTACTTAGAGAAACTCGTATCCGAAGAAAGCGTACAACTGCGCCGCTTCCCAGACGAGGTCATGACGCGCGTTCAAGAGATTTCAACCGATATTCGGAGTGATGCGGGTAAAGGCGGTGATCTGGAGCGGCGCATCTATGAGAGCTTTGAAGAGGCCCTGATAAAGATGCGTGGCTGGGCCAGCATTTCTGAAGGTCCCTACCTTGCGGCCCGTGAGCTATAGAGGCATTTCCCTACCGGCCTGTGTCGTGTAAGCGAGCTTGATGGCTGATTTTGTTTCAATAATAGGCACGGGGCTGCGATATGCGGGCTATATCGGCCTGCCGTTTTTATTGCTGCCTTTGGCGGTTTTGGCTTTGCCCAATAAGGTCGGTGGTCTTGCAAAATCTCTAACTGTAGCGCTGGACCGTATTTCCGGCGCGGCAATGGGCGTAGCCATTGTGGCGGCCTTTGCGATTATCTTTATCCAGTTGGCTGCTGTGTTGATGCGCTATGTGTTTGGGCTGAGCTTTAGCTGGCTGAATGACAGCGTGATTTTCAGTTTTGCGATGATTTTCATGCTCGGCGCGGCCGGGACGCTGCGCGATGATGGGCATGTCCGGGTGGACATTTTGCGCAGCGGCTTCAGCGCAAGGACGCGGGCGGTGATTGAACTGGTTGGGGCGATGGTTTTCATTTTCCCGATTGGGATCCTGATCCTTTATGCAGGATCTGGTCTGATCGCGCGGACATGGATCGGGCTTGAGCCGTTTAATGAAAGCGATGGCCTGCCGATTAAATACTTGTTCAAGACGTTGGTTCCATTGTTTGCCGTTCTGATGATCGGACAAGGCCTGTCGCAGGCGCTGAAGGCGGCCCTGAAATTACGCGGACTTCTGCCGACGGACAGCAATAAGCCGCATGAGCACGGAGGCGCTGTCTGATGGAGATTGAGCTTCTTTTCGCACTTGGCATGTTCCTCGTCGCAATTGCTGCACTTCTTGCGGGCTATCCAGTGGCTCTGACGCTTGGCGGGACAGCGCTGATCTTTGGGCTGATTGGAGTTCAGATGGACCTCATCCCATTGCCAATCCTGCGCAATTTGCCGAGCCGGATGCTGGGGTCGATGGAAAATCAGGTCCTGATCGCGGTGCCGCTCTTTGTTCTTATGGGTGTGATCTTAGAGCGATCCAAAGTGGCCGACGACCTGCTCCATACTGCGAGCCGCCTATTGGCCCGCGTCAGAGGCGGGCTTGGCTATGCGGTTGTGATCGTCGGAGCTTTGCTGGCCGCATCAACCGGGATCGTTGGGGCAACCGTGATCACGATGACGCTGATCGCTCTGCCAACCATGCTGAAGCAAGGCTATGACCCAAAACTCGCAACCGGAACAATTGCGGCGAGTGGCACACTTGGGCAGATCATTCCGCCGAGTATCGTGCTGATCCTGCTGGCAGATGCGGTTTCGAATGCGAACCAATCTGCGGCCATGAAATCCGGTCAAGGCGCGGGCGTTGTTTCGGTTGGAGATCTGTTCGCTGGCGCACTGATCCCGGGGTTGATGCTGGTTGGACTTTATCTGCTTTATCTCATCATCACTGCGATTTTGCGACCAAGCGCGAGCCCTGCCGTAACGCTTGATGAGGGCACTGAACCGCTGACGCTTGGAGAGATTGCCCGCAGCCTTGGAGCACCGCTCTTACTCATCATCTCAGTGCTTGGCTCCATTCTGGGCGGCTTGGCTTCACCGACAGAAGCGTCCGCTATCGGAGCGGGCGGCGCGCTCTTGCTCGCGGGGCTGCGGCTTGCGCCAGAGGCGAAAGTCAAAGGCGTAGAACAGGTTATCTGGATCGGGTTTGCAGCGCTTTTGCTGCTTGCGGCGCTCCGCAACATGTTAGACTTGCGGTTGACCCAGGAGAGCATTTCAACGCTGGACGGCGTTGGCATATTCGCCGCCGTGCTCGCCAGTTTCGCACTTATGGCCGCGTTTGCATCGGCCACCATTGTCTTGATGCGTGCCAAGCAGATGAGCCCGGCGCTAAAATCTGGCGTTCAGATTACCAGCATGGTCTTCCTGATTCTGATCGGGGCAAGCCTGTTTGCGCTGGTCTTTCGCGCCTATGGCGGCGAGCATTATGTTGAGAGCTTGCTGACCAGTATTCCCGGCGGCTTGTGGGGTGCGCTAGCGATTACGATGCTGGTGATGTTTATCCTCGGCTTCTTCCTGGATTTTATCGAGATTGTGTTTGTGGTTGTGCCAATTGTTGCACCGCCCTTGATCATTCTGGGCGCTGACCCGGTTTGGCTGGCCATCCTGATGGCGTTGAACCTTCAAACGAGCTTCCTGACCCCACCTTTCGGGTTCGCCCTCTTCTATCTGCGCGGCGCAGCGCCGGAAGGAGTGAAAACGATAGACATCTGGAAAGGTGCTGTGCCGTTCATTGGACTACAGCTGATCATGATCGCGCTTGTCGCGAGCATCCCGGCGCTGGCGACATGGCTACCGAGCTTTGTGAGATAAGAAAAAGACGCCTCGTTTCCGAAGCGTCTTTGACAGATAATACCAGCTAAGTTTAGCTTCCAAAGTTTACATCCGGCGGGGTGCTCAGAGCGGCGCGGTCTTCGCCGAGGTCGAAGAATTCGCGTGGTTCGAAATTGAAGCTGCCAGCCACGATAGAACCCGGGAATTGCTCACGGGCCGTATTATAGTCTTGCACGGCTGAGTTGTAGAAACGGCGCGCAGCGGCGATCTTGTCTTCGATCACAGCCAGCTCGTCCTGGAGTTGTAGGAAGTTGGTATTGGCTTTGAGGTCTGGATAAGCCTCAGCCAGTGCGAAGAGTTTCCCAAGCGCTTGGCCGAGCATACCCTCAGCGGCGCCCATTTCGCCCGGCGTATTTGCATTGACCGCAGATTGGCGTGCCTGAATAACCTCATCCAGCGTTTCTTTCTCGTGAGAGGCATAGCCTTTGACGGTTTCAACAAGATTTGGAATGAGATTCTGGCGCTGCTTCAGCTGAACATCAATGTCTGCGAAGGCCTGATTGCAACGCTGGCGCTTACTGACAAGGCCATTGTAAATGCCGATAATAAATACGGCGAGCAAAGCAAGAACGCCAAGGATGATGTAGAGTGGTGTCATTCGGATTTCTCCCCAAAACCAATTTTATTTCAGACGCTAACGGTCAATATGCCCCCGCGCAAGGCTCAGGCGTCCAGCAACGCCTTGGCCCGTGCGAAGATGTCTTCGAACATCTCTTCGGTTAGCCTGCGTGTATTGGTATTGTAGCGTGAGCAATGATAGCTGGAAAGCAAGGTCTGACCGCCAACCTGATACTCTGTGCCATGCCCGAATGCATGGTCTTTAAGCTTCAAACCGAGCGTGCGGACGGTCGAATCATGGCTGATCTTACCGAGACACAGCATCACTTTCAGCTTTGGCAGCGCCTCTATGCGGGCTTTCAGGAACGGACGGCACTGATTGATCTCTGCACCAACAGGCTTGTTCTGAGGCGGGACGCAGCGCACCGCATTGGTGATCATTGTTCGCTTGAGGATCAGGCCATCATCAATGTGCTTGTCATAGGTGCCTGCTGTAAACCCAAACTTACCAAGCGTTTGATAGAGGAGGTCGCCGGCCCAGTCGCCAGTAAAAGGCCGCCCTGTCCGGTTTGCTCCCGTCAATCCAGGCGCAAGACCGATAACGAGCAACTCAGCGTCCGGATTGCCGAAGCTTGGCACCGCCCCGTTAAACCAGTCTGGCTCTTTTTTTTGTTGTTCCAGAATGAAGCCACGCAAACGCGGGCACAGGTCGCAGTCGCGGGGGGCTTCAGCAGGCACGCTATTCATAATCATCATTACTGACCGGGCCGCGATCATCATTGTCGCGGCGTGGACGCGCGATGAGATCGGTCATTTCCTCAAGGTCGATAAACACGTCTGCTTCGCGGCGTAGCTCATCCCCGATCATTTGCGGCTGTGACTTTACAGTTGAAATCACCGTGACCCGGACGCCTTTGGCCTTGATAGCTTCGACCACACGCCGGAAGTCACCATTGCCGGAAAACAAGACCACGTGATCAAGATGCGCGGACAATTCAAGCATATCCGTGGCCAGCTCGACATCCATGCTGCCGCGAACACGCTTGCGGCCTTCACGATCGGTGTATTCACGGGCATTTTTTACGATCGTGTTGAAACCATTATAAGACAGCCAATCGACGAGCGGGCGCACAGGGTTATGCTCATCAGTTTCCAAAATCGTGGTGTAATAATTGGCGCGCAAGAGGCGGCCTTTCTTACGAAACTCGCTGATAAGTTTGCGAAAATCTATTTCGAGGCCCAGCCCCCGTGCAGCGGAGTAAAGATTGGCCCCATCAATAAACAGCGCGAGCCTCTCATCCTTGTAGAATGCCATAAAATCTGTCCCACCACTCAAATATAGTTTCGCTCAATGCAGGGCTGCGTAATTGAGGCAGCTTTTCAATGCAAGTGCGGGTTGCGCTTGTCTGCTGCAGTGCATATAAAGGCAGGCTACAGGAGATTCATATGGCCCGTGTGACCGTCGAAGATTGCGTCGAGCAAATTCCAAATCGTTTTGAGCTGATCCTTATGGCGGCTCAGCGCGCGCGCATGATCCGTGAAGGCTCACCGATGACGGTTGATCGCGACAATGACAAGGACCCGGTTGTGGCCCTTCGCGAGATTGCTGAGAAGTCTGTCGATCTGAAAGTTGTAAAAGAGTCTCTGGTTGCTGACCTTCAGGAAGTTCGCCCCGGCGAAGAAGAAGAGCGCGAAGCCGATCAGCTGGCGCTTCAATCTGCACCAGCTGCGACCGAAGAAGACGTTATGCGCGCATACCAGGCCGAGCTTGAGTCCGGCCGCGACGACCGAATGTAGGTGTAGATGAGGATAGCGACCGCCAATTTTGAGGATCGGTCGCGGGCTTCATTGCCGCCGCGCGGACTTCGTGATGACGAACCGTTTTTAACAAAAGAAGAACTCGCAGAGATGGTTCTGGCTTATCAGCCAGATGCTGACCGTGCACGTCTTTTACGCGCCTATGATTTTGCGCGTGAGAAGCATGGGGAGCAGACGCGCCAGTCCGGCGATCCATACTATTCCCACCCTGTCCGCGTTGCGACCCTGATCGCGGCAATCCAGCTTGATCAAGCCACCGTTATGGCGGGATTGCTGCATGATACGGTCGAAGACTGTGACGATGTCGACTTGAGCGATATTGAAACCCTGTTCGGGAACGATGTCGCAGAGCTGGTGGATGGCGTGACCAAACTTGGACAGTTGGAATATCAGAGCGAGGCCAGCAAACAGGCTGAGAACTTTCAGAAATTCATTCTGGCGACCGTCAATGACGTGCGCGTTCTACTCGTCAAACTTGCGGATCGTTTGCACAATATGCGCACGCTCCAATACAAGAAAAAGGAAGAGTCGCGTCGGCGCGTATCCCGTGAAACGATGGACCTATACGCCCCGCTCGCGCGCCGCGTTGGCCTGCATTATCTCGCATCGGAACTGGAAGACCTGGCCTTTCGCTATCTCAATCCTGAAGCGCGCGATCAAATTCTCCAACAGCTCGAAACCCTTGAGTCTGAAAACAAGGATGATCTGGAACGTATTCGGTTTGCCATTCGCCAAGTGATGGAACGCGAGCAGATAAAGTGCCGGATTAAAGGCCGCAGGAAAGAGCCCTATTCGATCTGGCGCAAGCTTGAGAAAAAATCGATTTCATTCCGGGATGTCGCCGACATTTTTGGCTTTCGCATCATCGTGGAAGACAAGCCTGAATGCTATAAAGCGCTTGGCGCGTTTCACACTGAATGGGCGTGTCTTCCGGATCGGTTTCGAGACTTTATCTCTGTTCCAAAGCCGAACGGATATGCCTCGCTCCACACAACCGTCAGGGCAAGCGGCAACCGCTTGGTTGAGCTACAAATCCGAACGGAGAATATGGACTATACGGCCGAACGGGGTGTGGCTGCGCATTGGAGCTATAAAGACAGCGCTTATGGATTTGACGCTGAAAGCTCTAGGGCGGCCGGTCTTGATCCGGCGGCAAACCTGCGAGCCTTTGGAGAATTGTTGACCCATGGCGGAGATGCTGAGGATTTTCTCGAGCATGCCAAGATGGAGATGTATCGCACGCATGTGTTTGCGTTCACGCCAAAGGGGCGCCTCGTTCTGTTACCAGCTGGCTCTATGCCACTGGACTTTGCTTATGCCGTGCATACAGCGGTCGGAGACACGTGCGACGGGGTGAAAATTAATGGGGTGCCGCGTAACCTGCGAACCTCGTTGCAAAATGGTGATGTTGTTGAAATCATCAGGCGGCAAGATCCCCGCGCCTTGCCGGGCTATGAGGGCTATACAGTCACGGGCCGAGCGCGCGCCGCTCAACGTAAACTACACCGGGAGCAGGAAACTCAAGAGTTTTCAAACCTTGGGCGATCCATGCTAGAACGCGGCCTTCGCAAGGTTGATATTGAACCTGTCAGCGTGGATATGCGCAAGATTGCAGAGCGATCCGGATTTGACGGCGTACAGGCTATGTTCGAAGCGATTGGGCGCAGCCATGATGATGTTGAGCGCATTCTGGCAATCGCTTTCCCCGGCCTGGAGGTCGAAACCGATCCAAACAAGAAGATCGTAACGCTGGATGATGAGCATGCCGCGGCTTTGATTGCGGGCGAAAGCTTGCGGCCGGGTGTGACGCTGCATCTTGGGGAATGCTGCCACCCTATTCCGGGCGATCGGATTATCGGTGTCCGTGAGCCTGACAAAGGGCTCGTTGTGCACACAATCTATTGCCAGCATATTGCCAAGTATGATGACCGGCCTGATCTCTGGGTTGATTTGAAATGGACTGAGCTTGCCAAGTCCGGCGTTCGCGCTGTGGGGCGGATCGCGGTCAATGCGGCTGACAGCAAGGGTGTTCTGGCGCAGCAATGCTCTGTCGTTGCCCAATCTGGCGGGAATATTATCGGCGTTTCCACCCGCAGCCGCGGCCCCGGCTTTATAGAGCTTGTCTTCGACATCGAAGTCGAGGACTTACGCCATTTGGAACAGATCAAAGCCGCCCTGCGCGCCCTAGCCGTAGTTGAGCGCGTGGAACGGCTGGAGGAGAGCGAATTTGAATAATGATGACGTCCTCGGCGTTTTCCGTGATGCTGGTGCATTGCTGGAAGGCCACTTCATTCTGTCATCTGGACGGCGGAGCCCGGTTTTCCTGCAAAAGGCGCTGGTGTTTTCACAACCTGAATTGTCGTCAAAGCTCTGCGCCGCCTTAGCGAAGAAGGTTATAGAGCAACTGGGTGAGATTGATGTTGTGGTTGGCCCGGCTATGGGCGGCGTTATTCCAAGCTACGAACTTGCAAGGCATCTGGGATGCCGTGCGGTTTTCGTTGAACGTGTTGACGGTGCGTTTGAACTGCGCCGCAGCTTTGAGCTTGGTGAAGACGACCGGGTCCTAATCGCAGAAGACATTGTCACAACCGGGCTTTCATTCCGCGAAACGGTTGAAGCACTTGGCCATCTACCGGGAACGGTTGTCGGTGGCAGCTGCATCATTGATCGCAGCGGCGGCGAGGCGGATGTCGGCTGCGATCTTGTTTCACTCGCAGCGATCAAGTTCCCGGATTATGACGCAGATGATTTACCGCCGGAATTGCAGGCCACTCCAGCTTACAAGCCCGGAAGCCGAGGCCTAGAGAAATAGGGAGCATTAAAATGAAAACCTCAGACTATATAAAAAAGTACAAGTGGCTAATTGCTTTCTTCATTGTCGTCGCCTTCGGCTACATCATTGGAAAAGATATGGCGCTACGCGATAATGCTAGAGACGCGGCGGCTCTCGAGGCGCAAAACGAATGATGAATCGTATCCGCCTCGGCGTGAATATCGATCATGTCGCGACGATCCGAAACGCACGTGGCGGCGCACACCCTGACATTGCGCGTGCGGCTGAAATTGCAACAAAAGCAGGTGCGGATGGGATAACTTTCCATCTGCGCGAAGACCGCCGACATATTATTGATCCAGATCTGGATGCCATAAGATCCGCAACGCATCTGCCGCTGAATATGGAAATGGCCGCGACCGATGAAATGCATATCATTGCTATGAACTACAAGCCAGAAACAGCGATGTTCGTCCCTGAGAAGCGCGAGGAGCGAACGACAGAAGGTGGCCTCAATGCTGCGCGCGAACACAACAAACTCGCGCCAATGATCCGTGCCTTGAAAGACAATGGAAGCCGAGTCTCGCTCTTCATAGAGCCTGACCCTGTTCAATTGATCGCCGCGCAGCGTATGGAGGCAGATATCACAGAGCTCCATACAGGGCGGTACGTTGAACTGAGCCTCGCTGGCGAAACCGAACTTGCCGAGGTTGAACTACAGCGTATTTCCGACTGTGCGAAGCGCGCTGTCGACATTGGTATTGAGCCACAGGCGGGGCATGGCCTGACCTTTGACACAGTCGGGGCAGTTGCCGCTATTCCAGAACTCACTGAGCTTAATATCGGGCATTTCCTTATCGGTGAGGCCATCTTTGCAGGACTTGAGCCTGCTATCAAAGAGATGCGCCGTTTGATGGATGAAGCGCGCGCATGATTATCGGTATTGGCAATGACCTTTGTAATATTGAGCGTATTCAAGGCTCTCTCGACCGATTTGGCGAGCGGTTCGAGAAACGATGCTTCACTGAAGGCGAGATTGCCAAAGCCCGTAAACGCAAGCTGACCGCTGAGACTTATGCCAAACGCTTTGCTGCCAAAGAGGCCTGCGCCAAGGCGCTTGGGACCGGCGTGCCCCGGCGCGGCGTACACTGGAAAATGATGGAGGTGGTGAACTTGCGGTCTGGAAAGCCGACACTCAGCCTGACCGAAGGTGCAAAAGCGCGGCTGGAGGAAATCACACCGGACGGACATGTGGCGCATGTGCACCTGACCATGACGGATGACTACCCTTGGGCCGAAGCGCAGGTCATTATTGAGGCCTTGCCCGAATGACACGCTCACCTTCAGCCAAGAGTGGCCGCCCCAAACGCACGCGCCAGCGCGCCGCCGCCAAAGCGAAACAACGTCCGACATTAGATCATGACCAGCGCAAAACGTTGGAAACGGCGATTGGCTATAAGTTCAAGGATGAAACGATCCTGACCCGCGCGTTGACCCATCCAAGCCTGATTGACGATTATGGCGCTGGAGTTGGGTTTTCAAACCAGCGGCTAGAGTTTCTGGGCGACCGGGTGCTTGGCCTCGTGATGGCAGAAGTCCTGATCAACAAATACCCTAAAGAGCGCGAAGGCCACCTAACCAAGCTGTTTCACCATCTTGTAAGCGGTCCCACCTGCGCCAAGGTTGGAGCGAAGTTCAATCTGCGTGATTATCTCTTCATGGATGCCTCGATGCGCCAGAACATTTCTGGGCACTATGACAAGGCCGTCGCCGACGCCGTCGAGTCTCTGATCGCTGCGGTCTATAATGATGGCGGTCTGGATGCCGCCGAGCGCTTCATCAAAAAGTGCTGGGTGTTTGATACACTCACAAAAAATATGGATCAGCCGGAGTCGAATCCGAAAACGCGGCTCAGCGACTGGTGCGGCGCAAACAAAGCCGCCTATGCCGCCTATGAAACGCTTTCAACGAGCGGCCCGGACCATGCGCCTGTATTTACTGTCCGCGCCTCTGTCGACAGCTATGGTGAAGCGACGGCAAAAGGTGCTAACAAGGCCGAAG
The DNA here is from genome assembly GCA_964528975.1 of uncultured Hyphomonas sp. Lineage (GTDB taxonomy): Bacteria > Pseudomonadota > Alphaproteobacteria > Caulobacterales > Hyphomonadaceae > Henriciella. Next base: position 23,796 of record CAZGVG010000034.1, read on the forward strand.
CCGAAAGGGCCGCTGCCAGCGCCCTCTTAGATATTCTGGAAAAACATGACTGACCCTGCCCCCGCAACGCCGGACATTTCTGACATTAAACGCGCCGGTTTTACCGCCATTATCGGGGCGCCAAATGCTGGCAAATCGACCCTGACTAACCACTTGGTCGGCACCAAGATCGCAATTGTCACGCACAAGGTTCAGACGACCCGTTTTCCTGTGCGCGGTGTGGCTCATCATGGTGACGCACAGATCGTTCTGGTCGATACGCCGGGCATCTTCCGCGCCAAGAAACGGCTCGACCGGGCGATGGTCAAAGCCGCCTGGGCCGGAGCCGAAGAGGCCGACGCTGTCGTGCATTTGATTGATGCGTCTGCCTGGGTCGCGGAAAAAGCGGGTGAAGCCAGCGGCGCTGAACGCCTCTCAGTTGAAGACGACCGCCGCGTCATCGAGACGCTGAAAGAAACCGGGCGCAAAGCCTTTCTAGCGCTAAACAAGATTGACCTTTTCCCGCATGAGCAGGTTTTGCCGCTCATGGCCGAGCTAAAGGAAGCCGAAGTCTACGATGAGATGTTCATGATCTCTGCGCTGAACGGCGACGGCATCACGCGTCTGCTGGAGGCTGTATCAGAGCGCATGCCGGAAGGCCCGGCCATGTATCCGCCGGAACAGACCGCGGACTTGCCGATGCGCCTGCTCGCAGCTGAGGTCACGCGCGAGAAACTGATGCTCCGCCTGCATCAAGAACTGCCTTATCAACTAATGGTCGAGACCGAGAGCTGGGAGCCGTTTGACAATGGCTCGGTTCGTATCCGGCAAGCCGTAATTATCGCACGCGAACAGCATAAGGGAATGGTGCTGGGCAAAGGCGGCAGCGCCATCAAGGCGATCGGGAAAGCCGCACGCGAAGAACTGACCGAGATGCTGGACCAGACCGTACATCTGATCTTATTTGTAAAAGTCGATCCGAAATGGATGGAGCGGCGCGAGGCCTATACGGCGTTCGGTCTGGAGTTTGATGTTTAGCGTGGACGGCGATGCAGTGGCGTGATGAGGCCCTCATCCTTGGCGGGCGGCGGTTCGGGGAAAGCGGCCTGATCCTGGATGTGCTCACCGCCACCAAGGGCCGACGCTCCGGGCTGGTCTATG
>CAZGVG010000035.1:0-19721 GCA_964528975.1 uncultured Hyphomonas sp.
CGCATTGATGTTTGAGTTGATGATGTCACTTAGGCGAGAGAACATTCCCATGATATTTTTCCTTTTATCTTTTGGGGTCGTTGGGAGTTGGGAGGAAACGCGGTTTCTGTTTGGGTCTTTTTAGACCTCTTAGAAGAAGAAGCCGCCAAGGAAGACGCCGGCAACAAAGAACATCCAGGTCTCAGTTGAACGGGTCGAGAGGTAGCGGCCAAAACGGCCACTCTCACGGCGGGCCTCGTCGTAGCGGGTGTCGCTATAGCCTTTATCGTAAGAGCGCTCGGTCATTTTTTTATCCTTCTTGCTGGGCACCCCTGATTGGCTGCCATGGCCTATCTATTTCAAGGACCGTGCCAGTTTTCTGTTAATCTCATAACCATCTGATTTTATTAGATATAATTATAGAATGCCCTATATACATAAACCTATATTGGCTTATTTCACCAATATTTTTAGTTGAATTTGCCTAATTACTTAGCTATTTAGACCCCATGATAGGCTCCCAGACCCCCCAATTGATCGGCGAGGCTCCCGCCTGGCTCGAAGCACAAGAGCATGTATCACGCCTCGCGCCGCTAGACCGGCCCTGCCTCGTCATCGGCGAGCGAGGCACAGGTAAGGAGCTGATCGGAGAGCGGATGCATTTTCTCTCCCGGCGCTGGGATGGGCCTTTTGTGAAGGTCAATTGCGCCGCTCTCTCTGAGCAATTGCTCGACAGCGAACTGTTCGGTCATGAGCGCGGCGCGTTTACCGGAGCCACAGAACGCAGGCTTGGCCGCTTTGAGCTTGCCAATGGCGGTACGCTGTTTCTGGACGAGATCGCGACCGCCTCGATGCAAGTGCAGGAAAAACTCCTGCGCATTGTTGAATATGGTGAGTTTCAGCGCCTCGGCGGAGAGAAAGTCCTCAGCACAGATGTTCGCGTTGTGGCCGCAACCAATGTCGACCTGCCCCACCGCGCCGCGAAAGGCGAGTTTCGCGCCGACTTGCTCGACCGCCTTGCCTTTGACGTTGTCACTCTTCCCCCACTTCGGGCGAGACCCGGTGACATTTCTCTCCTCGCAGATTTCTTCGCCCGGCGCATGGCGCGCGAACTGGCCGAGGACTTTCCCGGGTTTTCCCCGTCCGCTATAACCGCCATGGAGGCGCATGCTTGGCCCGGCAACGTTCGCGAACTTCGGAACTTTGCGCAGCGCACGACCGCCCGTGCTATCCTGCAACGCAGCACAGACCCAATCCGCTTTGATGCGGGCGCCCTGGACCCATTTGATAGCCCTTGGCGCCCGACAGAGACGAGCGACCAAGCAGACACTCATGGCAGCGCCGGAAGAGCGACCCCCAAAATGGACACAGCCCCAGAGCCTGACCCAGACCTTCCATTCGAAACCCAGATCCGCTTCTTTGAAACAAGCCTGATTGATGCGGCCCTGTCTGCGCAAGATGGCCATCAAGGCAAAGCTGCCAAAAGCTTAAGGCTTAGCTATCATCAGTTTCGCGGGCTGCTCAAAAAGCATGGCTATGGGAAAGGCGCCGGAAAGCCTCAGGAAGAGGCAAAGCCGCCGATTAGAAGTATGTAGCTTTTGACTATTCGCCCTTATAAGGCCGCGCCATCAAAGCCGTGATCGCATCCTGAACTGAAACCTCGCCGCTAAGGATCGCATTCACAGCCCCACAAATCGGCATGTCGACGTCATACTGCGCCGCCAGCTCGACCATGGCCGGCGCGGTCGCAACCCCTTCAGTCACAGCGCGGCGCTCTGATAGAATGGCCTCAGCGCTTTTGCCTTGCCCAAGCGCCATGCCGAAACTCATATTTCGCGATTGCGGGGACGAGCAGGTCAACACCAGATCGCCAAGCCCGCAAAGCCCGCGCAAGGTCTCTGCCTCACCGCCTAGCGCCACGCCTAACCGCGTCATCTCGGCAAACCCGCGCGCAATCAGGGCCGCATGTGCAGACTTACCAAGACCAAGCCCCTCAACAATTCCGCAGGCAATCGCCAGCACATTCTTCACCGCCCCGCCAATTTCAGCGCCGATCAGGTCGCTTGACCAATAGGGCCGAAAGGAGGGCTGTCCGATGGCCTTCATTAAACGAGCGCCCAGATCTTTGCTTTCACAGGCCAGCGTTACCGCCGTCGGTAAGCCGCGCGAAACATCCGCTGCAAAGCTCGGCCCAGACAGCACAGCGGGCACAGCCTGCGGCAAAGCTTCTTTTAGCACATCCGTCATCAGGCTTAGCGTGTTTTTCTCAATGCCCTTGGCACAGAGTAAGACCGGGGTTCCAGCTTCAACATATGGCGCAAGCGCTTGAAACGTTGCGCGTGCAAACTGCGCCGGAACAACCGCCAGGACCGCATCACACCCCGCTAGATGCGCCATGTCTGTGGACGCATCCAAAGCCGGAAGCGCCAGTCCCGGCAAATAGACAGGATTGCCCTTGCCGCTACACAAAGCCTCAACAACCTCGCCCTCGCGCGCCCATACGGGCACACTGAGCGCGCCTTTGGATTGCAACGAAACCGCAAGAGCCGTTCCCCAGGCGCCGCCGCCCAGAACACCAATACGTTTCATGTCCGTCATTCCGCCCTCTTGGAGCTGCATACGAAATTGAACCATTTGTTGATCATTCAGACTTTTCCGTTATCTTAGGGGCATGAACGATAAAATCGACACCCGCCAGCAAATCCTTGACGCTGCTGTAGAGCGTATCATGCACTATGGCTATGCCAAGACGACGATGTCCGAAATCGCTCGCGATTGCGGCATGTCCGCCGGTAATATCTACCGCTTCTTTGCCTCAAAGATTGATATTGCAGAGGCTATGGCCCGCAAGCTCAATATGGAGATCAATGCCGCCAGAGCCGCTCTGGCCCGCGGCAAAGGCTCAGCAAAGGAAAAGCTGCGCCAGTTTCATCATAGCGCACTAAGCACGACCTATGAGAAACTTGATTCTGATGCCAAAGTTTTAGAAGTTGCCGAAGTTTTAGCGCATGAGCGCCCAACCTTTGCGAATGAAGAGATGGCTCAAGAACGCGTCTATCTGGTTCAAATCCTGGGGCAAGGCATAGCGGACGGCGACTTTGCCCCAATGGAGAACCCAAATTTCATCGCTGAAATGATGCAGTCTGCAACTATGAAATTCAAATTCCCGCAACTCTGGTCAAGGCTCACGCTCGACAAACTGGAAAGAGAGCTTGATGGCGTCCTGGACATCTTGCTCGCAGGGTTAACAGTTCCTCTAGAAAGTCGTGAAAAACTGAACACTGAATAATTTTCATATTATTCATTGATTTTTTATCAGGCTCGTCCTACATGCTGAGCATGGGCAGCGAATACTCGCGCTCACGATCGCAAAGAAGGACTAATCCCATGCGTGTTTCCTCCCCAACCGAAGCTCGTCAGGGCTTCATCGCCGCCGCTCTTGCCTTGCCGCTCACCCTTATCGGGGCAGCCATGACCTTAGGTCTGTTTGGAAGTGTCGTTTAAGCGAACAATCGCCCAGCTTGCGTGACGTAAGCTGGGCGCACTTGTCTAAACGTTTCAGGCGCTATTCGACGGTAACAGATTTCGCAAGATTCCGCGGTTGATCGACATCTGTGCCTTTCTCAACCGCAACATGATAGGCTAGCATCTGCACGGGTAGCGCGTAGAGAATTGGCGCGATCAGCGGGTCACATTCAGGCATTTCAATTGTGTCCGCGGGCGTATCTCCAGCCTCTTCAAGGCCTTTCGCGTCAGAGATTAGCAGGACCTCTCCGCGCCGGGCCGCAACCTCTTGCAGGTTCGAAAGCGACTTTTCAAACAGGCCATCATAAGGCGCGACGAAGACCACCGGAGTCTCCTCGTCGATCAACGCAATCGGTCCATGCTTCAACTCACCGCTGGCATAGCCTTCGGCGTGAATATAACTGATTTCCTTCAGCTTTAACGCCCCCTCGAGCGCAATCGGATAGTGCACGCCGCGGCCCAGATAGATCACATCACGCGCCTTCGCCATATTGCGCGCAAGGCCTGCAATTGCGCCATCGAGCGCGAAAGTCTGGGTGATCAGGCGCGGCAATCCGGTCAGCGCCTCCGTAAACCGAACCTCATCTTCACGCGAAACAACACCGCGCGCTTTCCCGGCTGCAATCACCACGGCTGCAAGCGCGCAAAGCTGGGCGGTAAACGCCTTAGTGGACGCCACCCCAATCTCTGGCCCGGCCAGTGTTGGCAAGACCAGATCAACTTCTCTAGCGATCGTGGAGCTTGGAACATTTACTACAGCCGCCGTCTTCAAGCCCGCCGCTTTGCAGTAGCGAAGCGCCGCAAGCGTATCTGCGGTTTCCCCAGACTGGCTGACGAACAAGGCCAAGCCCCCGGATTTCGGCAAAGCTGGCTCGCGATAGCGAAATTCGGACGCAATGTCTGTTTTGACCGGCAGGCCAGCCAGTTGCTCAAACCAGTATTCCGCAACGCAGGTCGCATAATAGGCCGTCCCACAGGCAACCATATGCAAATGGGTGATCTCGGTCCAATCAATCGCCTGATCCATGCCATCGCCGGGCAGCTCAACTCTATTATCCAAGGCGTTGACATAAGCGCCAATGGTACGGGCTGTACTGTCAGGCTGCTCGAAAATCTCTTTTTGCATGAAGTGGCGGTAATTGCCCTTCTCAACTGTCGCTCCGGCCGTTTGAACAATCGAGACAGGCCGCGTCACAGCTGCACCTGCCTCATCATAAATCTGGTAGTCAGCACGGCTCAGAACGCACCAGTCACCTTCTTCGAGGTACACCACCCGGTTGGTGAATGGAGCAACTGCTAGCGCGTCAGACCCCAGAAACATCTCCTCATCACCCACGCCGACGACGAGCGGCGAGCCTTTGCGCGCGCCAATCATCAGATCGTCATGCCCCTCAAACAGGATACCGAGTGCAAATGCTCCCTTAAGCTGGCTGAGGGAGGCCTTCACGGCTTCTATTGGATCAAGACCTGCCTTGATTTGATCTGCAATCAGATGCGCAACCGTTTCAGTGTCGGTTTCGGTCTGAAAATCATGGCCCTTGGCCTGAAGCATTTCGCGCAGCGGTTTAAAATTTTCGATAATCCCATTGTGCACCAGTGTGACAGGGCCTGATGTGTGGGGGTGGGCATTTGTAGTTGTCGCGGCGCCATGCGTCGCCCAGCGCGTATGCCCAATGCCTGCTGTGCCCGTCAGAGGCTGCTCAAGCAAAACTGTTTCAAGGTTTTTGAGCTTTCCAGCGGCGCGGCGGCGTTCAATCTTACCATGGTTTAGCGTCGCGATCCCGGCACTATCATAGCCGCGATATTCAAGGCGCCTTAGCGAAGCGAGCACCCGATCCGTAACACCCGCGTCTAGCCCAAGAATACCGATAATGCCGCACATAGATTATACTCCAAACAAAACCCTGCAATCTCAACTGCCTATAAGCGGGCAAGCAGAGACGTCATTGCAAATCGTATTGCGGATTATGACGGTGTTACGGTGGGCAAAGGGCCATAAGGGGGCCGCGATGGCCCCCTTATGCAAAAATTGGGCTTAAGAGCCGCTAGAGAGTGTGCCAGCCGATGAAGCGGCGGTGCAGCAGCGAACCTGCATTTCCAGGACGCGGCTATTAAAGCGGCACTGCTCATTGTTCAGTTCACGCAGGAAAGACAGACCACCAGCGCGGTGTGTATAGCGTGTCTGAACACAGCCCATGACGGTGTAGCCTGGCTCACAAGTTCCGACATTCGACTTCTGAACCGTCTGTGTTTTACAAATCAGATCCTTTTCCTGCAGCATTGCAGAATTGGCCAGTGAGTAAGCTTGATCGGCACGCGTTTGCGCACGGTCCGCAGCAGACTGAGCACTTGCCGCGGCTTGCATCGCATTATCCGCGAGCGAACGCGCCTGACCCAAACTCATGTTTGTTTCAGCCAAAGCGGTCGTGTTACCGTCAATTTCGACCTTCAAGCGACAAACGCTTTCAGAGGCTTTGTCCGGGTTTGCGCAATACTCGGCGACCGTCATGTTTGACGGCAAGCCCATGGCGCATCCGCCCAAGGTTACAGCGAGCATACTGCCCGCGATGAGTGAATGTAGACGCATTTTGCGTGTCCTCTAGTTACCCCAACGCGGCAAGTTATGCAGAAGGTATGCCATGAAAGCCTAAAAGTGGCCTTGGAAATTTCTTCAAAACTGTGCCATTGCGCTTGTAAGGCGTGCAGGTAAAACGCCTCGAAACGGCCAAAGCAAGGCAGAACGACATTATGACACGCAAATATTTCGGAACTGACGGAATCCGTGGCACAGCGAACACACCTCCGATGACTCCGGAGATCGCTATGCGTTTAGGCATGGCTGCGGGGAAGTATTTCCGAACGACCAGCCCAAGACGGCATAGCGTCGTCATCGGCAAGGATACCCGCCTCTCAGGCTATATGATCGAACCCGCTTTAGTGGCAGGGTTCACCTCTGTCGGGATGGACGTCACCTTGTTTGGCCCGTTGCCCACCCCCGGCGTTGCGATGATGACCCGCAGCCTGCGCGCAGATCTCGGTGTCATGATTTCAGCCAGCCACAATGCCTATTATGATAATGGCATCAAACTCTTTGGCCCAGAAGGCTACAAGCTCTCTGATGAGATCGAGCTTGAAATTGAAAGCCGCATGGACCGCGCGCTGGATGACAAGTTGGCTGGCCCGGAAGAGCTTGGCCGCACCCGCCGTATTGATGATGCGCAAGCGCGCTATGTTGAGATCGTCAAAGCCAGCTTCCCACGCGGGATGAGATTACAAGGCCTGCGCATCTGTATCGATTGCGCCAATGGCGCGGCGTATAAAGTCGCCCCAGCTGCGCTATATGAGCTTGGCGCTGAAGTCTTCCCGATCGGCGTCACCCCAAACGGGTTCAACATCAATGACGAGGTTGGCTCAACCGACACACGCGCCTTGAAAGAAGCAGTACAAACCTACCGCGCGGACATTGGCATCGCGCTCGACGGTGACGCAGACCGCTGCATCATCATCGATGAGAAGGGCAATGAAGTCGACGGTGACCAGTTGATTGGCCTGATCGCGCAGCATTGGAAGAAGGCTGACCTGCTCTCACAAAAAGGCGTTGTGACAACCGTGATGTCCAATCTCGGTCTTGAACAGCATCTTGAAACTCTGGGCTTGAAACTGGAACGCACACAGGTCGGGGACCGCTATGTCGTCCAACGCATGCGTGAGGGTAAGTTCAATCTCGGCGGCGAACAATCCGGCCATATCGTCATGTCCGACTATTCCACCACCGGGGATGGCCTGATGGCCGCCTTACAAGTCCTTGCGGTTAGGGTGGAGACCGGAAAGCCGCTGTCAGAGATTGCGCACGTCTTTGACCCTGTGCCGCAAAAGCTCGTCAATGTGCGCTATAAAACCGGCGCGCCGCTTGAAGACGCTTCAGTCCAGGACGCCATCGCCGCAGCAGAGAAAAAGCTTGGCAGCAAAGGCCGCCTTGTGATTCGAAAATCCGGCACCGAGCCACTGATCCGCGTCATGGCCGAAGCAACGGACGCAAAGCTCATGGACAAAGTTGTTGAGAGCGTTGCCGATGCTGTCCGGGCTGTGAGCTAACGTCCTAAGGCAATCACGCCCTCTATGGCTGCCAAACCTGAAACAGGCGCAATACGCTCCGCCATCACCGCGTCGACACCGCCCAGCCCATATAGCGGTAGCGACACGCGGCGCGCCAAAGCCCGAAAGCGCGCGGCGCCCATCACTCGCCTGGCACTCGGACTGTTGGATGGAAACACCGCAGACACCAAAGCCGCATCCATGCCAGCTTGCTCTGCACGCCAGATCGCACGCCGGGAATGCGCGCTTGCTGTCTGAAGCGGGAAACGCCCCCGCCAAGCCCTGGCCTTGCCCAAAAGCTTTTCCGGCCAATGCACGCCATCTGCTCCCACCTTTTCCGCAAGTTCCGGATCAGCTGCAATCAGCAAAACAAGCCCGCGCTGATAACATACTGCCGATAGCTCACGCGCCACACGCCCGCGTCCTTGGGCGCCAAAATGCCGATAGATTACACCGCTCCCGGTTGGCAGGCCCGCGGCGACCTTTGCCGGATCAGGCACCCGCTGAGGGTCCGTCAGAAACAAAAGCGGCGGCAGATGCGGCGGAAAATGCGTCTCAACCTGCCGAATCGCGGCCGCCCACTTGCGGCGGGCTGTAGCTTGGTGTTTCAAGGCCATAATGACCCCCGATACACCGCCTCATGACATCAGCGAAGCCCGCAACCGCATTCTGTCCGAAATCGGCGATGAAACGGTTTTGGTTGCCGCCTCTAAACGCCAGCCTGATGCCCGCATCGATGAAGCCCTGAAAACGGGTCATAGCGTGTTTGGTGAAAACCGCGTTCAGGAAGCTGAAACGCGCTGGGCAATGCGCCGCAACAGCCTTCCAGACCTACAGCTGCGCCTCATCGGCCCCTTGCAAACCAACAAGGCCGAAGACGCGGTGAAACTGTTCGACGTGATCGAAACGCTGGACCGCGAAAAACTCCTCAAAGCTCTGATCAAGGCCGCAGAGAAGACAGGTGCGGCGCCGCCAGACCTCCTCATACAGATCAATACAGGCGACGAACCACAAAAGGGCGGGATTTCAGTTTCCGAATTGCCGAACCTGATCGCACAAACCCGAGACAGCTGGCCCGGTAAACTTGTCGGCCTGATGTGCATCCCCCCCGCAGACGAGGCAGCAGCCCCGCACTTCGCATTGCTCAAAAAGCTCGCGGATCAGTATCACCTCCCACAGGTCAGTATGGGGATGAGCAGCGATTACGCCCTCGCCGCGCGACTTGGCGCAACGCATGTGCGGGTTGGCACAGCCTTCTTTGGCGCGCGTGAGACTTAAGCATATTTCGCCATGACGGCGTCCAGCTGCTCCGTAACTGCGCCCATCATCAACTGCTTCCAGGCTGCAGTTGGGATCAGCCCTGTCGCCTCGTGATTGTGCAAGCTCATATAGCCATGCGCCAGCGCCCAGATTTGCAGCGCCACTTCACGCTGTTTGCGCTTGGTCACTGCCGCCGGGATTGCAGGCGCAATTAGTAAAGCAAGCTTGTGAAAGGCCTTGGCCCCGACGCGTTTCGCCTCTTCAGACGGTGTGTAAGTTGGATCGCCTTTGCCAAAGATCAGGCGATAATGCCCCCAATGGGTGTTCGCCATATCGGCATACTTGCTAAGGCCGATCAGAACGACATCACGAGCATTACGGCCAGCTCGCTCAATCTCGATGGCCTCCATTACCATTTCAAAGCCTTCAATATAGAGCGCATCAAGAATGCCCTGCTTACCCTGGAAATGGTTATAGATGCCAATCGTGGAAAGCCCGGCGCGCCCTGAAATCGCACGAACACTGAGGGCTCTTGCCCCGCCCTCCGCAAAAAGTTCTGATGCGGCTTCCAGAATTTTCGTCTTCGTATCCAGCATATTTGGGAACGCCCTTGACTCTTGATAACAGTGTTATTAGGCAGCAATAACACTGTTATCAAGCCCCTTATGCACAAAGGATCAAAATCATGAGCCCAGAACAGATTGAAGTTGACTATCTTATCATTGGGGCTGGCGCGATGGGTATGGCCTTTGCCGATACAATCCTGACTGAAAGCGACAAAACCGTCCTTATCGTTGATATGCACCATCGCCCTGGTGGACATTGGAATGACGCCTATTCATATGTGACTTTGCACCAGCCATCTGCCTATTATGGCGTCAGCTCAAAAGAGCTCAGCAAGGGCCGCAAGGACGAGACAGGTCTCAATAAGGGTCTGCACGATCTCGCCACCGGGCCAGAAATCATGGCCTATTTCGATGAGGTGATGCGCTATCAATTCCTACCCACTGGCCGCGCCACCTATCTGCCCATGTGCAGGTATGAGGGTGGCGGCAAGGTCAGCGCGCTGATGTCTGACAAGACCTATCAGATTACCGTCCGTGAAAAGACCGTCGATGCAACATGGCTGAAAACCACTGTGCCTTCGACCCACACGCCAAACTTCGAAATTGCCAATGGGGTAAACCTGATCCCGCTCAACGATCTGCCTAACGTCACAGAGCAGCCGTCTGACTATGTCGTTGTGGGCGGCGGTAAGACCGGAATTGATGCGGTTATCTGGCTGTTGGAAAATCATGTTTCGCCCGACATGATCCGCTGGGTCCGTCCGCGCGATGCCTGGCTGATGGACCGCGGCAATACCCAGCCAAGCGATGAGTTCTTTATGGCCACTATGGGCGCGCAAGCGGCGCAAATGGAAGCCATCGCGACCTCTGAATCATTAACCGACATGTTTGATCGTCTCGAAGCGTCTGGCGTGTTCGTCCGCATAGACAAAGATGTACGCCCCAAAATGTTCCATGGCGCGACGATCTCCCAAGCCGAGTTGGAAGAACTTCGGCGCGTCAAAAATGTTATCCGCATGGGCCGCATTCAACGTATTGAAACAGATCAGATCATTCTGGATGAAGGCACCCTCCCGACCACCCCGGAGACGCTCTATGTCGACTGCTCAGCCTGCGCGGTCGGAAATATGGAGGAACGTCCGATCTTTGATGGCGATACGCTTTATTTGCAGACCGTACGCGTCGTACAACCGGTTTTCAGCGCCGCTTTCATTGCTCATATTGAGCTAACCCGTGACAGTGAAGAAGAGAAAAATCGCCTTTGCCAGATCGTCCCGCTGCCAAACCATGACACAGACTGGCTGCGCATGCAGGCGGCTTTCATGATGAACCAGTACACTTGGTCTAAAGAGAAAGACATAGGAGCGTGGCTGTTGAACAACCGCCTCGATGGCTACAGTCGCATGGCTGCGAATGTGAAACCGGAAGAGACCGACAAGATCGCGCTCCTGAAAGGCATGCGCAAACACGCGATGCCTGCCGTTATGAAGCTCCAGACCTATATTGCCGAAGTTGCAGAGGCAGCGAACGCCTAGGCGTCTTCCTGCTCGCGGCGATCAACGACGCAATAGCCTCGCCGTGGGTCTAACCCATGTAGAGGCGCGCGGGGGTCTTCGGCAGCATTCACTGCGTCGCCATAGCTTCCATATGGGCCGTGTTCGCCGTTTGATGTTACCAGATAAAAGCAACCTGTTTCGGTTTGCTCAGGGTCATACTCAGTCAGCTGTAGCATTTGCAGCCTCCTTACGAAGCCCGCCCCACATATGGTTTAGGGTGATTCGTATGGCGGGAATGTGTCAGCCGCACATCGCCTCTTAATCATCAAATCTTGATCTCCAGCCGGCTCTCATCGCTACAAATCTGTAAGATAGCCAACATGTCTTCCTGGGCGATGGCAACACACCCTTCAGTTGGCTCATAATTTAGCCGCGCCAGGTGAAAGAACACGGCGCTACCACGCTCAGGCACAATCGGGTCATCATTATGAGACAGCTCAACGATCAGGTCATAGACATGGTCCTCCCGCCACAATTTCTCATGGCTTGCCTGAAACGGTAGGGTGACAGGCCGATTATAAAGCCGGTGAGCTGGATCATCACACCAGCCATCATGAGCCTTGAGCGACACAGCGGGCAGCCCTGTCTCAGGCCGCGTCATACGGTCTGACCGATAAAACAGCCGCTTCATGCGCCAAACCCCCAGCGGCGACGCCCCATCTCCTTCGCGCTTATGCGCCGCGCCGATCACGCCGCCTTTGCCCAGCGCACAGCGAAACTCAAATCCGCCACCAGAAAACTTGCCCTCGCTTTGGACTGTGAATAACGTATCTGTCACGGGGTACTCTCTTGTTTGTGATTGGGCCTGATAAAGCGTGTAATGAAGTCTTTGATCTCGCAGCCTATTTGCAGATCACGAGAGTAGGGAGTTAAAGCATGGCTGTGATGAAATCAATTTTACTGGTCGACGATGACAATGACCTGCGTGAGGCGTTAGCTGAGCAGTTTGACCTTTATGAAGGCTTCACGATCACGCAGGCCCCAAACGCGACACAAGGCGTCAAGCTAGCTGAAAGCGAGCGCGTGGACCTCATCCTGCTGGATGTCGACATGCCGGATATGGATGGCCGCGAGGCTTGCAAACTGATGCGGGCCAAGGGTGTTCGCGCACCGATCATCATGCTGACCGGGCAAGACAGCGACGCTGACACCATTCTGGGTCTCGATAGCGGCGCCAATGATTATGTCACCAAGCCATTCAAATTCTCGGTCCTGCTGGCGCGTGTCCGTGCTCATTTGCGCAGCTTTGAGCAAAGCGAAGATGCAACCTTTGATGTCGGGCCATATGAGTTTCGCCCCAGCATGAAGCTTCTGGTTCGCGAGGATGATCGTAAGATCCGCCTGACCGAAAAAGAGACCAATATCCTGAAATATCTCTATCGCGCCGGCGGCAAATCCGTCGCGCGGGAGGAATTGCTCTCAGAGGTCTGGGGCTATAATGCCGCCGTCACGACCCACACGCTGGAAACGCACATTTACCGCTTGCGTCAGAAGATTGAGCCGGACCCCGCCAACGCGCGCCTGCTCCTGACCGAAGCGGGTGGCTACCGCCTGTCCCCATAGGCGCTACTCTGCGCCGAGCGCTTCAAGCAAGCCGCGTGTGGTCATCCAGAGCATGAACTGATCAAACCAGACATCGGCGGTCGTGCCGCGTTTGTAAGATCCAAATCCATGGCCGCCATCCTGATAATAGTGTAGCTCGATAGGCGCGCCTGCCTTACGCCAAGCGTCGACAATGCCAAACCCTTGAGCGCCAAACAGGTCATCATCAGCCGCCAGCGCAATAAAGGCTGCAGGCGCGCCAGATGGCACTTCAACTGATGTCATCGGACCGTAAATATAGCCAATAAAGTCTGGGACCGGGCCCTCGCCCTCAGCCAGTGTTACGCCTAGGGTCGTGACCGCTCCGGCTGAAAAGCCCAGCATCCCGATCCGGTCAGCATCGAGGCCCCATTCGTCGCTGCGCGCTTCAAGTATTTCTAAAGCGGTCTGCGCATCGGCCACTGCGAACGGAATCCCCTTGGTGACGTCAATCCGCTCTGCTTCGCTTGCGGGCGCAAACATTCGGCCCGTATAAGCTTCAAACGCTGCCGCTTCAGCAGGCGTTTCCATTGTGCGATATTTCAAAACAAAAGCCGCGACGCCGCGATCAGCGAGCCACTCGGCAATGGGGTAGCCCTCATTGTCCATTGAGACGAATTGGAAGCCGCCACCGGGCACAACAATCACCGCTGCACCGGTTGCGATTTCCGGGTCCGGCAGCACAGGCAACAGTGTGGGCTGCGTCACATTCCGGGCCCAGCGCTCTGTTCCTATATCGGTCCAGACCTCAGTCACTGTCGCCGCCTCAGACCCCGGGGCGACGCCATCATAAAGCGCAATCGCAGCCCGGTCATCCTGAACAGGCACATTCGTCATACCAGACTGAGCCAGCGCGCAGGCGCTTAAGAGTGGAACGAAGAAAACGCTAAAGGCAAGTCTCATCACGGCGGGCACCTTGGGTTGCTATACCGATGGTTAACCCGTTTCAGCGCCCTGCTCTAGCCCTTGACGCTCGGCACCCATTTCGTGCGCATTGTCACAATCTCCTCGGCGATCGTCGGATGCACCGCGCAGGTCTGGTCAAACTGAGCTTTGGTTGCGCCCATTTTTACCGCGATACCCAACATCTGGATCATCTCACCCGCATCCGGCGACACGATATGCGCGCCGACAACAACATCATCAGATTGGCGTACGATCAGTTTAATAAAGACACGCTCTGACTTGCCATTCAGCATATTCTTCATCGGCCGGAACTTCGTCTTATAGATATCCACTTGCCCATACTTTTTGCGCGCTTCATGCTCGGCAAGTCCGACCGTCCCGACTTCCGGCTGAGTGAAGACCGCTGTCGCAATCGTATCATGGTCAAAGCTGCGCGGATTGCCGCCAAACTCGGTATCGGCAAAGGCATGGCCTTCACGGATTGCAACCGGGGTCAGCTCCGCCCGGCGGGTGACATCCCCAACAGCCCAGATATTGTCAGCGCTGGTCTTGGAAAATTCATCGACGACAATCTCATGTCGCTCGCCAACCGTGACACCAGCTGTTTCAAGCCCAAGCCCATCAATATGGGGCTTTCGCCCGACGGCCATCATGATCACGTCGGCATCTAGGGCCATACCATTCGTCATCTTGGCATGCAGAGGCATCTCTCCCTCACGCTTCTCAATGCGTTCAAAGACCGTGTTGGTGATTACCCGTATCCCGGCTTCTTTCAGGCCCTCATGCACTTCGGTGCGCACATCCATATCAAACCCGCGCAGTACCGTATCGCCGCGGTAAACAAGACAGGTCTCAACACCAAGACCCGCAAAAACATGTGCAAACTCGCAGGCGATATAGCCGCCCCCTGCAATAACGATATGCTTGGGCAATTCAGTCAGCTGAAACACGCCATCTGAAGTGATCGTATGCTCAACACCTGGCAACTCGTCAGCGTCTGGTCGCCAGGGCGTTCCGCCCACCGCAATCAGGATCTTGTCAGCCGTCACCGTTTTACCGCTGCTTTTCAGCTTCAGCGTATGCGCATCCACGAACTCAGCCCGCTCTTCAAATACATCAACGCCCGCATTGACCTGACCGCTCATGTACAGGCCCGACAAGCGGTCGACTTCGGCATGCATGGTGGCCATGAAACTTGCGAAATCGAAACCGCTAACCGAGACGTCCCAGCCATACTTCTTAGCCTCATCCAGCTTGCGCCCATAGTCACTGGCATAGACCATGAATTTCTTAGGCACACAGCCCCGGATGACACACGTCCCACCCATCCGATATTCCTCGGCCAGCGCAACCTTGGCCCCATGTGTCGCCGCAATTCGCGCTGCGCGAACGCCGCCGGAGCCGCCGCCAATCACGAACAGGTCATAGTCATAATCATGGTCAGCCATTTGCGAGAGGTCCTTATGGGATAATTTTTAGGTCAACGCTGGATATGGCGCTTGGCTTTCTAGTATTCAAATACCGTTGCGCTGTCTTCAGCGCCGACAATCACGGTGCGCGCCAGATTGATAAACAAACCGTGCTCAACCACGCCGGGGATATTTGACAAAAGAGCCGCCGCCAAAGGTGCATCCGGGATCAAGCCACAGGCGCAATCGAGGATGAAATTGCCGCCATCTGTGACAAGCGGCTTGTGGCTAGGCGTTGTACGAACCTTAACCATCGGCTTCAGGACGCCCGCCTTTTTCAGCACATCATAAACCTTCTTCGCGGTGATCGTATAACCAAACGGGGTGACCTCGACCGGCAGTGGGAACGCGCCCAAGGCCTCAACCTGTTTGGATGGATCAGCGATCACGATCATCAAATCGCTGGCATTGGCAATAATCTTTTCGCGCAGCAAAGCCGCGCCGCCGCCTTTGATCAGTTGGGCCTGATCATCCACCTCATCTGCGCCGTCAACGGTTAAATGAATGCGATCAACTTGCTCCACATCGACCAAAGGCACACCCAGCGAGTCGGCGAGCCGACGTGTCTGCTCACTGGTTGGAACACCGCGCACAACCAGACCATCAGCAATTTCTTCGGCCAGAAATTCAACAAAGAACTTGGCCGTGGACCCTGTCCCAAGCCCAATTGTCATGCCATCTTCGACAAAATCCATAGCAGCTTGAGCCGCGTTTTCTTTTTCCAGCTCATTCGCCATGCTTATTCTCCATCAGCCCTTTTTCTTGGCCGCTTTAATCGCCGCCATTTTATCCCGAAAAGCGGTTGCCCACCCCGCCTTCTGCATCTGCTTGCCGCGCCCAACCGCCAGCGCGCCGGCCTCAACATCCTTAGTAATAACTGACCCAGACCCAACCATCGCACCCTCACCAATGGTGACAGGGGCGACCAGCGCGGAGTTTGATCCAACAAAGGCGTCTTTACCGATCTTGGTCTGATATTTCAGGAAGCCATCATAATTGCAGAAGATCGTGCCAGCCCCGATATTCGCGCCGTCGCCAACATCGCCGTCACCGAGATAGGAAAGATGGTTCGCCTTGGCGCCTTTTCCGACACGGGTTTTCTTGACTTCAACAAAGTTTCCAATCTTTGCGCCTGCTTCCAGGACAGTGCCGGGACGAATCCGCGCATAAGGGCCAATCTCGCAGCCTTCATCAACGCGCGCGCCTTCCAAATGACTGAAGGCGCGAATTTTTGCGCCGCTATGGATCTGCACATTCGGCCCAAAAACGACGTGCGGCTCGATAATGACGTCATTCTCGATCACCGTGTCATGACTGAAATAGACGCTTTCAGGGGCTGTCATCGTGACCCCTGCAACCAACAGTTCGGCGCGGCGCTTACTCTGGAACACAGCCTCAGCCTGAGCCAGTTCAACGCGTGAGTTGACCCCTAACACGTCGTCCTCGCTGCAGCGTACAGCCCGGCAAAACCCACCACCTTTACGTGCTAGCGCAACAATATCGGTCAAATAATACTCGCCCTTGGCATTCTCATTCGTCACATCGCCCAGCAGGTCAAACATCTTGTTGGCCTGCGCCGCCATCACGCCGGAATTACAAAAATCCACCGCTAGTTGATCAGGCGTTGCTTCTTTGGCTTCAACAATCGCTTCCAGGTTGCCTGTCGCGTCCGTGATCAAGCGCCCATAGGCGCCGGGATAAGCGGCTTCAAAGCCCAGCACGCCGACCGCTGCGCCAGATTTTAGCTCATTAAAAAGCGCCTCAACCGCGTGCGCCGGGATCAGCGGTGTGTCGCCGTAAAGCACAACAAGATCACCCACAAAGCCTTGGAGCGCTGGCTTAGCCGCCTCAACGGCATGCCCGGTGCCTTGCGGCGGGTCCTGTATAGCGATCGCATCTGCGCCCAGCACGGCGCGGACATGTTCCTGTACCGCTGCGCCTGCCGGACTACACACAACGATGATCCGCTGACACCCCACCTTGCGCGCCAGATCAATCGACCAGTCCAGCATCGCCCTGCCGCCAACGGGATGCAACACTTTGGGCAAGCTGGAGCGCATCCGTGTGCCCTGTCCAGCAGCCAGGATAACCGCAGCGCGTTCTGTCATGGCGAAACCTCTCGCGAAAATTCTGTAATCGCCCTAGAGCATGTTCTGAGTCGATGCGACCCCTATCGGTCAAGGAAAACACAGATGGCATTTGATTTTACTGGCTGGACCCTCGTCTTTGACCTGGATGGAACCCTGGTTGAAACCGCGCCAGACCTGCACGCCGCGCTCAATAACACGCTCGCCTCCAAGGGTCTTGGCCCGGTGACGCTGGACAGTATCAGGTTGATGATTGGCGACGGCGCAAAGGCCTTGATCCGCAAAGGGCTCAGCCATCATGGCTGCCCGGTCGATGAGGCCGAAATCCACGACACGCTCTGGCCGATGTTTCTGGATCATTATCTGGCCAACATCACACGCCTTAGCGCGCCGTTTGAGCAGGCCCACGAAACGCTTGATCTCTTGAAACAAGACGGCGCAACGCTCGCGGTCTGCACCAACAAAGCCCAAAATCTGGCAGAAGAGGTGCTGACAGGGCTCTCACTCTATGGATATTTTGACAGCACCGTGGGCGGCGACGCGCTCAGCATCAAAAAACCCGACGGCACGCATATTCTGGAGACCATCTCCCGCGCAGGCGGGGTCCCGGAGCGCGCGGTCATGGTGGGCGATAGCCAGACAGACGAAAGGGCAGCCCGTGATGCGGAGCTGCCCTTTGTGTTCGTTTCATTTGGCTACGGAACACTGTCCGATCTGCCTTATAAACGCTTGCGATCCGTAGATCACTGGCGGGACATGCGACAAGCTCTGATCGAACTTGCCCGTCAGCCCTAGTCCTTAGTCAGGACGGTACTCATTGCGAACTTCATTGACGTTCACAATCTTGCGGCGCGGCATGCCGTTGACCATGTTGCTGCGTACATCTGTACGTGCACTGCGCATGGCAGGAACAAACCCAGCATCTACGAGATCAACTTCTACGTCATAACCACGGTCAGACCAATATTCCGCAATTTTATCTTTCAAACGGCGTGCGCCGTCATCGTTACACCAATCTTTCATTTACTCACTCTCCACATCTTGGACGCGCCGGTTATTTCCGGTCACTGCTAAAAGATGTCCTTCACTGCATTTCGGGGCTTGCTGCCCGCTCTCAATGATCCCTAGATGCCTGTTATAAATCCGACATACAAGCTCTTTTTTCGAACAATTTTTGATCCAATTCGAAGATGAACAGCCATTCATTATGAACAGCCATTCATACATCTCAACCAAGTGTTAAGACGTTCATAAAAGTGTCTAAAAGTATAAAATCACTATGTTTTACGGTGTCCCGCACATACGTCACAATATGGCCGTGGGAGACGCGGAATGCGACACTATATCAAAATTACCCCGTTATTGCATTCCAGAATTGCAATTTTGCATACACATAAGCTGGATTCTGACAGCGCGAGACAATTTGTTCGGTTGCTGTTCCAGATACATCCTGAAAGTGTTTCCTAAAAATCACACTCCCCTTAAGTCAGGGGCCATGATGTTCGGTGCATGAATAACGTCTGACTTTCATTGCGGGCCTAGACCACAGCGACAAATGCCCCACATAGAAAAACATGAGTTTTGACACACGCACCTTCCGCGAAACCCTCGGCCTGTTTGTAACTGGCGTGACGGTGATCACAACGCTGGACCCTGATGGGTCGAAAGTCGGGATTACCGCAAACTCGTTTAATTCTGTCTCACTCGACCCGCCCTTAATCCTCTGGTCGGTTGGCAAAACCTCTCGCAGCCTGCCTGCGTTCGAAACAGCCCCGCACTTTGCGGTACATATATTAAGAGCCGATCAGGCAAGAGTCTCTGAAACCTTTGCCCGCTCCGGCGCAGACAAGTTCCGCGGTCTTCAGACAAATCCGGGCCTTGGCGGCGTTCCCTTGCTCGCCGATTGCGCCGCACGTCTCGAATGCTCACTCTATAGTCAGCATGAAGCCGGCGATCATGTCATCTTCGTCGCGCAAGTTGAGCAATTGGTTTCAGACGCCACCGCCACGCCGCTGGTCTATCATGGCGGGCGTTATGCTGAACTCTCTGATAAAGCTCACCCGGCTGTATAATGAACCGTTAACGCGGTCTGACGGAATCTTCTGCAGGTCTTAGCGGAATATAAGATTATCTCTGAGATATATGGAGCACGAGGTCAAAAGGCCCGGCACGCAGCACATAGCTGCACCCATCATGGAGATAGAATATAATGAGCTTCCGTAAACTGCTTCTGGCTGGCGCAGCCCTGGCAACCTGCACAACTGCTGCTGTCGCCCCTGCCCAAGCTTCAATCATCGACCGCCCACACTTTAAAGTGCTTGGCGTTGCAATCGTCTGGTCTGGCGACGGCGCTGGCGGCGCAATTGCTGATGACTTCATCATTGGCGTTGGCACAGACGGCACTGACCTGATTTCAAGCGACGGCACAACTGTCGTAACCGGATCTTTGGATCTGACCACTGACGCGACTGCTGCGGGTTCCACCCTCGGCGACGTTCTGACTGTCGACGGCACAGACATTGACGAAACATCTGTCGTTGGTGCTCTGACAGCGTTTGATCCAAACACATCTGTCAGCGGCGAAGCGATGGAGTTTGAATCAAGCTTCTACGTTGCTTCAAACACCGCCTTCAATATCGGTGCGACAACATCTGTCACAACTGAAGAGTCTGATGTCACATCAAACTTCAACTCAGC
>CAZGVG010000035.1:19821-24781 GCA_964528975.1 uncultured Hyphomonas sp.
ACGGTCTTCGTACCGTAAGCGAACCTTCGCTTAAATCTCTTAATGAGTGCAGTCGCCCGGTCTGGAAACAGGCCGGGCGTTCTGCATTCACGCCTATGCGGACCCTGTAATCATCGCTACAGCTGCTCGCCATGAAAGCACTCTTGCGAAGTCCCTTTATGACCAGTCTTCTGGGCTGGATTATCTGGGCCTATATGGCGCTTTGCAATCGGACAATCCGGTGGAGCGTTGAGGGCGAAGAGACAGCGCTTGAAGCCTGGCTTGACCACCCAAGTATGATTGTTGCGGCCTGGCACTCCTCTATCCTGCTCCTGCCGTCTGGTTGGAACCAGATCATCCGTAAATGGCCAGAGCAGAAAGACCGCTCCGCGATGTTGATCTCGCTCTCCCGGGATGGCGAGCCTGTCGCCAAAGCCATCAAGCATTTGGGGCTTGAAGCTGTGCGCGGTTCTTCAACGCATAAGAAAAAGAGAAAAGATAAAGGCGGAATGCGCGCACTGGCTGAGGCTTTGAAGCTTCTTAAAAGCAGCGGCGCGCTTTGCATCACACCGGATGGCCCACGCGGCCCGGCCGAGATCGCGCAGAACGGCCCGATCATTATGGCCCAGCGCTCTGGCGCGCCCATCCTGCCCTATGCGATTGTCTCGAACCCGCGAAAGCAACTGAACACATGGGATGGATTTCGCATCCCTTACCCGTTCACACGCGGCGCTGTCGTCTTTGGCGATCCGATTATTCCACAGCCAGGCGATGATCGCGAAACACTGCGTCAAAAGCTTGAAGACAATTTGAATATGGCGATGGTGAAAGCAGAAGCGCTCGCGCAAAAAAAAGGCCGCTCCTAAGAACGGCCAAGTCAAGCAAGAAGGACGTCGTCAGGTCGTCCGAAACATTCCGGTCTCCCTGTCGACATGTGTGTTGTAGCTGAACCAATATGAACACAGTTGCAGCTGAAACTATTTTTTCATTCATATTCATGTCACGGAAACACGTGTTTCTGAACGGCTATTCAGCTGCGCGCGTGAAAATCGCCTCCAAAGAGCGTAAATTCATGCCATTCTTTAAATAATTGGCCGGCGTCAGATTAACGGCTTTAATCAAAGCCCGCTCAATTCGCGTATTTCCTGCCTCATCGGGCACCAGATCAAAGTCGAGAATGTTGATACAGCCCGTGTCTTGCTCAAAAGCTGAGCTTGACCCCAGCGGCGCACCAATCGCCCAGGACAGGATCATCCGGTTGACCACTTCATGCGCTACGATCAGCACTGTCGCCCAGCCGGGACGCGATAAAAGCCCCTTCAAGCCATCTTCAATCCGTAGCATGGCGTCAGAGAATTTCTCCCCGCCTTCCAGAAAAGTCGCGCCTGGCTCTCCCGCCCGCTCAAACTGAAATGTCATTGTGGCGGCCAACTGCTCAGCTGATTTGAAATCGATATACTGACCGGATCGTAGCTCCATGAACCGGGCTTCCTGTTCCAGCTCAGGCGCGGTCAACTCATGCTGACTAAGCACAATTTCAGCCGTTTCCTGCGTCCGCCGTAATCCTGTATGAAAGGCCGCATCCAACGGCACTTCCGACAGCGCGACCCCCGCTGCCCTTGCCTCTTCCCGGCCCGTCTCCGTCAGATATGCAATCGAGGGGTCCTGCGCCTCGCGGACCTCTTTGGACGTATAGTCGACAAAGCCATGCCGCATCAGATAGATGCGCCGCCGCCCCGTTGTACCCGGTAGCGCGCCCATGCCTAGGATATACCCCAGTCGGCCAGCACTTCATCTTGATGCTCACCAATCCCGGCGGGCTTGCCCTGAACCGCGCCCGGCGTCTTGCTGAAGCGCGGCGCAGGGCCAGGCTGTACGACACCATCCAGCGTTACGAACGTCTCGCGGTCTTTGTTGTGCTGATAGTCTGGCGCTTCGGCCATGGATAGCACAGGCGCAAAGCAGATGTCGGTGCCTTCCATAATCGCGCACCATTCATCGCGGGTCTTGGTCTTGATCACCGCCATCAACTTGCCTTTCAACTCGGGCCATTTCGAGCGGTCCATCTGCGCCTGAAACTCAGGATCGGTCAGCTCCGCCTTTTCCAGCAAGAGCGCATAGAATTGCGGCTCAATCGATCCAATCGAGACCCATTTGCCGTCAGAGCACTCATATGTGTCATAGAAATGCGCGCCGCCATCCAGCAGGTTCGCCTCACGCTCATCTGTCCACATCCCCATGGCACGCATGCCGTAGAACATAGTCGCCAGAGACGCCGCGCCGTCAGACATAGCGACATCAATGACCTGACCCTCACCGCCATTCTTGACGTTCAGGATGCCCGCCAGCAGCCCCATGGCCAAGTAGAGAGCACCGCCGCCATAGTCACCGATCAGATTGAGCGGCGGACGCGGGCGGCCATCCTTGTCGCCCATCGCATGCAGTGCGCCTGTGATCGCAATGTAATTGAGGTCATGCCCAGCAGAATGGCTCAGCGCGCCTTCCTGGCCCCAGCCCGTCATCCGCCCGTAAACCAGCTTCGGATTACGCGCCAGAACGACATCCGGCCCCAAACCATTGCGCTCCATCACGCCGGGCCGAAATCCCTCGATCAAGCCATCGGCTTTTGCCAACAGCTTCAGCGCGGTCTCGCGGTCGCCGTCATCCTTGAGGTTCAGCGCGATCGAGCGCCGCCCTCGGCTCATCACATCGGCGGGATTACCCGGACGCGATCGCCCGGCCCGGTCAATGCGTACAACATCTGCGCCAAGATCGCTCAGCAGCATGCCGCAAAATGGGCCCGGCCCAATGCCAGCAAACTCAATAATCTTCACTCCGGAAAGTGGTCCTTGCGCCATCTGTCGCTCCCTCGCAATCGGTTCGTTACAAACCGTTAAAGTCAACCAGACCTTAAGACTCAGAGGCGCAAAATAAAGCCATTACGCAACGTCGCCTGACGCGATTGAGCAAAACCGGGACACTTTTAGATGCTTACACCCCGCAGCTTTGATGCGCCCGTCATCCATGTCATGTCGGAAAGTCCCCGGCTTGAGATGCTGCAGACCCGTTTGCGACAGGCGGGCTTGCGTCCCGTGCCGGTGCGCGGCCACTATTTGCCGCCCGATGCTGCACCGATTTTTCTCGACCTGACGACGCGGCCCGCTGCAACCGTCAACAAGCGCGAACGCATCCTGATCACGCTCGGCAAAGACGGCGCTGTCCCAGCCGGCACAGACATTCAACTGAATGATATCAACCAGATCGCGACCCTTGCCGCGCGGATCGCCATCCGGGACCGCGAAAACCGGCGCAACCGTGAGATTGGCTTGCGCAAACTCACCTCCAGCCGGTTTGGCGCTGCTGTGGAACAAGCGCCTCTCAAAGCCCGTCCCCGCCTTTTATGGCTTGGCCAAGACGCGCCGTTCTTGAATGGCCTGAAAAGCTGCCTCAATCAGGCAAATGTCGATCTGGTTGCGGCGTTGAGTTGCCTGACAGCTGAAGATTACCTCTCCAGTGGCCGTTTTGATACGCTGGTGCTCTGCCCGACCCGGTCAAACGGAGAGGCCTTGCGCCTGCTGAGCCGGATCAAATCGCTGCCGCAGGTCACTCCACCTCATATTGTTCTGCTGCTGCGGCCAGATTCCAATACGCTGGCCTCACCGGACCAAGCGGCCAATGCTGACCTGATCATTGATCTTACAGATGATGTTGAAGCCCTGGCTGAGCGCCTGCAGCAAATCTCACTGAGCCAGACAAGTCGCTATTCCAGACATCAGGGCGTCACAACACCCGCCCAGGACCGCGCGAGTGGTTTAGCCTCAAAGGCGTTCCTTGAAGCGCATTTAGAAGCGCAAATGCTTCAGGCGGATGAACTATCCATGCCGCTTACATTGCTGGCGCTGACGCTCGACTCGCCAAAAGAGGCGAAAGAAACCGCGGAAATGATCAAGCCTTTATTGCGCGAAACTGATCTGGCCTCGCGGTTGGACGCCTATCATATCTGCGTCACCCTGCCCGAAACACATTATCGCGGCGCCGTCAGTCTGGCCCGGCGGATTGAAGAAAAGCTAGGGCAGCAAGTTGAATGGCGTGCGATTGAGCGGCGCAGCTTCCATACGCTCAAGACTCTAATCGGCGGCCTGACCGCAAAACCTGGCTTCAAAAAGCGCCACCGCGCTTAAAGCGAGACACTCGCAGTTGCCTCCAGCTCTTTCAGCAAGCCTTTAACCGACTGAACCCGCTGTTTCGGGTCGGATGGAACGCCCATAATCACAAGTTTGCTGTCAGGGCGTAGCTTCATCTTGCCGGGGCGCGACCGCACCAGCATCATCAGCTTGGCTGGATCAACTGCTGTATCATCTCGGAAGCTCAGAACGATCCCTTTTGGCCCGGCATCCAATTTGGCCACGCCAAGCGCCTTGCAGGTCACTTTCACCGCCGTGACATTCAGAAGCTGGACCGTTGCCTCTGGCAGTGGCCCGAAGCGGTCAATCAGTTCAGCCGCAAAGGCTTCCCGCTCTTGCTCAGTCTTCAAATCCGCTAAACGGCGATAGAGGCCAAGTCTGACGCCAAGATCTTCAACATAAGCTTCCGGGATGAGAACCGAGAGCCCAAGATTGATCTGCGGCGACCATTCATCGGCCACTTCGTCAGCTTCGTTCTTGCCGCTTTGCAGCGCGTTCACCGCATCTTCCAGCATTTGCTGATACAGCTCGACGCCGACCTCACGGACATGGCCAGATTGCTGATCGCCGAGCAAATTCCCGCCGCCGCGCATATCAAGGTCGTGGCTCGCCAGCTGGAAGCCAGCGCCAAGACTATCAAGGCTTTGCAAGACCCGCAGCCGCCGCTCGGCATTGGGTGAAATTACCCGGTCTGCCGGGGTCGTCAGATACGCATAGGCCCGCAATTTTGAGCGCCCGACCCGTCCGCGCAACTGATACAGCTGGGCCAGCCCGAACCGATCCGCCTTATGAATGAT
>CAZGVG010000036.1:0-20855 GCA_964528975.1 uncultured Hyphomonas sp.
AGCGGGAGGCCTAGGGGTAAGAGGTCTTCACAAGCTGAGGTCTGAGTTTGGACCCCCGCTAAGCGCTTCGCGCACGGGGGTCGAAGCGGGTTCCGCGACTGGGCTTCGCCCAGCGCATGAACCGGGCTGAGGGCTCCGAATCTCGGCCCTGAAATTTGGGTCATGGCCTTGGCTAGTCTTCCCGGCAAGTATTGCTCCAGGTCTCCGGGCGACCAGGTGAGCTTCTCGTGGGTGTCTTCGTCCCAACGGTCATGCATGCCTTCCCACCAGACGGAATAGACTTTGCCGTCTGGCTCGACCTCGACAAAGACGCGGCGCTGGAAATGCGCAGACCAGCGGTCAATCTCCCAGAGCTGCCAGAACACCGCTGGCCATAGCCACAGGGGGACTTGGCTGTAATAGAAGATATGCCAGCGATGCTCGAACATGGCGTGCAGTATAAGTCAGACCGCAAAGGGGGCGGAAAACTTTTTATTTTCCACACATTCTGAGGCGCTTTTAGAGCATATAAGATCGGCTTGCTTGGGTAGGCGTCTTGTGACTTCGGCTCAACCAATCATGCGCCGAATTTCGTTTATGGTCGCCATGAACGCGCCTTGAGTCTGGCCAAGCTCTACTTCACTGGACGCTTTTACGCAGTTGATTAGCATTTCGGCATAATCCTGGTGAAGGTCGGTGACCCCGTACTTTGCTTCAAGTTGAATTTTCATCGCATCGCGTTCGGTCTTTGACTCCGCTTGAATACCTGCTTCATCAACCCCGAAACCATCAGCGGTTATTTTAATCTTTCTGTCCAAAGCGTCTAATTGAGCGACCCTGAAGGTTTCCAGGCTGGTTAGAAGATCTGGATTTGTATTTTCCATGTTTGAGAGCACATTTGCGATATGCTCGCCCGCCGTGCCGCAGGCGGCGTTCGTGTTTGCAAAAGCGGGAAGGGCTGTGAGCGAGACAAGGGCGAGGCCCGTGATGACAGGAATGCGTTTCATAATTTCAGTCTTTCTTTTTCTATGAGGTGAGAGAGCCGCAGGATCGCGCGGCTCTCTTAAAGTCAGTCATGTGCGGTCTATTCGAAAGTATAGCTGAATTGGAATCTGAGGCCCTGGGCTTGATAGTCTTCGGTGCCGATGCCGTCGGCGAAGATGGAAAGGCTTCCAGTGAGATTGTCTGTGCTGAAGAGGTCTGATCCAGCTTCAAACCGCAGGCGGGTCTCGCTGCCAAGATATTGCTCTGCGTCATCTCCGAACGTGTAGATGCCTTCCAGCTCCGCATAGGGCCGCAAGGTCAGCGTATCGCTGGCTTGCCATAGAGTTTGCACGCGCGGCGCAAAGCTTAGCTCGCCTTGATTGACGGCCTGGTTACCAACACCAACACCGAGACTGTCCGTATACCCCTTTTGGAGCTCACTAATATGACGTATACTGACGGTTGGGCGAACGATTGTGTTTTCCTCAACCTTCCAGTCCCCAAAGACGCTGGCCTCGACCAAAGCCCGGTCGGTTTCGAACTGGTCTTTATAGGTGCCAAGCGGAGAGATAGTATTCTCTGATTGGCCAATCGCAGCGCGGGCATCAACGAACAGGTTCTCCTGTAAGCGGGCCGTCACATAGGGACCAATCATATAGCCATTGCCATCCGCCGCGCCGAGGCCGTTGCGGTCACCTTCCTGATCAATCTGATCAAGTTGCACCACACCGCCGACCAGAAGATCATCCGTCAGAAGGTAGTCCACGCCGCCATAGAAGAGCGAGAAGTCGCCGCTACGCCCGGCCAGATCAAAGGTTGCAAATGTGCCCTCAACCCAGACATCGAGCGAGCCTTGGCCAGTGCGGTCAATGTCGCTCTTGCCAGCCTGGAAGGTCTGTAAGCTGGTTGAGACCTTGCCGCCTTGCTCGTCCAGCTCTGCGGTGATTGGCTGCTGATCCGAGTTTGGCAGGATATAACCGCCAGCGCTGACCGATCCACGCTGCACAGTGCCGTTGAGACGGTCCATGCGGCGTTGCAGGTCGGGGCCATTGGAGAGCAGCAGCGTGTTACGGACCGAGAGGAAATCCTTGATCTGCTTCTGCGCCGCGCTGCGGCTGTTCACGCTGGTAAAGGTACACGTCACGTCCTCACCGGGGGCGAGCACAATGCTTGCCGTGCGCGCCGCAAGATCGGTTGTTGAGTCGGTATCAGAACAGGTGAGCCCCGTCAGCGCATAGCCGAACGGCTTGGCATCATCGGCGGCAATCGAATAGGTGCCAGCCACGACATTGCTGGCGGTGACCTGCGCGGTGCCGTTCGAAGTACCAAGCGTTGTGGTCAAAGCCGCAAGGTTTGAGGTGAACCCAAAGCCGAAATCACCGCCCTGCGTGACCTGAACAATCGTGATCGAACCCGTCGGGCGTACCTCAACCGTTACCTGTGCGGTATCCGTCAGATCGCCATCGCTAACCTCAACTTCAAAGACAATAGATTGCGTGCTCTGAACATTCGGGGCGGTAAAGCTCGGCGTCGCTGTCGCCGCGCTTTGCAAGATCACGGATGGCCCCGAAACCTGGCGCCACGCATAGGTCAAAGCATCACCATCCGGATCGCTGGAGCCTGTGGCATCAAGTGTGACGGTGGCCCCGGCATCAATGTTCGAGAGAGCTGAGCCAGCACTGGCCACTGGTGCAGTATTGTTGATGATCGAGACCGAAACCTGGTCCCGAGGCGAGTCCTGACTGCCATCATTGACGATCAAGTCGAAAATGAAGTCCTCCTGGCTCGGCAAGCTACCGGACGGTTGGGTATAGGAGAAGGTCGGCGAAACGGCTGCCGGATCGCTCAAGGTGACAGCTCGTCCACTGATTTGCGTCCAAGTATAAGTCAGGGCATCGCCATTGGGGTCTGAAGAGGCATTGCCATCAAGGGTGATGGTTTGATTCTGCGCCGGGCTGTTAAGCCTCTGATCTACACCAGCATCAGCAACTGGCGGGTCGTTCAGAGTCAGGTTGATAATAACCGTGTCGGTTCGATTGGTCGTACCATCGCCAACCTGTACGCCAAATTCCAGACGTTGATTGCCGCTAAGGCCAGCCGGAACTTGGAAGCTTGGTTGAACGAGGGCGGCATCATCTAATGTTACAGTCGGTCCGGAGCGCTGGAACCAAGTATATGTAAGGTTATCATTATTTACATCTGAAGACCCACTCGCATCGAGCTGGATTGCGGCCCCTGCTATAACGGTGGCCGTCTGGTCTGGACCGGCATCAGCAACAGGCGCATTCCTTGGATTAAGGGTCACTGTGACATCATCAGTAACAGGCGGATTGTTCCCGTCATCAACGCTTAATCTGAGCACAGCGGTTTGCTGTGAGGGGTTCTGCATCGGATCGTAGGAGATTCGCGGGTTCAAGATGCTTGGATCGCTAATGCTGATCGTTGGCCCAGAAATCTGGGACCAGTTTACCGTTAGGGTATCACCATCCGGGTCAGTAGCGGTTGCCTGAGACACACCGAACGAAGACAAAGGCGCATTATTGAATGTGATGTCTGGGCCTGCATCAACAGAAGGCGCCTGATTTGTCGATGCTGCTGGGGTAACATTCACCGTTACACTAGATACATCAGACGATGTCCCGTCACTCACGGTCAGTTCGAATGAATATTGCCTCGCTGCAGAGATACCCGTCACGCTAAACGTTGCTTGTGCAGAGCTTGTATTCGTGAGGCTGACCCCGCCTGTTGGCCCACTTAACTGCCGCCAGGAATAGGTCAGAGGATCACCATCGGGATCAGAAGAACCGGACCCATCAAGCGTGATCGCCGAGCCGGAGACGTAGGATGGATCGCTGATATTGGGGCCCGCGTTTGCGACAGGGGCTTGATTGGCGCTCGCCTGCTGATCGAAGGTGACGCGTTTGGTATCAAAGCCACCGACAGTGCCATCATCAACTTCGAGTTCGAGATCAACATTAAGCGTTTGATTGGTGCCAAACGCAGCAGGCCGCGCAATGATTCCTGGATTACGTGTCGCGGCATTTACCAGAATCACATCCGGACTATTCGATGTGATCGTCCAGAAGTAATTGAGGGGATCTCCATCTGGATCACTTGAAGCTTCGCCTGAAAGGTTCACGCGGTCGCCCGGAGTGTAGTTAGTAAAGGTCTGATCTGGGCCAGCATCAATCGTGGGAGCACGGTTAGGTGGCGCGGGTGTTAAATCTACCGTGACGCTATCGGCAACAGAGGCGGTGGTGCCATCATTTACCACGAGTTCAAACGTGTAGACGGTCTGCGCAGTGAGGTTGTTCACAAAAAAGCCAGGCTGGGCAATTGTCGCGCTGGATAGAGACACAGATGGCCCCGCAATCTGTGTCCATTGATAGGTTAGCGGATCGCCGTCAGCATCTGACGAGTTGGTGCCATCCAGCTGTATGATACTACCCGCCCGATAGGATGCTGAGACGATATCTGCACCCGCATCAGCAATAGGCGTTTGATTGGTCGCGGTTTGTGGATTCAGCGTGATACGAACCGTGTCAGCTGGCGAGCTAATGGTTCCATCCGTCACAACCAAACGAAATTCAATGTCAGTCGACCCGGTTAAGCCAGCCGGAATACTGAAGGAAGGGGTCGCGGGATTAGCTTGCAGGCCAGCTAAAGTCACAGTTGGTCCAGCAGTTTGCGTCCATGTATAGGTCAACGGGTCACCATCCGGATCGGATGAGCCTGATCCATCAAGACGCACTTGCCCGCCAGCAATAGCACCACTGATTGTCTGGTCCGGCCCCGCATTCGCAACAGGGACCTGATTCACTGCAGCACGTGTGAAGGTGACTGTTTTCGTATCTGTGGCGGTTCCGCCATTTCCATCATCAACCGTTAATTCAAGACTGACCGAGATAGAGTTGGAATTTGAAAAAGCGGACGATGTTGCCGCGATTGAGGGGGCACTCGTCGAGGCATTGGTAAGCGAGATCCCAGCGGGTGGATTTCCAGTGATACGCCATTGGAAAGTGAGCGGGTCATTGTCCGGATCACTAGAGGTTCCAACGGTCAACGCTGTGGCGGTTCCAGGCGTATAGTTATTTAGCGTTTCATCAGGACCTGCATCTGCTGTCGGAACCTGATTTGCCACCGCGCGCTGCAGTGTGACGATAATCTGGTCGCTGGTACTGTTACCATTGCCATCATTCACCGTCAGGTTGACAATAAATTGCGCGTTTGTCTGGCCCCCAAAAAAGGCTTGAGACACCGATAGTGTTGGCGAGACGGCATTTGGATCAGAGAATGTGATCCCGCTCAGTCCGGTTGGGTTTGACCATGTATAGGTCAAGGGATCGCCTTCAGGGTCAGTCGAGCCACTTCCGTCCAGCTGGATTGGCGTCCCTGGCGTGTAATTATTATCGGTAATGTCATTGCCGGCATCTGGCACTGGCGGTTGGTTTACGACTTGCGCTGTGATGGTGATGCCATCAATCGCGCGCTGGTCCACGCGGTTTACACCATCAGAAACGCGCAACTCGAACCCGAAATCGGTTGTCTGTGTGATGCCCGTAGGCAATTGGATATCTGTTCCTGCAGTAATCCCAAGAACACTCCCCAACGTGGTGGTACTACCTGCTGAATTATTCACTGCGGGGCCAGACACCTGGACCCATTCATATCCAGTAATGGCCTTATCGTCTGTTGAGCCGCTACCGTTAAAGAAGATTTGTTGTCCGGGAGAATAGGTTACAGTTTGGTCTGCGCCTGCATCGGCTGTAGGTTGCGCATCAAAGTCAATTTGCCGGGACAGTGTGCCAGAGCTTGTTTGGTTGCTGCCCGTCGCATCCGTCACAGCGATACTGAAAGTGGCGACGGTATCCACGCTAATATTTGATGAGGCCGTTGCGGTTGTTGTCGCCGCATTAGGGTCTGCGATCGTGAAGCTTGGGCCGCTGACTTGCGCCCAACTATACGTTAGCGGATCGCTATCCGGGTCCGTCGAATTCGAAGCATCGAGATTGAAGGCAGGAGCCGCAGCGTTAACAGGCAACCGTTCCGGAACAATAAGAGTTGTGGGTGAGATCGCCGCGTTTACGGTTGGTCCGCTATTCTGAGCTGGGTTCAGCGTAATCACCACCCGGTCGGTTGCGCTCCCATTGACCAAGCCGTCACTGACGCGAACCTGAAACTCCAGAACCGTTACTGCGGTTGGATTGAAGGTGAAGCTTGGCGTTGCTGTATTGGCACCGCTTAGAGCGACCGTGGGTCCACTGATTTGCGTCCATGCATAAGAGGCGATTGGATCTCCATCAGGATCAGTTGTTGCAGATGCATCAAGCGAGACATTCAGGTTTGCCCCTGTGAGGGTCTGGTCCGGCCCGGCATTGGCATTCGGGGCACGATTTGGTGAGATCGCATTTGCAACCTGAACACAAGCATTGCTGCCGCTTTGGCGAAGGGCGCTCAACGTAACATCGAACGTATCCTCAAACGGACCGGCAACCGGAGCGTTCTGAAATCCAGTTACGTCTTCCAGTGCAACCTGAAGCACCGCGTTCGGGCCCGCATTTGCCAACGGCGTTCCAGCAATATCACTGGCAGTCAATGAGAGGGTGCGGGTTCTGGTAACGGTTTGAAAGTTGTTAAACTCTCCATTCACGACATCTGTACCGATACCCGAAATTGTATTTGGCGCGATGAGTTTGAGGCGATAATTGTCAACGCCAAACCCATCATCATCATCTGTCCCGCCAATCGAGATATTCGCCCTGATGGAGCAACTCGATCCAATGCCAGAAAGCGGCGTTGCATTCTGAATGCTGCCGCCCAGTGCATAAGCAGCAGGCGCCAACGCGAATGTCGATACAGACGACATGGCGAGGAGGGCGAGAGATTTTGAGGTCTTGGGAAATGTCATTGGGAGGGGCTCCAAAGTTTGAACTTTGAGCCCGCGATGCCTGAGGATAGATTCTGTGTAATGTCCCAGATGGGACAGTGCGCGCCTCAAGCCGCAAACTTAATATTAGGTGTTACTATTTGAGCGCGCTGTGATCGGTCCGAACCGGGTCGAGACGTTGATCATGACTGTCAGGCGTCAGTACGCTTCATGGCCCTGACAAACCGCTCCGGAGCCTGAAAGAAGACCAAGCTTCCTGCCCCTGGCACAATCTCAAAACTTGTATTTTTGAACTTGCCAGCAAAGCTCTTGACCAATGGCAGCGTATGCTGGGGATCATCATCACCGAAAATCATATGAATGGGATGCGGCAAGTCGCCAAACTCTTGCATCCAGTTTCCGCGGTTAAAGACAAAATCGTTGAACGCCCCGTCAAAGCCGTTGATGAAACTGTAGCTGTAAGCGTCGACAAAGAGTTTGCGGAATTCTGAACCAGTTGACGTGACCTGGTCAGCCTTTGATTTTTCAAAAAAGTGTCTTGCAAAGTCTTCTTCATAGCCCCCCTCAATTGCACTCAAGGTCGATCTTAAATACTGCCGGAAAACGCTTTCAGAGTGTTTGGCGAGATAGGCTGCGACGCGTAATTGCATGCTCATCATGGAGAACTGTTTATTCACCGTGAGTGGAATCGCAGGGGCGGCCAAGATGATCCGGCTGCACCTTTCAGGATATTTATGTGCAAAGGCGATTGCGTATGGCAGAGCGCCATTGCTCGCTAAAACCGGACACTGCTGTATTTCCAGACGGTCCAGTAATTCAGCCAGCATATCAGAGAAATCATGCAGGTTTTGATTCCCTTTGCTGAGGCGGCTGGTTGCGCCATATCCGGGCCGCCAAGGCATGAGAAACTTGTAATTATGTTGCCCGAACTCCGCTTTTACTTTTTCTGTCAGTCCGGTGCCGCCAATCAGCGGGTGAATGTATAGAATGGGGTCTGCAGTCTGCTCGCCCCAAACATCAAAAGCGAGTTTGTTGCCACAGGACAAGTCAATAACTTGCAGCTTTCGTTTAAGGTCTTGTTCGAAAGCTCTGTTGCCCTGCATATGATCAAGCTGGTGGAACTTTGAGAAGCCAGCATAGAGGCAAATCAGTTCTGATTGTGAGCTTAAATTGAGTTTGGACAGCATGCGCTTTAACTGATTTCGAACTGTGCCGATCGAGCGCCGTCTTTGATCGGCCAGGCTTCTCAAGCTCGTATTAGTGATAATCGCGCGGCAAAGGGCTTGCTCGATAGACGTCAGCCCGAGGCTTTGCGCAAATAAGCGGCCGACTTGATTGTCCCAGATGGAATTCAGCTTTTGGACGACGCCAATACGCGCCTCTGTCCCGCGCTCTTCCCATTCCAAAACATAGCGCTGTATCCGGTCTGTCGCGGTCTCTACCAGTGAAAACACGGTTACGGCCGAAGGACTGTCAGACTGCGAAGCGCCGATTGAGGCTGAAAACGTTTCCCGGTCTGAAAGCCCTGCGAGGATATCCAGAAAACTTTGGCCAGATTTCAGGTCCAAATGGGCCATGGCTGCTTCACTGAGGCGAGTCACGGTCCCTACATCATCAATCAGAAACCAGATTTGCGTTTCTGTGCGGGTGGCAATGCCAGCCTTGGATGTCTTGAATGCGGTTCTATCTCTTGAGAGTTCGTAGGCATTCTCGAAATACTGACTGACGCCGAGCAGGGAGGGGTCTTCCCCTGACAGGAAGCCCTCATCATTCTTTAGTTCTGGATGGATCTTGCGATCAAGCAACTCATCAAGTTCTATGAGCTTTGAGGGCTCCAGAATTAATTCATAAGCGAGTTGGATAAGTTTTTCTTCGTAGCGCAAAATGCACCTGCCCGTGATGAAGTGGGTTTGTTGGTCAGAGCGCCAATAGGGCTAAGCGGCTATCGATTACAAGTCAGTTTAGACAAGGCAATTGCTTCGTCGAAACACGGACGAAGTTTGAAAGACTGTGATTCACACGTGATCGTACGGGCCAAAACCTGCAGGCTCCATAGGCATAAAGCGCAGTCATAACTCGAAATCAAAATTGTCAGGGAATGATGCAGCTTAAGACGTTAAAACCCGATTTCAACGCCTGCGAGTTCAGGTATTTGCAAGAGAATCACGAGATCACGAAGCTCCTGACGAGCGGCCACATGGCTCATCGTGAAGGAGACGTTCGAACCACTTTCAGTCAGATCGAGCAAGGTCAGGCCAGCGGGGAAAAGCTCACGATATATGACGCGCTCTGAAAGGCCCGGCGCGAGGCGGAAGCCGATTCGTTTAGCGAGATTAGAAAGCGCTTCGCCGACTTTCTGTTTGTTCCGTGCTTCGAGCGGAGAGACGCGGTTACGCATAACGATCCAGTCAATCGGCTGACGTGACTCGCGCGCCTTATTCTTGCGGCACTGCCAGACCATTTCGGAATAGAAGCTGGGGCGCAGGACTTCGAGCGTTTGCGGGTTTACATCACCGAGCAAGTCGAAATCGACAAAGCTGTCATTTAGTGGTGTGATCAGCGTGTCAGCGCTCATATGGGCGATGCGTGAAAGATACGTGTCGCCGCCGGGTGCATCGACGAGGACAATGTCGCTAACAGCGCGTAGACGGGTCAGAGACGTCTGGAACCGCTCGGTCTCTTCCTTCTCGGCAATATCGAGATCGCGTTCAGCGCTTGCATCAACGCGAATGATTTCCGGCATTGGCAATTTCGCGCCTGTGGACTGCATCCAGCGTAGACGGTTTTCGAGATAACGCGTGAGAGTGCGTTGGCGAACATCAAGATCAATAACACCGACTTTCAGGCCCATGCGCATCAACGCAATTGCGAGATGAACTGAGACCGTAGATTTACCAGCGCCGCCTTTTTCGTTGCCAACAACGACAACCCGGCACTGTTTCTGTGCCGGGGTTGAGAGGGTCAATGGTTCGGCGGTGTCACCGATATATCCGTATCCGTCGGCCATGGCCGTTTAAATCTCCATCGATTTTATGCGGCTTGCTGAGCGGCGTGTTCGGTTGCAAGTTCGTCTTCGAAGTCCGGGGCATCATCGAAGAGGAAGACCCCTTCGCCGCCGACAATATCTTCTTGGGCTGAGATCAGCGGCGCGGGCATTTCGCCCTCGAACAGGGCGTCATCATGGTGGACGATCGCGCAAGGCATCTGAGTTGTAGCTTCAACAGGGTAGGGTACTTCGCCATGGATTAGCGCCAAAGTTTCACGCAGATTGCTGAGACTGTCAGCAAGCGTGTCCATTTGTGTGGAAAGCTCAATGCGCTCTGCTTCAAGGGCAATTTCTGCGTCAAACATCCAGTCATCAAAGGCGCTTATGGCGCTTGGCTGCGCGGGCATGCGCCTCGGCTCCGGACTGTATTTAGACTTGGCGGGGACGGCCTGCCTTGTGTAGAGGGTGGCACAAGCTGCGGTGAGCAGCGTCTTGAGGCGGGTATAGATGTGCTTTCTCATGTCTTAAAAAATCGCCGCAAACAGTTAACAGGTCGTTTACGAATGCGGTTTCAGGCAAATTATTATGATTAAATCTCCAGTTCTTGTCCGAACGCTTACTGACTTACGCGCTGAATTGGCGGCTCATCGCAGGGCTGGGCGCTCGATTGGATTCGTGCCGACCATGGGCGCGCTGCATGAAGGGCATCTGTCGCTCGTGCAGCTGGCGCAGGGCAAAGCCGATATCAGCGTGGCGAGTATTTTCGTCAATCCCGAACAGTTCGCACCGGGCGAGGACCTCGACACCTATCCCCGGACAGAAGAAAGCGACATTGCCAAACTCGCAGCGATTGGCTGTGACATTGTCTATCTACCAACTGTGGAAGAGGTGTATCCGCAAGGATCGGTTACCAATGTTCGGGTTGAAGGACTATCGGACCTTCTGGATGGAGTGTATCGCCCGCACTTTTTCTATGGTGTTGCGACCGTCGTGGTGCGGCTGTTTGTACATGTTCAGCCGGATGTCGCGGTGTTTGGCGAGAAGGACTATCAGCAGCTTCAGATTATCCGCCGGATGGTGCGCGATCTTGGTTTTCCGATTGAGGTGCTGGGCGGAGCAACGTTCCGGGACCGAGATGGGCTCGCGCAATCCTCGCGCAATACGTATCTGAGCGCTGATGAGCGTGTGCGCGCCAATACGATTAGCAGCGCTTTGCACCGTGCTGCTTGCCGGATTGAAACGGGCGTTGCGGTTGAGGTTGCGCTGAGTGAGGCGCAGGCGCGAATTGAGGCGGCTGGGTTTGCCAAGCTGGATTATGTCAGCGCGGTTGATCCTGCGACGCTGCAGGATTTGGCAGGCGGACCAGTGGCAACGGGCTTTGAGGGGCGTTTGCTAGCAGCGGCCTGGATGGGCAAAACACGGCTGATTGATAATGTCGGGTTTAGGCGCACTCGTTCACAATAAGGCGATTACCGCTACGGCGGCTCTTGCTCAGTTTCGCGCACTGCCGCATGGGTATCGGGATAGACCTTTGGGCAAATGGAGCAAACTTATGAAGCAGTATCTGAAATATGCAGGCCTTGGGCTGGCGCTAGGAACTTTTGGACTTAGCGCTTGTACGACACTGCCCGCTGAGACAGCTATTGAGACCGCGCCGGTTGCTAGCTTCTCTGATGAGGGTATTGCCGCGTTGGAAGCGACGATGGCTCAATATGTGGCTGATGGCCGCCTTTATGGTATTCACACGCGCCTTGTGCATAAGGGCGAGACGGTCAGCGATTTCAAGACAGGTCTGGTTGGATTACAGGCGCAAAAGCCAATTGCCGATGACACGATCTATCGCATCTATTCCATGTCCAAGCCGATCACCGGCGTTGCGATGATGATGTTGTGGGAAGAGGGCGCGTTCAAGCTGGACGATCCGGTGTCCATGCATGTGCCCGAGTTTGAGAACCTGAAAGTTCTGGGCGGCGTCAACGAAGACGGGACTGCCATTCTGGTCGATCTTGAGCGCCAGCCTACAATGCGCGAATTGATGAGCCACACGGCTGGCTTTGCTTATGGCCTTGGCGGTACCGACCCAGCCAATTCCGCCT
Organism: uncultured Hyphomonas sp.; assembly: GCA_964528975.1. Taxonomy (GTDB): domain Bacteria; phylum Pseudomonadota; class Alphaproteobacteria; order Caulobacterales; family Hyphomonadaceae; genus Henriciella. Next base: position 11,933 of record CAZGVG010000036.1, read on the forward strand.
TCCGCGATCAGAAAATCCTTGAGTCCCCGGATTTGCAGACCTTTGTCGACAAAGTTGCCGGCGTGCCACTGCTGCTGCAACCGGGGGAAGCCTGGTTCTATAGCGTCGGTATGGATATTCAGGGCTATATTATCGAGAAACTCTCAGGCCAGAGCTTTGGCGAGTATCTCGATAGCCGCCTCTTCACGCCGCTTGGGATGGAAGATACCGGATTTTACGTGCCGGATGAAAAGTATGACCGTCTGAGCGAAGTTTACGGCTTTAACCCTGAAAATGGTCAGCTTGTTCCAATACCGTATCCCGGCGTGATGTTTCGCAAAGAAACCGTGAATATGGAATCAGGCGGCGGCGGACTTGTCTCGACCATGGATGATTATGGGCGATTTTCTCAAATGCTGGTCAATCAGGGGGAGCTAGATGGAACGCGTATCCTGAAGCCTGAAACCATCAATCTGATGGCCACCGACGTTCTACCAGAGGGGGCGCAGCTTTCCTCGCAAGGGGTAAACCAGGGCGATGTCTATCCGGGGCTTGGTATGGGCCTAACGGTTGGAACCGTGGAAGACTCTGAAGCGGTGCCAACTAAAATTCCCGCAGGCTCATTCTTCTGGAGCGGCGCGGCGAGCACCTATTTCTGGGTCGACCCGGTTAACGAGCTTTACTTTATAGGCATGGTCCAGATCTTTGACCAAGGGAATCCAAACGGCCCGCTGGAATTACGAGAAGCTGCAAGCGCCGCCGTTTATGAGGCGATGGAATAGATGTAAAAAGATGAGGTCGCTTACTCAGCGGCCTCATTGTTTTCAGGCCAGGCTTCAACGGTACCTTTGAGCTTTAGCATCAAAGGATTGCCTTTGCGGTCAACCGCTTTCCCAGCGGCGACTTTGACCCAGCCCTCAGAGATACAATATTCTTCGACATTGGTTTTAATCTCGCCATTAAAGCGAATTCCAACCCCGCGAAGCAACAAGGCCTCATTATAGTGAGGGCTTTTCGGGTTGATGCTAAGGCGGTCTGGCATTTGATCTGTCATGATCGCGCTTTAACCCGAAGTGCGAACTCTATTCAAGTCGCTCATGTAGTTTTGACGGCGCGGCGTGCCGCCATGACATTTTAAGGACTGAAAGCGCAGTCGTTTCGTCGGTTTGATCCAGATGGATCGTCGTCGCGCCCTTATCGCCCCATTTGTTCGGGACCTTTGAGAAGAGGTCAGGCTCGCTACTGATCAGCATGTCCTGCTCTTCGACGGTCAGAAAGACGTTTGCGGTTCTGGCCGTATCAAGCAGGGTTGCGATCGTCTTACCGCGCGGGGCATCAACGCGAAAACTGGCCCGGTCAAAGTGCGGCTTCTCGATTGAGAGAGGCAAGGCAAGGGCCAGCGCGCGGAACTCATCTACGGTCATTGTTGCAGCCCTCTCTTCTGAGTTCCTACCACATAAAGGAAGGTTCCCCCCTTAATCATGGGAATGATTCGCTCTGCGACATCGCGCTCTAAAGCCGGGCAGCCCCAGCTGCGCCCAAGAACCGCGCGATCCTTATTCACATAATCTGCGCCGTGGATAACGATTAGGCGTTCTTCAGCGCGGTCATTTTGCGGACTGAGGCCCTTCAGTTTGAGCGATAGTCCATGCGCGCCGTAATACGTCTTGCCAGTCACAAAAGCACCGAGCGACGTCATTTTGGAGCCTTCAATATTTGAGAACTGATCGGCCATGCCATCATAGTCGGGATCTGATCCACGCCCGTGTGCAACCAATAAAGCTTCCGCGGTCATATCTGCCGTGTCGATCAGAAAGAAGCGCGGCACACTAGACGGCACGCGGTAGTCTATAACGGTGAAATAGCGATCATTCAGAATTTCACTTTTTGCAGAAGCCTTTGCGGCCAGGGCCTCTGTCAGCAGGTTTTGTCCCATGAGTTTTTCGGCTGGAGCCGCCATTGCCGCAGGTGTGATCCACACCGAAACCATCATAAAAAAAGCCAGTAGACGCATATAACGCATACTGGCTTTCAATTCGGCTAAAGTGTGACGCTTTCAGTGCCCAGGACTAGAAAACCCGTGGGCGCTCGGCTTTCTCCACGTGGAGACCGCATTCACTTTTATCGCGCCCAGCCCAGCGGCCGGACCGGATATCGTTCGGGTCTTCAGCAGGCTTCGTGCAGGGCCAGCAGCCAATAGACGGGTAGCCTTGCGCGACCAGCGGATGCTTTGGCAACTGGCGACGTGTGAAATACGCTTGCACGTCTTCCTGGGTCCAGCTGGCAAGTGGGTTCACTTTGAAGCGTCCGCTGGCATACTCGAACACAGGCAAGGACATGCGCGCGCCGCCATGAAAGCGTTTGCGGCCTGTGATCCACGCACCGAACCCTTCAAGCGCAGGCTCAAGCGGGCGAACCTTGCGAAGCGCGCAGCAGGCGTCAGGGTCAGTTTTCCAAAGCGTATTCTTTGGGTCTGCGATCAGGCGCTCATCTTCGGCAGGTGGAATGTCGCGAACATTGGACAGGCCAAGCCGTTCGATTAGCTCTTCCTTATAGTCGAGTGTTTGCGGAAAATGCATGCCGGTCTCGAGAAAGACGATAGGCAAGTCTGGATTTACGTCGGCGATCAGAGCCAGCATCACCGCACTCTCAGCGCCGAAAGAAGACACGTATGTCATTTCATCCTGCCACTCACGCACAATAGAGGCGCGCAGGATGGTTTGAGCGGAGGCGCCGCGAAGCTCTTCATTCAAACGCGAGAGACGTTCCTCAACAGTTTCATCAAGGGTCAGAGCAATCGCAGAATAGGCCATCAGATCAGGCTTTCGTGTGACGCCTTGCGAAAACAGAGGGATTTCCATCCGCAGCGGGCTGATAGAACGCTGCGTATTCCTGCAGCGCCTTCACTACACTAGGTAGGTTGGCCCTGGTGGTCTGATAAGCATCAAACCCTGAACGGTTCATATAGAGAATCTGATCAGTCAGGACATGCCCCACCGCGCGCAGCTCTCCAGTATAGCCTAAACGCCTGCGCAAAAGCTGGGCCTGCGAGTAGCCGCGACCATCGGTATATTTAGGGAAGCTCACCTCAATTAGGGTAAGCTTATCAAGATATGGGGCCAGCAAATGGGGATCGTCAGCCGGAGAGAGGCGCACGCCAATCGCCTCATTGCGGAGGCTAAGGCGGTCTGCCTCGGCGATCCAGCGGTCCAAAGTGACGGTGAAGCGACCGCCTTCGGAAAGCTCTGCGTCATCTTCGATAAAGGCCCAGATGTCTTCGATTTCGGTTGCGTCTTTAATCAGCGGCATAGACAGCCTCCTTGAAAGGCGTGTGGCCAAGTCGGGTCAGGGCGTCGATAAACTTCTCGTCCGGATGGGTGCGCAGCTCACGATACGTATCGACAATGGTTTTGATCGCGCCGGGCACTTCGTCATAGCTCAACGCCTTGCCCATGATGTCGCCAATTGCGGCTTTCTCATCTGCGCGGCCACCAAGGGAGATCTGATAGAATTCCTCGCCTTTTCGGTCGACGCCGAGAATGCCGATATGGCCGACATGGTGATGGCCGCAAGCATTGATGCAACCGGAAATGTTGATGTGCAGCTTGCCAATGTCGCGCTGATAGGCGGGGTCTGCGAAGACTTTCTGGATCTCCTGACCAACCGGGATAGAGCGGGCATTAGCGAGGTTACAATAGTCGAGGCCCGGGCAGACGATCATGTCTGTGATCAGGCTTTCATTTGGAGTGGCAAGGCCAGCGGCATCAAGCTCGCGGTAAACGTCATAGAGATCATCCAGCGCGATATGTGGCAGGACGACATTCTGGGCATGGGTGACGCGGATATCGTCAAACCCATAGGTCTCAGCCAAGTGCGCCATGACCATCATCTGACTGTCTGTTGCATCCCCAGCGAGACCGCCCGTTGGCTTCAGACTGATCGTAACGGAAGTGTAGCCCGGGACTTTGTGTGGGTGCAGGTTCACCGCTGCCCAATTCTCAAAGGCCGGGTCAGCGGTCTTGGCATGCTCAAATGTATCGCTCGTCGCTGCCTTCTCCGCAAATGTAGGCGGCGCGAAATAGGCATGGATACGGTCAATCTCTTCCTGTGGCAGAGCGATTTTTTCAGCTGTCTGCTGGGCGGCATATTCTTCCGTAACCAAGCGTGTGAATTCTTCCGCCCCAGTCTCTGTGACAAGGATTTTGATCCGCGCCTTATATTTGTTATCGCGGCGGCCAAAGCGGTTATAGACCCGCATGATCGCTTCCAGATAATCGAGCAGTTCAGCTTCAGGTACAAACTCATTGACCAGCGCCGCGATAATCGGCGTGCGGCCCTGACCGCCGCCGACATGTACTTCGAAGCCGACTTGGTCGCCGCGTTTGCGCATATGCAGGCCAATATCATGCACACGAATGGCGGCGCGGTCATGCTCAGCTGCGGTGACGGCAATCTTGAACTTGCGCGGCAGGAACGCAAATTCCGGGTGGAACGTGCTCCACTGACGGATAATCTCACACCAGGGCCGCGGGTCCATGATCTCGTCCGGTGTGGCCCCGGCAAAATGATCGCTGGTGGTGTTGCGGATGCAGTTGCCGCTGGTCTGGATGGCGTGCATCTCAACCTCTGCAAGCTGTTCCAGAACGTCGGGAATATCCTTCAACGCAACCCAATTATATTGAATGTTCTGGCGCGTTGTCATGTGGCCATAGCCGCGATCATAGTCGCGTGCGATGACGCCAAGCTTGCGCATCTTGCGGCTATCAAGCTGGCCATATGGAATGGCGACGCGCAGCATATAGGCGTGAAGTTGCAGGTACACGCCGTTCTGGAGACGTAGCGGTTTGAACTCATCCTCAAGGATGTCGCCAGACATGCGTCGCTCTACCTGAGAGCGGAACTGGTCGACGCGGTCTTTGACGATCTGCGCGTCGAATTGGTCGTAGCGATACATGTTAGTTTGCCTCCGTATCCGCGCTGCGCGCGTCACATGAGGTGCGCTCAAGACTGTTCATAGCGTAATCCCTTCTTTGGGCATGGCGTGGCCAATGGAGAGTGCACCTTCGACGCGGCTGACCCAGCGTTCGACATTTGAAAATTCAGCAAGATCAAAGCCACCTTCATGCGCGACGCGGGTATACGCGACCAGCGCAATGTCGGCGCAGCTGAGGTCTTCGCCGACCAGCCAATCTGACCAGTTGAGTTGCATGTCCATCACGCCGAGCGCGCGCCGTCCTTTGGCCATGAGGTCTGGGTCGATCTCGCTATCGGGTAGTTTCAGATAGTGTTTCTTGAAACGGCGTACGGCGATGTATGGCTCGTGCGAATACTGCTCCCAGAACAACCAGCTATTCATCTGCGCCCGCGTGAAAGCATTTGGCGGGACGAGATCACTGTTCTCGGCCAGATAGAGCATGATCGCATTGGATTGCGGCAGGGCCCGGCCATTTGGCCAGCGGGCCAGAGGAACCTGTCCAACCGGGTTGAGCGCTAGAAACTCTTCTGACTGTGTGCCCCCATTCAGAATATCGACTTCGACCCAGTCATGATCAATGTCGAGATAATCGGCTGTCCAGCGCGCTTTCAAGCAATTGCCGGAAATGCTGTCGCCATAGAGGGTAAGCTTGGTGATCTCGCGGGTTGGCATCAGATGATCACTCCATAAGGGACGGTTGGGCCATTGGCGCGGATGCTCTCGCGCAGCGTTTCACGCCCCGCGATTTTGCCATCAGTGCTGACTTCCATAAAGTATGGGTCAGTTATCTCGCCTTCCTGGGTTTTGGCATCGGCCAGCGCGGCTTCGGCGGCGTCGCCAGTGAATACGCCAAGCTTGGCTGGGTCTTCGCTCCAGCCGCCGTCTTGTGTCATCCAGACATTATTGCCTGTTGCTGTCCGCCATGCCGTGACGGTTTTTGGGGTGTCTGGTTTCAGTTTTGGGCGGACAGATGTCATGCGGCGGCCTCTATTGAAAGCTGTTTCAGGGCTTGAGCGGGAATGGCGCTAACCTCCCCAATGATGAGGAGAGCCGGACCTTTAATGCCGCCCCGCTCGATCAGATGAGGAAGCTCAGCGAGCGTCCCGTAAACGCGAATTTCATTGGCGCGCGTGCCGTTCTCAATCACGGCGACAGGCGTTGACGGTTCGCGGCCTGCATGGATCAGTTTTTCTGAAATCGTAGACGCTGTTCCGACGCCCATAAATACCACGACGGTCTGCGCAGGCCGTGCTAGGGCGATCCAATCCAGATCAGGCACTTTCTTACCACTTGGGTCTGCTTTCGCATGGCCTGTCACAAAGGTCAGACTCTGAGCGTGATCGCGGTGGGTGAGGGGAAGGCCTGCGGCGGCGGCGCAACCAAGAGCAGAAGAAATACCAGGTACGACCTGAGCCTCAATGCCAGCTTCACGCAAGGCTTCAATCTCTTCGCCACCGCGTCCGAAAATGAAGGGGTCACCGCCTTTGAGACGGACGACACGTTTACCTTCACTGGCGGCGCTAATCATCAGCTTGTGGATGTCTTCCTGCGGGACCGTATGATTGGCCTTGGCTTTGCCAACAGGCACGCGGTCAGCGTCGCGGCGGATAAGGTCCATGATCTCATCGCTGACAAGGCGGTCATGGAAAACCACATCGGCGTTCTGAATCAGGCGGAAGGCCTTTAGGGTAAGCAGCTCCGGATCGCCCGGGCCTGCGCCGACAATGTGGACGGGACCTGTTTCACTTTTTGGGTCAGCAAAGCTGGTTAACGTTTCTTCGAGCGCGGCTTGGGCGCCGTCCAGGTCGCCTGCGATCGCGAGATCTGCTGGGCGACCATTCAGCGCCGCTTCCCAGAACTGGCGGCGTTTCGTGCTGTCATCCAGCGCCTCGTAGACTTTGGGACGGAAAGCTTTTGCCATTTCGGAAAGGGGGCCGAGGTTTTTTGGAAGCAGCGTTTCCAGCTGGGTGCGGACTTTCTTAGCCAGCACTGGGGCCGCGCCGCCTGACCCTATGGCCGCAACAATCTCACCGCGCTGAAGAATACTGGGAACGGTGAAATCGCAAAGGTCTGGACGGTCGACGACGTTGATTGGCAGTCCAGCGGCCCGCACAAGAGCAATAGCATCTGCTTTGCAGTCTTCCTGGCGGCAAGCCACGATTGCGAACTGCGCGTCTTTCAGGGCTTCCGGGGCTTGCTCATAATTCGCCGACTCCATGCGGTCTTTGAACTCTTCGGCAAAGGCTTCATCGATTGGGTCGTGCGAGAAGACCGTGATCTTAGCACTGGTTTTGGCGAGCAATCGGACCTTGCGCCGGGCTTCCTCACCCCCGCCAAACACGATGACGGCGGCGTCATCCATGTAGAAGAAGGCTGGGAAGAGACGCATGAGTGGCTTTCTGATGTTAGAGCTATGCTTGGAGAAATGAGTTGACTGGAGCAAGACCGCAACCGAAAGGCTCTTATTCCATCGTTTAGAGAAACTACAATCAAAATCTGTTTATAAGCTGATATGTCTGATTCCAATGATCGTTTGCCGCCCCTGAATGCGTTGCGTGCCTTTGAAGCGGCCGCGCGGCGCTTGTCTTTTACGAAAGCAGCCGATGAGCTGAACGTGACGCCGGGCGCAATTTCGCAACATATTCGTCAACTGGAAGACTATGCCGGGACGCCCTTGTTCAAGCGTACCGGGCGAAGCGTCTTACTGACCGATGCGGCGCAGGCGGCCCTGCCAATGGTTCGCGAGGCCTTCGATCAGATTGCTGAGGCTGGCCGGATTATGCAGGCCCCGGCCCGCAAAGGCCGCGTTATGGTCAGCTCAGCGCCAAGCTTTGCTGCGAAATGGCTGGCGCCGCGCCTCGATCGTTTTCACAGCGCGCATGCAGGCGTTGAAGCCTGGGTCAGTGCCGATAGCGGGCTTACGGACTTTACTACAGCTGATGCTGATTTCGCGATCCGTTATGGCGCAGGGGACTATGACGGGCTGAAAGCTGAGAAATTGCTCGATGAGACGGTGCTGCCGATCTGTTCTCCAAAGCTGCTTGAGGGGGCCGATGCAATCCGGCGACCGTCTGATCTCTCGAAACATACGCTGATCCATGATGTTAGCGCCGAAGTTGATCCGTCTTGTCCGGACTGGACGAGCTGGCTGAAAGCGCGGGGCGCTGGCGCGGATGTCGATGGCACGCGGGGGCCTCGGTTTAATCAGTCTGCATTGGCGATTGAAGCGGCCGCGACCGGGCGCGGCGTTGTTTTGGCCAAGCGCGCGATTGCAGCCGCTGATATTGCGGCGGGCCGCCTGATCGCGCCGTTTGCGGATGGCTCGATTAGCGTAGACTATGGCTACTGGCTGGTCTGGCCGAAGGGCCGCCATCTAAGCGAAGATGTGCGCGCCTTTATCAAATGGGTCAAAGCTGAAGCTGCCGCCAGCGAAGTGGCTGGGGTTTAGTGTTAGCCTTAGCCGTCTGCGCGCGGGCGCAAGGCGTATTCGATACCCATATTGGAGAGATAATCGCCATCGCGCCAATTGGCGTGTTGAGCAATCACCGACATACCGCAGCACACTGCCGCTTCAACGCGGTCTTGCAACTCAGCCTCGAACTCAAGGTTCCTGGCATCAATGCGGATATTATCGAGGAGGAGGCGAAGCGGCGTGCTGAGCGCGGCTTGCCAAGAGCGGGTGGCGTTGAGCGAAACCCGAAAGCCTTTTGTGCGCAGGGCTTCGATGCCGCCCTGGCTGGTCTTTGAAGGTAGAGCCAAGGCTGCATCTTCGATCTCAAGGCAGATTTCCTGCGGGCAAAGCTTTGTCCGCGCAATCGCGACATCGCAGGCCATCGCCGTATCCGGGTGAATGAGCGCTGCAAGAGGCACCGGAATGATGACCGGGCGCTCAGTTGTGCGATGGTGCGCATCATGCGCGATCGTTTCAACCTGAGCCGCGAGCCATTTAGCAGGGGAGGCGGGCTGGCT
>CAZGVG010000036.1:20865-24058 GCA_964528975.1 uncultured Hyphomonas sp.
GTTCTGCAGCCAGCGCCGCCGGACCGAAGACCGCACGCTCTTCGAAGCGCTTTTCGGTCTCGGCAAACAGGGTCACGGCTTCGCCTGTGGTCAGATGCATGACAGGCAACAAACGATTGCGGACCTGCTGGCGTGGGGACGGGGAGGCGAGTGAGGGGTTTGTAAACTGGCGCATTCTGCTTCCGTGACGTTGGGATAAGCAGCGTATCTACAGGATCATTCTTGAAATCACGCGCACACTCGTGTGAGGATTTCAGGTAAATTTGATCTATTCCTGAGAGGACTGACACAATGAGCAAAGCCCCATCCGAGCCGCGGCTTTCTGCGACTGTCCTCCTGCTGCGTGATCAACCCGATCTGCAAGTGCTGATGGTGAAGCGGCATTACGAGATTGATTTTGCCTCAGGCGCTTTAGTGTTTCCCGGCGGGAAGGCGAATGAGGAGGATAGCGATCCGACATGGGCTGCTCTGACCGATGGCGATTATAGCGGGGTTGAGCAAGCGGCGCGGATTTCAGCTGTGCGTGAAGCCTATGAAGAGGCCGGGCTCATTCTGGCGCGGCCTGCAAAAGCCCGCGGCAAAGGTGCGGAATTGGTCGGGAAGGCTGTGGCCCAAGCGCTGGGTCCGATGCGGGGCCCAGTAGATCGCAGGGAGCAGAGCTTTCTGGACTTGATGCGCGAGCACGAACTGGTCCTAGCGCTCGATACGCTGGTCCATTTCGGACACTGGATTACACCAACCATGATGCCGAAGCGCTTTGACACACACTTCTATCTTGCCCCAACCCCGTCCTTCCAGGTGGCTGTGCAAGATGGCCGCGAAACGACAGAAGCGGTATGGCTTGGCGCGCAGCAAGCCCTTGATATGGAAGCGGCAGACGAAGCGACGATCATTTTCCCAACCCGGATGAACTTAGGCAAACTGGCAGAAGTTGGGACCGTGGCAGACGCGATCTCACGCTTCTCATCCGAGGCCGTTGTCACTGTCCTGCCTGAGATCGGTAAAGATGATCAAGGGCAACCCTGCCTGCACATCCCAGCCGAAGCAGGCTATGTGCAGGTGACTGAAGCGCTCGGCAAAGTCGAAAAGGGTGTGGGCATCAAAGAGCGTTAGCGTTTGTACGCGAGCGGCTTTTCGCTTTCATCCAGATCAAGATAGCGGTCGCGAAGTTTGGTCTGGCGGGTTTCCAGAGACTGCACTTCGCCATTAATCAGGATGGTGGTCGGGGTACTGGCCACTTCCAGCGGGTCACCGTCCCAGATTACCAAGTCTGCATTGCTACCCGGGCTGACCGTGCCATAGCCGTCCAATCCGTAGATCGCCGCAGGAACAACCGTAATCGCGGACATGGCGTCGTCAAAGCTAACGCCATTGGCAACGGCATTGCCCGCAACTTGCAGGATGAGCCGGGATTGATGGCTGCCATCATTGATGTTGCTAAACGCGGTTGGCACGCCAGCCGCGATCAGGCGCTCAGCATTTTTACTGGTTGCACCCAATTGTGCAAAGCTGGCGGGCAGGTTCTGGAACGGATCAATGATCACCGGAATATTGGCGTCGGCCAGCTCTTCAGCGACCATCCAACCTTCATCTGCGCCAACAATCGTCAGGTTGAGATTTGGATTGTCTTCTTTGAGGTCGATGACCTGGCGAATATCACTGGCGCGGTGAGCGGCAATCAGAATGAGCTGCTGACCGCGAACGGCTCTGCCAAAGGCCTGTGCGTCGGCGCGGGTCAGGGTGTCGCCCTCATTATGCGCCATGAAACGGGCCGGGTAGCCGCGTGCATCGGCGAATGCGCCGCGCAATGCAGCCCAAGCGGCTGGGCGTGAGCCGCCTGCAAGGCCTGCGCCGCCCTCACCAAGGTCGATATAGACAAAAGCGCGCTCATCGGAAATTGAGCCTGGGTTGCCTGACGTGTCAGCAACAAAGCCCTGACCCGCGATCATGCTGCCACCATTGGCGGGTGCGACCGCGATGCGGGTGACGCCTTCAATGCGGGTAACTGGGATCGTCGTGGCAGCCGGGTTGAAGCCATCAGCGGCGCGCAGAGCGACAGAGAAGTCTGTGCCCCCAGCGCGTGTATCATTTGTGGAGTCTTCTGCGCCAACTTCAACGGTTCCGACGCGGGAGAAGGGCGAGATAATGCCAGGCGTAACCCATTGACCCGCGGCGTCGATTGTCGGTACGCCGCCGAGCGGAGCCGAAAGCCCCTCAGCAACCATAATGACTTTGCCATCGCGGACCAGGATACCTGCGTTTTCAATGGTACCACTGGCAGTGCCAGTCCAGACTTTCGCATTGCCGATATAAACGTCTTGCGCCGCGGCGCTGGCAAGTGCGAGCGCTGACGTCGCTGTAAGGATAAGCGTGCGGATCATTTCAGGTCTCCTTCGCCGGGTTGGCCAAGTTCAAAGTCCATAAGTGGGGTCAGGTCAGGATTGCCACGCTCATACATCAGCGCGCCGTCAATATAGACCTTTTCGGCTTGGCTGTAGACGCTGAAAGGATCGCCTGACCAGACCACGACATCGGCCTGTTTCCCTGCTTCAAGAGACCCGGTTTTGTCATCAATGCCGAGAGATTTCGCAGGGTTGAGCGAGAGCCAGGTCCAGGCGTCAGCTTTGGAAATGTCTATGCCCGCGCGTTTGCCATCTGCGAGCGCTTTGGCCGCTTCCTGGTTGAGGCGTTGAATGCCGATATCGCTATCGGAGTGAACAATGGCGCAGGCGCCAGCCTTGTGCACCATTGGGATATTTTCGCGAATGCCGTCATAGGCTTCCATCTTGAAGCCCCACCAATCAGCCCACATCGATGAACACGCCCCATAATCAGCGAGCTTGTCAGCGATCTTGTAGCTTTCAACGGCGTGGTGGAAGCTGGTGACTTTATAACCAAACTCTTTGGACATATCCATGATTTGCGCCATTTCATCGGCGCGGTAGCAGTGCATGTGGACGAGGATGTCACCGTTCAGAACGCCCATCAGGGTGTCGAGTTCAAGGTCGCGGGTTGGCGGATCGCCGCCGTCTTTTTCCCACTTATCCCATTTGCGTTTGTACTCAATAGCCTTTGCCCAAGCGATACGATAGCCCGCGACATTGCCCATGCGAGAGTAAGGTGCGCCGCCCGGAAAACGTCCACCGCCATATCCATAGACGCGTTTCGGGTTCTCGCCGCATGCCATTTTGAG
>CAZGVG010000037.1:0-23252 GCA_964528975.1 uncultured Hyphomonas sp.
ATACCGCGATTGCCGAAGCGAAAGACCCGATCCTGATGGCGTCAGCAATGAAGCATGCCGTCATCGCTGGGCGCGAGGCCTATCTAGCCGGGCGGATGGGCCGCAAGCGTTATGCCGACCCATCTTCGCCTCTGGCAGGTTTGATCTAAGAGCTTAGTCCTAGCTCGCGGCGAGCGCTTCCTCGATCAGGCGCTCCACGGTTTGGGTATCCGCACCAGCGACGACTTGTGTGCCGACGATGAAGTTTGGTGTAGCGCTAATCCCAAGCTCACGGGCGAGGCTTTTCGCGTCAGCAACGGTTTTCTGAACACCGACAGATTTCATGTCCGCGCGCATTTTTGCCACATCAACGCCTGCAGACTTGGCGGCTTGGTCAATGCTTTCGGGTTTGAAGCCTGAACCATTGTCCAACTCCATCAAGGCCATATGCATGTCGATATACTTTCCCTGTTTGCCCGCAGCGATCGCAGCTAAGGCGGCTTTCTCGCTCTCGGCGGACAGGATTGGCAGTTCCTTGAATATGACCCGAACTTTATTGTCATACTTTTCAGGGATCGCGGTGGCCCATTCGGCTGAGCGTTTGCAGTAGCCGCAGCGATAGTCGAAGAACTCAACAACAGTCACTGGCGCGTCAGCGGGGCCAATGGAATAATCGTCAGGGTTTGAGATTAAAGCAGCCTGATTGGCTTCTATTTTGCCGGCATATTGCGCTAGTTCTTCAAGTTCGCGTTTCTCTTGCAGCGCGATCAGGGCTTCTTCGATGATTTCAGGATTTTCGAGAATATACTCTGAAACAATCTTTTCGATCGCCTCTTTGCTGGCCGTGTCGACGTTTTCCTGTGCGCAGGCGGGCGTGAGTGCGATTGCGGTCGCAGCAAGTGCGAGGCTGATCTTGCGGGTCATAGAGGTGTCCTTGATCTCAGTTCAGAGCGGGTTTTGCATGCAAATGCTTTAATGGGCGTGAATATCAAGAGGCAAGCGCTGACAATTGCGTGAGGAGAGGCGAGACGGACTAGCGTCGACGACGCCAGAAAATTTCGTTCTCGGGCAATGCCGGGTCGGTTGCATTGCGTATGTCATTGGCTTGTCTGTATTGCGGCGTATTCGGCGTCAGTTCCCGAACGGCGCGGCTGGCAAAGTCGTAGGCGCGGGGGTAGTTGCCGATATTGTAGGCCGCTTCCGCCGTTGCAACCTGGGCCATTGGGCGCTGATCCTGCTTTTCAAACACGATGGCGAGTTGCGTCCAGGCAAAGGCATTATTCGGCTCTGCAATCAACGCATCGCGAAGGGCGTTTTCGGCAACATCAACATCGCCTGGCTCATCGCGGGCGAGGAGCGAGCGCGCGTAAGACACTTGGAGCAACGAGTTGTTTGGTAGCAATTCCAACGCTTTCTTGAGAGGCTCCACAGAATCAGGGGCGCGGCCTGTCTCAAACAGGATTTGGCCTTTCAACTCGTGGAAATATGGATTTTCCGGTTCTTCGGCTATGAGCAGGTCAATCTCGCTGAGCGCGGTGCCGAGGTCGGCGACTTTCATCGCTGAGATTGAACGGGCATATCTGGCGGGGGCAGACGTATCGGTCGGTGGATAGTCGCGGTAAACGCGGGCTGGTGGTTCGATAAAGCCGACAAGCTTAGCTTTGATCATCGCAAACTGGCGTTCGACAACCGGGTCTTCCGGTTTTTCCGTGAGGCCTGTTTCCATAGCGAGTGTACGTGTTGTCCGCACGCGCTGTGCCGATAGAGGGTGAGAGCGAAAATACGGAAAGCGGCGCGCTTCTGATAGGACTTCCTGATAACGGAACTTGTCAAAGAACTCGACAATGCCCATCGGGTTTTGCTCTAGCGCGGCAAGGTATTGCACGGCTTTGGTATCTGCGGTGGCTTCTTCGGCGCGGGTGTGAACGAAGAAATTCAGGGCGGCAAATTGCTGTGAACTGGCGATCAGAGCTGCACCAGCATCGGGCGCGCCGGCAGCGATTGCGAGAACGCCGAGGCCGATTGAAACCAGCGCTGGGCGTGATGCAACGCGGGCCGCCCGCGAGCGTGTTACGGTGTGGCCGCAGGCAATGTGGCAGGTTTCGTGCGCGATCACGCCTTTAACCTGACGCGCATTGTCAGCTGCCATGATCAGGCCCGCATGGATATGAATGCGCTGACCATTGGCGACAAAGGCATTCAGGCTTGGATCATTGATGATATAAAGCCCGACATCATTGGGCTGAAGCCCGGCAACTTCCAGGATCGGATCGGTCCATTCGCGCAAGACCTGTTCAATCTCAGCATCGCGAATCAGGCTTTGGCTACTGGCGGGCAGCAGCGCAATCAGCGGCGTCGCGAGGATCAAAAATAGCGAAAGAAATCGTCTAAACATAAAGCCTTACCCTTATTTCATAACAGAGTAAGCAAAGGAATGTGTCTTGGCGAGGGCAAGTCTGTTTGATGACTGAAATGTCAGGTTTGTGTGGTCTGGAAGCTGAAGATCAAATCAGGACGGATAGAGATGCCAATCTCGGCGCCTAGTTCAGCATGATGGCCGGGCTGGCAAGCCGCGAAGAGGTTCTGCCCCTCTACACTCAAAACCAGCTCGGTTACGGGGCCAGCGAGCCGTGTTGCTTCTACCTTGGCTTTGACGGCGCTGAGGGGATCAATCTGTATGGCTTCTGGACGGTAATGCAGGATTTGAGCGTGCGGCGGTGTGATATTCTTCCAGAGGCTCTGAAACGTCTCGAATGGTATGGAGTGGATCGGGCCTAAAGCAGCGGCGCCTTCAAAGCTTATCGGTGCGCCATAAACCTCCTCGGGGGTGCCCGTTTGCAGGATGTGGCCTTCCCCCATCACCGCAATGCGGTCGGCATGAACGAGGGCTTCATTTGCGTCATGCGTAACCAGCAAGGCAGGTATGCCTGCCGCACGGATTGCGCTGAGCGCGGCCTCGCGCACACGGTCCCGCATAGCTGGGTCTAGGCCGGAGAAGGGTTCATCCAGCAAGATTGCCACAGGCTCGGGCGCCAGGGCCCTGGCAATCGCTGTGCGTTGTTGCTCCCCGCCGGAAAGGTGATGCGGGTAGGCGTCCCGGCGTTTGGTGAGGCCAAGCTTTGTGATCCAACCCTCCGCATGGGCGACGCGCTCTGGCTTTGGCAAGTGGCGCAATCCAAACATAACATTCTGCAAGACGTTCAAGTGTGGGAAGAGTGCGAAATCCTGAAAGACGAGACCGATATTGCGTTTCTCAATCGGAACAAATTTCGATGTGCTGGACAGGGTGACATCACCAGAGCTGACCTCGCCGCTATCTGGTCGTTCCATACCCGCGAGGAGGCGTAGCAGAGTCGTCTTGCCGGCGCCTGACGGGCCGATCAAGGCGGTGACCTCGCCAGGCGTTAGGGTCAGATCAATACCTTTGATCACCGCGCGCTCGTCAAACTTGCGCCATAGACCTTTCGCGGTCAGAGATTGGATTGAAGCCATGGAATCAAGTCCTTTCACTGCGCGATAGACGCCATGAGAGTAAAAGGACAGGGCCAAGACCGGCCAGTACAATCAGCAGTGAGGGGAGGGTTGCCTGCGCCAGTCGTTCATCTGTGGCATAGGCGTGGGCTTTAACCGCCAGCGTGTCCCAGCCAAACGGACGCAGCATCAGGGTCGCGGGAAGTTCTTTGATCATCTCAACGAACAGGATCAAGCCAGCGGCGAAAGCGCCCGGAGCGAGGATTGGCAAATCGACCCGCCAAAAACGATCAAGACCCCGACTACCAAGACTAAGGGCCGCCATGTCGAGGCTCTTTGGGGCCCGCAGGAGCGCCGCCTGCAAAGGCTCAATCCCGGCGGACGTGAAGCGTGTGACGTAAATCCAGACAAGCAAAGAGAGGGCGATCGCGCCTGAAAGCGGCTGGCCGGAAGCTTTTAGAAGGACCAAAGCCGCAAGCCCCAGAACCACGCCGGGTGTCGCATACCCAGCGGCTGAGACGAGGCGGGTTGCAGTGGATAGGCGCGGTGTGTTGCGTGCCCAGAGCGTGAAGACGAGGCCAGATAGGAAAGCGGCGATTGTGCCCATTAGTCCGAGGAACACACTACTGCGAAAAGCACTGCCGATGGCTGCGAAGTCGAATTCAGTTTCAAGGGTCAACCAGATCAGGCGGCCAACTGGCGCGAGAAATCCGAAGACAAGAATTGAGGCGCATATGGCAATAGCGGTGATGGATTCACTGCGATTGAGGCTGACCCGGCGCGGGGTGCTCCATTTTGAGCTGGTCTGCTGGCTGCCGCGCTGGCCCTGAAGGTAGCGCGCTGCGATCAGGAAAGCGGCCGCGATCAGAATCAGCATGAGCGCCAGCCTTGCCGCGGTTGCGGGTTCGCCAAAGGAGCTCCAGGCGCGCACTATGCCAACGCCGAGGGTTTGAATACCCATGAAATCTGCCGCGCCATAGTCTGCGGCTGCTTCCATTAATGCGAGTGATAGACCGCCGAGGATCGCTGGTCGCGCAGCCGGTAGAGCGACTTTCCAGAAGAGTTCAAAGCGGCCTGCACCCAGACTGCGCGCCGCCTCTAGGGTGGTCAGCGATTGCGATACGAACGCCGCCCGCGCCGTGATGTAGACATATGGGAAAAGCGTCGACGCAAGTACGAAACCTAGCCCAAGGTGGGTAAATAAGTCTGGAAACCAATAATCCCGCGCCGACCATCCGGTCATCTCTCTGAGGCTCGTTTGTAGAGGCCCGGCAACGCCCATCAGATCGGCCCAGGCATAGGCCATGACATAGCCCGGCATCGCCAAAGGCAGAATCAAAGCCCAGGTGAAGAAGCGCCGCCCCGGAAAATTGAACACACTCACAAGCCATGCGGCCGGAACAGCGATCATCACGATCAGAAAAGCTACGACCAGAAGCACGGCCAGCGTGCTGAACGTATAGGGCCAGAGACGATTTTGTAGAATGTGATCCCAGCTTGCGCCCTCTCCCGCCACGAGGCCGACGCTAACTGCAATCAGAACTGGCAGGCCGACAAGTCCGATGACGAGCAGCGGAAGGATGATTTTCGACAGCCCTGAACTGCGTTCTGTCAAGCTGTCCAACATGAGAACGCGGAGCCTAGTTCCAGCCTGCAAGATCAAACAGGCGCTGCGCTTCGGCCTGGTTTTGTCCGAACACTTCGAGATTTGTTTCGGATGGCGTGTAAGCCGGAAGGGCTTCAACGCCCGCTGGAAGAGACATGCCTTCGACGATTGGCAATTCCTTGGTCTCAACGGTCAGATATGTCTGGCCGTCTTCGCTGAGCAGGAATTCGATGAATTGCTCGGCCAGGCCTGCATCATCAGCCGTTGCCGTGATCGCCGCGCCTGTAATATTCACATGTGCGCCTGCGCCATCTTCAAATTCGGGAATTAGGAACTGTGTTGAGGCGGCTGCGGCTTGGTCGGCGTCTTTCGCGCTGGCCCCTAAGCGAACCCAGTAATAGTGATTGACGATTGCGATGGAGCATTCGCCCGCCGCCACGGCGCGAATCTGGTCTGTGTCCCCGCCTTGTGGATTGCGTGCCATATTGGTGACGATGGCTTTTGCCCAAGCGCCTGCCGCTTCCGATCCTGTTCGGTTAATCTGCTCCGCCATAAGCGACAGGTTGTAGATGTTAGATGAAGATCGCACACAGATTTCGCCGCGTTTGTCCTCGCTGGTGAGCGCGTCCCAAGTGGCAACATCTGCCGCTGACCATCGGGCAGGGTCGTAAGCGATGCCTCGAATGCGTTTGGCAACGCCAACCCAGTGGCCGTTTTGTTGGCGGAAATTCTCAGTAACCAGAGTTTTCAGAGCTTCGTTATCGCTTGTCTGGGTCAACCCCGCATCCTGAAAGCGCCATAGGCTTCCGGCATCGGCGGCGATGATCACGTCGGCCGGGCTTTTGTCGCCTTCGGCTTTCAGGGTTTCGAGCAGCTGATCGGCTTTTGCTTCGCGCACGTCGATCTTGGTACCCGTCGCCTCTTCAAACATCGCGTATAGCGTTTTGTCAGAATCATAGTGACGCGAGCTGTAAACCGTCAAAGTCTGTGCGGCAGGGGTATCTGCTTCGGTTTGAGGTGTATCGCTGCTGGTTTCTGTACAGCCAGAAACGAGCAGGGTGGAGACAGCGAGGCCAAGTGTGGCAAGAGTTTTTAAGGTCATGCTGCTTCCTTGTCACAAATGAGAAGCATTCGCAACTGGTTCTTGTGCCTGATTCTGCGGCAATTGGTGCGCCGCTTGCATTCTAAGTTTCCTATGCGTTGGACAATCCGAGAATCTTTGTTAGCTGTGCTTAGCAAAGTTAGATCGGGGGATACTAACTTAGTAGATTATCGGGGGACGTATGACAGAAATCATACTTGATTTAGGACCAGTGAACGCGGTCGATGAAATGGCCTTTGCGCAGGCGATTGAAAGCCTGGCACGTTGGCATGAGGCGCGCGGGACGCAAGGCTGGCGAGAGCGTGATGCCCCGGACCTGATGGTCAAAACCACCTGCAGTCCGCAAGGCGAGCTTCGCAAAGCTGTGATTTTCCAGAAACAAGATTGGGCATCAGCCTTTATGGGCTTCTGGCAGCAGGAACTTGAAGCGGCTTAACGACATGCGAGATATGCGGCGCTGATATAGCCTCGCAGAGCAGACCTGTTACATAGCCGGAATGACAGCCTCGCCGACCTATATACACTCTATCGCTGTGATCGGTGCGGGCATTATTGGTTTGGCCTGTGCCCTGGAGCTGGCAGATCGCGGGCTGAAAGTTAGTTTGCATGACAAGCAATGGCCGCCTCGCGGGGCAAGCTGGGCCGCTGCAGGTATGCTGGCGCCCGCATATGAGGCCGCCGCAGAGCCGGGTACGCATCCAGCTTTGTATGAGCTTTGTGATAAGAGCGCGCGTTTATGGCCAGACTGGGCGAAGCAACTCGAAACGCGTACAGCGTTGCCGTCTGGCTATGTACCCGGGCCATCGCTGGCGGTTGCGAGCAATGAAGAAGAGGCCGCTAAGCTTGAGGCCATTGGGGCGGCGCTTAAGGCGCATGAGAATGGCCCGAGGGTTATGAATGCGCGTGAAGTGAACGCGATTGAGCCCTCTCTTTCTGCGCGTTTGCAATCAGCCCTCTTGCTGCCGAGTGACGGGCAGGCCGATAATCGAGCGGCGATCAAAGCCCTCGTCAAAGCTTGCGAAATGCATAGCAGGATCACGATCGAAAACAGGGCTGCACCGCTTCGCCAAGATGGCAAAGGGCTCGATCATGCTGGACATGATGCGACGCTGATTTGCGCAGGTTGGGGTGTCTCAGGAGTCAAGGTCATTGGGTCGAGTCAGACCAAGACGCTGAAGGATCACATAAGTGAATTGGCTGGGATTGAGAGCTATGGCGGCCAAATGCTATCCGTTGAACCTGTGGCCGGCGCGCCAAAAATGACCATCCGGGCAGGGGGGCTTTATATTGTTCCAAAAGTGGACCGCATCATTATCGGGGCGACAACAGAGCCGGGCCGCGTTCTGGATCATGCCGACCCAAATATCGTTGCGAACTTGAAAGCCAAAGCTGAAGGTATCTGTCCCCCACTGAAAGGCGCCGCCATTCTCGAAACCTGGGCCGGCGTTCGTCCGGGCACACGGGATCATGCGCCCTTGCTTGGCCAAGCGAGCGTGCAGAACGTGTTCATCGCATGCGGGCACTATCGTAATGGCATCTTGCTCGCCCCGATCACCGCGAAGATGATGGCAGACCGGATTGTGGACGGCATGACAGGGCCTTTAGCAAAACAATTTTCAGTCGGTCGTTTTATTACAGCTGCGGTGTGACGCCTCGTCAGAGTGGACGCCGTCCGCGCGGCGCAATAAGTCTTCTGGTGGACAGGAGATAGATCATGCACACCATTGCCCCGATGACCGAAGACCAGATGGCCATCAAGGACGCGGTTGAAAGAACCTGCAGTCAATTTGATGCAGAGTATTGGGCGAACGCGGATGAAACCGGTGACTGGCCGGAAGCCTTCACCAAAGAGATGGCGGCGGGGGGCTGGCTTGGCGTGGCCATGCCTGAAGCTTATGGCGGCGCAGGTTTGGGGCTGACTGAAGCATCTATCGTCATGCAGGCAGTGACGCGGTCTGGTGCCGGCTATACTGGCGCTTCGTCAATCCATCTGAATATTTTCGGGCCGAAGCCCCTGGAGCGGTTTGGAACGGAAGAGCAGAAACAAGAAAGCCTGCCCAAGATCATCTCTGGCGAAGAAAAGATGTGCTTTGCTGTAACCGAGCCGAACTCTGGCCTCGATACGTCCTCGCTGGAGACCAAAGCGGAGCGGACCAATACCGGATATGTCATCAATGGCCGCAAGATATGGACGACCGGGGCGCAACGCGCTGACAAGATCCTGATCATTGCGCGGACCACGCCAAAGGATCAGTGCGCCAAGCCGTATCATGGGCTCTCACTCTTTTATACCGATCTGGATCGCGGGAAGATTGAAGCCAATCCGATTCCGAAAATGGGCCGCAAAGCGGTTGAGTGCAATACGCTGTTCATTGATAGCCTTGAGGTGCCGAAAGAGCACTTGATTGGCGAAGAGGGCGCGGGCTTCAAATACTTGCTACAGGGCCTGAACCCGGAGCGTGTCCTGTTTGCGGTTGAAAGCGTTGGGCTTGGTTTCGCGGCGCTTGAGCGGGCGACAACCTATGCCAATGAGCGTGTCGTCTTTGGGCGTCCGATTGGGCAGAATCAGGGCGTTGCACACCCGCTTGCCAAAGCTTGGGCAGAACTCAGCGCGGCTGAGCTTCTGGCCTATAAAGCTGCGGCGCTTTTCGACGCGGGCGAAGAGTGCGGCGCGGAGGCGAATGCTGCGAAATATTTGGGCTGTGAGGCGGGTTTCCGGGCCTGTGAGACGGCGGTGCTCAGCCATGGCGGAATGGGGTATGCCAAGGAGTATCATGTCGAGCGCTATATGCGCGAGGCCATGCTGGCGCGGATTGCGCCGGTCAGCCGCGAGATGATCCTGAACTTTATTTCCGAGCGTGTACTGGGCTTGCCGAAGAGTTATTAGACCCAAGTTCGTAAGCCTTTAGTTTTCATTGCGCGCAGCTTGTCTTATCAAGCAGACGTTGAAAGGCTCCTTTGGGGCCGCGAAGGAAGCCTTTATTATGTCTGTCCGGTCAATATTTGATGCAGAGTGTAAACGTGTCGAAAGCGTTGAGAACGTCACGCGCGCGCGGTTCGATACTGAGATCAGGCCAGCGGGCCGCCCGGTTATCCTGAAAAAGCTTGTAACTGAGTGGCCATCCGTTCAAGCCAGCCAAACCTCTATTGAGGCGCTTGGGACATATCTCAAGTCCCTTGATGTTGGGGCCTCTACGCCGACATTTGTTGCGCCTCGTGAGGTCAAAGGCCGTTATTTCTACAAGCCAGATATGGCTGATTTCAATTTCGATCGCAAAGAGGTGCCGCTGAAGATCACGATTGATCAATTGATGCATCAGCAGGACAGCGAAAACCCGGTTGGAATATATGCTGGGGCCTCTCCGACGGTGAACACGCTTCCTCAATTTGGGCCGCAAAACTCGATGCCGCTTGTCGATGATGAGACCATACCAAAAGTATGGATTGGCAATTCGGCCAGGATCGCGCCGCATTTCGATGTTTCAGAGAACATTGCTTGTGTGGTTTCTGGAAAAAGACGGTTTGTGATCTTTCCGCCTGAGCAGGTTTCAAACCTGTATGTTGGCCCGATCGATTACAATATGGCGGGCCAGCCCGCGAGCATGGTCGATGTCACCGATATTGATCTGGAACAGTTTCCGAAGTTTCGGGACGCCATGGGTGCGGCCCTGATTGCTGACCTTGAGCCGGGTGATGCGATCTATATCCCAAGTCTGTGGTGGCATTTCGTTGAGTCGAAAGGCCCCATGAATGTGCTGGTAAATTACTGGTGGGACGCTTTGGAAAATGGCTCGCCTATGAACGTGCTGGCGCTCGCTTTACTGGTGCTGCGGGACTTGCCGACGAATGATCGCAAGGCGTGGTCTGAAATGTTTCAGCACTATGTTTTCGACGAAGATGCGCCAAAAGCGGTCGACCATATTCCGGCCAGATTTCAGGGCGTCCTGGGTGAGAAATCTCCAGATCGTGATGCTAAAATCAAAGCCTATTTGCGGGCGCAACTCTCCCCTGTCTTCAGATAGACACCCGCCTCAATTTTTTTGGTTCGGAGAGACCTCTAGCTCGGGGGCTGGCGGTCTTTTGACAGCCTTTTTCTGGAATGAGCCTTTTTCGAATGGGGATTTGTTAAAGTTGGCGTCCTCGGCAAGCGGCTCAGTGCCGGGGCGAGAGCCGTCTTTTCGGAAGCCGCCGGGGTGGAACTTGTCCCAGATGACGCAAAGATCGAAAGGCGCGCTGAGCGTTTCTCCAGATGTCATGAAAGCCCTGACTTCAGCCTCGCGGACGCAGCCATAGCCTTTCCAACTCGCAAGGAAGACATTGCTGTCAGGGGCCGGGCGCTGAGGATTGAAGAAGGTTGGATGATTGAAATAATACTCAACCTTTTCAATCTGATCGAGTTGTGTCTGTTCAAGGTCAAGCCACACTGAGACGGGATAATAGTCATAACCCAGCGGGGTCTGGCCTTCTGAGGTGCGCCCAACATGGCCAGTTATCGCGCTGGCGAGCAATGCCTCTGTCACTGGTTCTGCCGCCAGTTCTGGCGCTGAAGCTGCCGCATTGGTCTCGCCACCTGCGGGGGGAGTTTCAAGCCCCTCATTTGTGTCTGCCAAAATGATGCTGAGTCGATCGTCAGGGCCATCTGCAAAAGTCCTGTCAGTCGTGACATAGGCTTCCGCGATCAGGTTGCGCGCAGCGCGGTAATCCATCCAGAAGTATCCGTCATCACCCCAGTCTGTGCCCCATGAATTGATGATTTTAAGGCCTTTGCGTTCATCCGAATAACCGACCACCGTGACGGCGTGAAAGCCGGTTTGGAACTCATCCTCGCCGGGTTTATAGTTGGTGCCGCCAGGCCAGGAATCGAAGCTTTCGTAGGTCTTCATCGCAATAACAACGGGCTTCTCATTCGAGAGGGCCTCGCGGATTGAGAATAGCATGCCGTCCCGCTGTAAACGCCGATAACCTTTGATGGAAAAGCTACCCGCGCGTCGTTTGATATCTTCGGCGGGTGGGACGCATTGATCAGGCTCGTAGGGAAATTCCTGCATGCGCACGGCGCCAACATTTGCGATCAATTCCAGCGCGTCGACAATATAGCTTCCATCCAGGCAATTGTCGGCCTGATTGATGGTGTTGAACACAAAGGCCGGACTGAATTCGTAATACTCATCAGGCTGGGTGATGGAGAGTTCTTTAGCTTCTTGATAGGTCTTCAGCGCATAACCGACGGCCCAGCCGACGCACGACCCCTGATCGCCCTGATGCCGAGGAACAGGGAAGAAGGATGACAGATCAACGTACTCTGGCAGGCGGCCGCGCATGAGCGGACTGCGCTCTGGCAGAGCTGAATAGGTGTCTTCCTCAAGGATCTTGAGGCCCTTGGCTTTGGGTTGCGGGGCGGGCTCCTGGGCGAACGCAAGCGCAGGTGTCAGACCTATTGCGAGCGTGATAGCGGCAAAGCGCTTTGTTAATGACCGCATGATTTGTCCCCTCATTTGGTATCCTGCCAAAATGACGCATTCGCAGCGTGAAGACAAGTTAAACCCGCTTTTCTGTTTGGTTATGCTCACGCAACGGCACGGGTTGTCGTTGACGTACACGTCAAGCATATCTGGCTGAAATATATCCGGGAGAGAAACTATGGCCGAAGCTTATATTATTGATGCCTGCCGCACACCGCGTGGAATTGGTAAACAGGGCAAAGGGGCGCTCGCGCACTTGCACCCACAGCATCTGGCCGCGACTGTGCTCGGCGCGATCCGTGACCGCAATGCGCTGAACACCGCCGAAGTTGATGACATTATCTGGGGCACAAGCAGCCAGCGCGGGGCGCAGGGCGCAGACCTTGGCCGGATGGCTGCGCTTGATGCGGGCTATGACGTCAAAGCTTCTGGCATGACGCTCGACCGCTTTTGCGGATCAGGTATCACGACAGTCAGCCTCGCTGCAGCGCAGGTCATGTCGGGTATGGAGGATGTTGTCATTGCCGGTGGCACAGAAATGATGAGCTACACCTCAGCCACCGCAGACCCCAAGACCCCGCCCATGATCGATAGCGGCAATCTGCACCTGCGCGACTTGCATCCGCAGAGCCAGCAGGGCGTTTGCGCCGATGCGATTGCAACCCTTGAAGGCATTGATCGTGAAGCCGTTGATCAACTCGCTGTGACCAGCCAGCAACGAGCGGCCCGCGCCATTGAGGAAGGCCGCTTCGACAAGTCACTGGTTCCTGTCCATAATCGCGACGGCTCGCTGGCGCTGGACAAAGAAGAGTTTCCGCGCCCCCAAACCACGATGGAGAGCCTCTCTGGGTTGAAGACTGTCTTCAACATGTGGGCGACAATCCCGGTTGATGAAGCGGGTACGACCTATGGCGATCTCGTCACGAAGAAGTACCCCCAACTAAAAGACAAAATGAACCATGTTCATCATGCGGGCAATTCATCTGGCGTCGTTGATGGTGCCGCCGCGCTCTTGCTCGCCTCTGAAAGCGCAGTTGAGAAGAATGGCTGGACACCGCGCGCACGGATTGTTGCGACTGCGAATATGGGTGACTGCCCAACACTGATGCTTAACGCGCCTGTTGGAGCAGCGAAGAAAGTGCTTGAGAAGGCGGGCCTCACAACAGGTGACATTGACGTTTATGAGATCAATGAGGCGTTTTCCGTCGTTGCGGAGAAGTTCATCCGCGACCTGGAACTGGACCGCGAAAAGGTCAACGTGAATGGCGGCGCTATGGCGCTGGGCCATCCGATTGGTGCAACTGGATCAATTTTGATCGGTACAGCTTTGGATGAGTTGGAACGCTCTGGCGGGCGTTATGGCCTGATCACCATGTGCGCGGCGGGCGGTATGGCCCCGGCAATCATTATTGAGCGCACTTAAGTATAACCGGGCGGACGAGCGCACCGCCCGGAGTACACTAGGCCGAATAATAATTGTTCTAAATATAAACCATATCTGCCGTGCCAGCGTAGTCTCTGTAGTTAGTTAACTATGGAGAACATAATATCATGCTTTCAATCAAAACCACTCTCGCTGCTGCCCTATTGGGAAGCGTTGCCTTGACCGCCTGCCAGGCTGCCGATGATGCGCCTGCGGTAACCGCTGAGGTTCCAGCCGTTGCAGAAGCCACCGAAGAGGCCTCGGCGCCTGAGGTCGTTCCGAACACAATCGTCACGATTGCCGCTGGCACCGATGATCTTTCTACACTGGTCGCGGCTGTTACTGCTGCAGGTCTTGTCGACACGCTCAATAGTGATGGCCCGTTTACGGTGTTCGCGCCTGTGAATAGCGCATTCGACAAGCTACCAGACGGCACAGTCGCAAGCTTGTTAGAGCCTGCGCAGAAAGACGCGCTTACGGGCGTGCTGACTTATCATGTTGTTGCCGGCGAAGTCATGGCGAGTGATCTGGTTGCGGCAATCTCAGCCGAAGAAGATGGCGTGTTTGATATCACGACAGTGAACGGAGCAGTTCTGTCCGCGTCTATCGTTGATGGTGCCCCAATCCTGACCGATGCCAATGGCAATACATCGGCAATTACGGCAACGGATGTTGATGCCTCTAACGGTGTTGTTCATCTCATCGATAGCGTCGTAATGCCGGGCTAACGCCCTTCGCATTGAGGCTGTATCCAGACAGCTTGAAGAGGCCTGTGACATGCGTCGCAGGCCTTTTCTTATTCATTCCGCGGCGTTTTCAAACCGCGTAACGATTTCCACGATTGCGACGGCCAGACCATGCCCTGCCAAACCCACGGTCCACCAAAGTGTTGGTGCAAGCATCGCATAGCCGGGAGAGCCGTCACTGAGGCTGATCGCAGCAAACACAACCATGCCTAAAAGATAGCTTGCAAGATGGATCATGAAAGACAGCTTCAATGCTGCAAGGCCTTTGGTCGCTTTTTCTTTGGCTTCTAAGGCTTGTTGCTTGATCGGATCATCCACAAGCGCGCCTATATCGACATTAAACGCCGCCGCCAGAGCCATGACAGATTCGCGCGAAGCGGTGTCACCATTCTCTATACGTTGCAGGGTGCGCAGGCCGATACCTGCCATCTCTGCGACGTGCTCTTGCGACCAATGGCGTTCTTCGCGCCAGCGTTTAATCTTCTTTGCATCAGGTTTAATTGGCATAATCGCGTTCCTTCATTTCCGTGTTTTCGATGATCACAGAATGGGTGAGAGCGAGTTTACACGCCACGCCATCCTTATGCCAGTCACCCGCCAGACGCACGCCACGCATGTGCCAGACCCTCGACAGGAAGGCGACTTTCAACAGAACGTATATTCAGCCGTGTCATTTTTTCATTCGCCAATTGCGCGAACTTGACTGGTCAAATTGCACCGAAACCGTCATAGTTTTCTTATCCAGTCTGTATTAAGGACCATCACAGAGTACCGGGCAGGCTGGACCGGGAGGAATTGATGGAACAATTACAAGGCATGGACGCGTCCTTTGTGGCGCTGGAGACCCCGAACTCACCGATGCATATCGGCTCGGTTCTGATCTATGATCCCTCAACGGCCCCTGGCGGGTTTGTCCGGTTCAAGGATATTCTGAAATTCTATGAAGAGCGGATGCGCCTCTCCAAAACGATGCGGCAAAAGCTGGTCAAAGTGCCGTTCAATGTCGATTACCCTTACTGGGTTGAGGATGCGAACTTTGATCTTGAGTATCATGTCCGCCATCTGGCTTTGCCGAAACCCGGTGATTGGCGCCAGCTTTGTATTCAAGCCGCGCGGATTTTTGCCCGGCCCCTCGATCTGAATCGCCCGCCATGGGAGTTCACCGTGGTAGAGGGCCTCGATAATGTGCCCGGCGTTCCGAAAGGGGCTTATGCGATTGTCACTAAGGTGCACCATTCGGCGATTGATGGCATGTCCGGTATCGACATGATGAATGCGCTGCATACGCTGACGCCTTCTGTCGCGCCGCCGAATGAGCCTGACACCTGGAAACCAGAAAAGTACCCAAACAAAGTTCGCATGTTCGCCAAGGGCTATGTTCGCGCCTGGCTTAATCCGCTGCGCCAAGTGGGTGTCGCTGCGCAAGCTGTGCCGGGTGTGTACCGCGCCGCGAAAGGGATGATCAAAGGGGACTTTGGACTGACCGCAGCGATCCGCGCGCCAAAGACTCGTTTCAATACCAAAGTCAGCCCGCACCGCGTATATGAAGGCCAGGTCTTTGAACTGTCCGATATCAAGGCGCTGAGAGCATTGGTGCCGGGCGCGAAGGTCAATGATGTCATGTTGAGCATTATTGGCGGCGGCCTGAACAAATATCTCAAGCATCATAATGAGTTGCCCAAGACCACGATGACGGCGATGGCCCCGATCTCGGTGCGCGCTGAAGGTGAAAAGAATACGATGGGCAATCAGGTGAGTGCGATGATTGCGCCGCTGGGCACGCATATCTCTGATCCAGCCGAGCGCATGGCCTATGTGTTTGAGCAGACCAGCCGGTCCAAGGAGATGACTAATGCGATTGGCGCACGTCAGATGACTGAGGCGAGCAAGGTCTCCCCGGCGCTGTTTATGGCGCTTGGCGCGCAGGCCTATACGCGGCTGGGCATTGCCAACCTGAACATGGCGCCTGTCATCAATACGATTGTGACCAATGTGCCCGGACCGCCAGTGCCGATCTATTCTTGCGGGGCGAAACTGATCTCCATGCAAGGCATGCTCTGCCTGATGGACGGGGTTGGGCTGGGCCATGTTGTGCAGAGCTATGTCAAAGAAGCGACGATCAGCTTTACTGCGGATAGGGCGGTGATGACCGATCCTGAGTTTTACTCACAATGTATACGCGAAAGCTTTGAGGATATGGTCGAGGCGGCTGGGCTTGATCTCAGTCCACCAAAACCGAAGGTGGCTCCTAAGCCAAAGCCCGCAGCCAAGCGCAAACCGCGTGCGGCAGCTTCGAAAACGACAGCTAAGACCGCGGCCTCTAAGCGGAAAGCCCCAGCAAAGACAGCTGCCAAGCCCGCAAAAGCTAAGGCTGGCTGATCCAGCTCCTCCCTTGCCAGTCAGGTCAATACAGACCATGGTTGCGTAAATGACCGTGTAAACACGGCAAACGGGAGGTTAGATATGACAGTTGTTGCGGCTTTGGCGCGCCCGCCATCCTTGTTCTGGACTTTGACTGAAGGCCGGGCCATTTTTGAGCTAGGAGCCTTTGGGCTTTTGCGTAAACCATTGAAAAATCTACCAAAAGGCGACGGACACCCCGTTTTGGTTCTGCCTGGTTTTATGGCTGGCGATACATCCACGCGGCCAATGAGACGTCTGTTTGATGATCTCGGCTATCAGTCTTTTGGCTGGAATTTGGGCCGGAACGTGAAGTTTAACGAGACCCGCGAACGCGAAATGTCAGACTTGGTTGAGCGTATTTTTGAGGAAACAGGCCGTAAGATGTCAATCGTTGGCTGGTCTCTGGGCGGTGTTTTCGCTCGTGAACTGGCAAAATTACACCCTGAAAAGGTGCGTATGGTGATCTCACTTGGCAGCCCGATTTCGAATAATCGGAAGTATTCTGCGCCGAGCAAGCTGTTTGAAGTGATCAATGGCAAGGAAACAGGACCTGAAGCGGAAGGGCGCTATGCCAATCTTGAAACTGCGCCGCCTGTGCCAACCACCTCTATCTTGACCAAGACGGACGGTGTTGTCGCTTGGCGTGGCTCGGTTCAGCCTCGCCAGGATGATCATCCTGATGTCGAGAATATCATTGTTCCGGCCAGCCATATGGGGCTTGGCGTCAATCCTCTGGTTATGCTCGCAATTGCAGACCGCTTGGCTCAGTCAGAAGGCGATTGGGCGCCATTCGACCGTTCGGGTTGGCGCAGCGCTGTCTTCAAGGATATTGCGGAAGCTGCTTAAGCGGGCGGCGGATTGGGCGCTGAAATCGCTGCACTCTTTGCAATGCGGCGAACCCCATATGAGAAGACCAGAAAGCTGACGACGATCAGACCTGTGGCCAGGATGAATGGCGCGCCTGCGAGATAAGGCCCGGTCTCATCCGTCCACGCGGTAAAGATTTTTGCCATGACCAGCGGCGAGATGATGGCCGCAATACTGTACAGGCTCATAACCGCGCCTTGTAGCTCACCTTGGGAGTCTTCAGGGGTGCGATTGGTCATCATCGCTTGCATAGCCGGGAAGGCAAATCCACTTAGCGCACCAATCGAAATGCCGAGATAAATATGCCAACCCGTCGTTGCAAAAGCGAGCACAAGGAATGAGAACACGCCAACGATGACCGAGAAATAGACCGCTTTGACCTCACCAACCGCTTTGGTCACTGGCCCGACAAGCCCGCCTTGTACAATGGCCATCAAGACACCGTAAAAGCCAACAGAGATGCCGATCCAAAGCTCGCTCCAGCCTGTGATCTCGATGACATAGAAGGACCAGATGCTTGAATAGGACTGGTTGGCGAGCTGAATGCAGAACACTGCCATCAGAATGATCAGGACAATGGGAAAGCGCGATACAGCCAGCAAGCTGCCCACCGGATTGGCTCTTTTCCAGGAGAAAGCCCGGCGATTTTCTGGTTGAAGCGTCTCTGGGAAGAAGATCAGGCCGTAAATTAGCGCGCCAATGGTCAGTATGCCTGCCGCGATGAAGGGCAGGCGTGTGCCAATCTCTCCCAGCGCCCCGCCAATGAATGGCCCGAAGACAAACCCGAGACCGACCGCCGCGCCTGTCAAACCAAAGACCTTGGCGCGGTCCTCTTTGCTTGAAATGTCGACGATCGCAGCGTTGGCTGCAGCGAAGGTCGCGCCGCACAGGCCTGAAATCATCCGCGCTATAAATAGCCAAAGCAGGGTCGGGGCCGCAGCCATGACAAAATAGTCAATCGCAAAACCGAACAGGGCCAAGAGCAGAATCGGCCTTCGCCCAAACCGATCACTTAGCCCGCCAAGGAGGGGGGCGAAAATGAACTGCATGCCTGCGAACGTGAACAGAAGGTAGCCCGCAATCGTGGCAGCTTCGCTATTTGAAATTATCGAGAGTTCACCGATCAAGGCGGGCATGATTGGAATAATCAGTCCAAAGCCGAGGGCATCTAGAAACATCACGATGCAAACAAAGATCAGGATTTCTTTTTTTGATTTCGTTTCCGTCATGCTGCCTCCTCTCCGGGGCGCCGCGCATAACACAGTGCAAAACTTCCATCAAATTCAATCGTTCGGCTGAACCATAACCTCACCTCTCTGTGTCATATCGGGGCGTAACGAAATGAACCACGCCATTCGTGTGTGGACTGACATAAGGTGATGAGAGCATGGCTAAGACCGTTCTGGTGATTGATGACGATCCAACACAGCGCCGCCTCCTAACGGCTGCGGTTGAGAAGGCTGGCTTTGCTTGCCGGACCGCGCCAGATGGTGAGACAGGCGTTGCGATCGCGACCGACAGCAATGCAGGCGCAGACGTGGTTTTATTGGATCTGACCATGCCGGGCCTTTCGGGCATGGAAACGCTGGAAATGCTAGCCGAGCGTCGCCCGGATGTACCGGTAGTTATGCTGACTGCCACCAGCGGAATTGATACAATTGTTTCGGCCATGCGCGCTGGAGCGGTCGATTTTATCGTTAAGCCTGCCAATCCCGAACGCGTTGTTGTTTCGATCCGTAATGCACTAAAGCTTTCGTCTTTGACGGGTGAAGTGAAACGTCTGACCCGTAAAGCCGAAGGCGGCATGGGCTTTGAAGACATGATTGCGAGCGCACCCGTCATGCGGCAGGTCATGCGCCTTGGACAGCGCGCTGCGGCGTCTGATATTCCAGTGCTGATCCTTGGTGAAAGCGGTGTTGGTAAAGAGGTTATCGCGCGCTGCATTCAAGGTGCTTCCGATCGCTCGGGTAAGCCATTTATCTCTGTTAACTGCGGCGCGATCCCCGAAAATCTGGTTGAGAGCATCTTGTTTGGCCACGAAAAGGGCGCTTTTACCGGCGCGGTTGCTCGCTCGGCGGGTAAGTTTGTTGAGGCTGACGGCGGCACACTTTTCCTGGATGAAGTTGGCGAATTGCCGCTTGATATGCAGGTCAAACTGCTCCGCGCGCTACAAGAGGGCGAGGTTGATCCTGTCGGGGCGCGCCGTCCAGTTAAGGTGGATGTGCGCATCATTTCGGCGACCAACCGTGATCTTGCCACCCGCGTTAAAGAAGGCGCCTTCCGTGAGGACCTATATTATCGCTTGAACGTCTTCCCCGTTGAGATGCCAGCTTTGCGCGAGCGGGTTGAGGATATTCCAGCACTGGTCGATCACTTTATTGGTCGCTTCAATGCCTCTGAAGGCACACGCATTCAGAATGCATCCGAGCAGACTTTAAGAGTACTCTGCGCCTTTGATTGGCCGGGTAACGTGCGTCAGCTCGAAAACTCAGTCTTCCGCGCGGTTGTTCTCTGCGAAGGTGAAACGCTGCAGCCGCATGACTTCCCGCAGATTAGTGGTGTGATGCCTGAAATCGCCAGCCTTCCAGAGGTTCCAGTGCTTGCGGCGCCTGCCAATGACACCGTCCAGGTTCCAGTTGCAGGCAGTGCGCCTGCCGCAAGCCCGGTTCCGGTGATGGAGGCCGGTGAAGTACGCAGCCTGTCAGATGTTGAGCGCGACCTGATTGCTTATGCAATCGAGTACTATGCTGGGCATATGAGCGAAGTTAGCCGCCGTCTCGGCATTGGTCGTTCGACACTGTACCGCAAGGTTCGTGAATACGGTCTCGACGATGAGGCGAAGCGCGAAGCGGGCTAATCAGTCCTCGAAAATGATCCTCGGCGCGGGCTTTGTTTGGAGCGCGTCGAGGCTGAGCGCGACTTCCCGGGCTGTGCGTGTGAAGAGATCTGCTGCCGATGTGTCGCCAAGGGCCGCAGGCTCACCTATGTCGCCGCCTTCGCGGATGGCCTGGATCATTGGGATTTGCGCGAGGAGCGGCAGGCCAAGAGCTTTGGCCATCCTCTCTCCGCCGCCTTCGCCCATAAGATAGTGGCGGTGGCCTGCCGGATCTTCAAACCAACTCATCGTTTCGACGATCCCAATCACAGGAACGTGGGTCTTGGCGAACATGGCTGCGCCGCGCCTGACATCAGCAAGAGCAACCTCTTGCGGCGTTGTGACGATAAGCGCGGCTGTTACCGGAACTTTCTGAGCCAGAGTGAGCTGCGCTTCGCCTGTCCCGGGTGGAGTGTCGATGATCAGCAAATCAATCGGGTTGTCTGGCTGTCCCCAAGCCGCATCGTTCAGCATCTGCGTGATCGCGGATTGCACAATCGGGCCGCGCCAAATCATCGGGGCGTCCGGATCAGTGAGATAGCCAATGGAAAGCGTTTCTATGCCATGGGCCTTAACCGGGATCAGTTTGCCAGCTGGGTTAGTATCCGGGCTAGCATCAGCCACGCCAAGCATGGTTGGGATGGACGGCCCGTAAATATCAGCGTCGAGTAGGCCCACGCGCAGACCTTGTTTCGCAAAGGCGGTGGCAAGATTGACCGAGACGGTCGACTTGCCGACCCCGCCTTTGGCGCTGGCGACAACGAGAATACGTGAAATGCCGGGGATTGCTGCGATCTGAGCGGCTTGTTCTGGATTGCCTTGCGTTAGCGCTTCGTCTGACAGGCGCGCGCCTTTACGAATGCGGCGTTGGCCGTCTGGAACTGGCTGCGGTGCAGGATCAGAGCCGGGCGCGCGCTCCGAGGTTAGCACAGCGCTCACTTCGGTTACGCCGTCTATCGAAAGGGCGCGCGCCTCAGCCTCTATACGACGCGTTTCGGCCCGTTCCATGTCATCCGGATCAGCCTCAAGAATCAGCGTAATACGTCCGCCATCGGTTATTCGGACCCCTAAGAGCCAGTCCGGATCGCCAAAAGCGCTCCGGATTGTCGCATCGGATAAGGGTTTGCGGGCTTTCTTATCCCAAAACATGGGCTATGTCCTTGATGATGAGGCTGTTAAGTCGCAAATAGAGCGCAAGCTACGAAAAAGCCAGACAACTGGTGTGACCGATAAGGAGGGGCGATGCCCTGGAACGATAATAGCGGAAACGGCAATGAGCCGCCCAAGGCAAATGGCGGCCCATGGGGCAGTGGTGGCTCTGGCGGCGACGGCAATGGCAACGGCAACTCGCCCTGGGGGCGCCCCGGCGGCAATGGCGGCGGTAATCGCGGGCCAGACCTGGAAGACCAGATGCGCAAGATGCAGGAACGGTTTTCACGGCGCGGTGGCGGAGGTGGACGCGGTCGCGGCGGTAAAGGGCCAAGCATGGGGCCGGGCGGCTTCTTGCTCCTCGGCGCAGTGGCTTTGATGGCTTGGGCAGCAACGGGTATCGTTGTCGTAGACGAAGGCGAACGCGCCGCTGTCTTCCACTTCGGCGAGTATAAGAAGAATTTCAAACCGGGTTTGCACTTTCATTTGCCTGCACCGATTGAGACGCATGAAATTCTGCCGTCTGAGCGTCAACAAGAAACTCAAGTCGGGATTAATCAAGGCGAGAGCCTGATGCTGACGGGCGATGAGAACATCGTTGATGTTCAGTTCCGCGTCTTTTGGTATTATGATGGTGAAAGCCCAGAGAACTTTATCCTGAATGTCGATCAAGGCACGCCTTTGGTCAAAGCAGCTGCAGAAAGCGTTATGCGTGAAGTGGTCGGCAAATCGTCACTGGACGCTGTCATCACAACAGGCCGTGGTGAGATTGCTGATACAGTGAAGGATCAACTTCAAATTCTGCTGACCGACTATGGCGCGGGCGTGAACGTAGAGAACGTTGAGATTCAGGATGCTCGTAATCCCGGGCCAGTTCGTGAAGCCTTTATTGACGTAATCAATGCGGGCCAAGATGCCGAGCGCGCCGTTCAGGTCGCCAATCGTTATGCGAACGATATTGTTCCGCGTGCCCGTGGTGAGGCGCAGCGTATCCTTCAGGATGCGCAAGCTTACCGCGATCAGGTGATTGCTGACGCAACCGGTCAAGCTGACCGTTTTGTGGCTATTCTAACAGAGTACCGTAAAGCGCCTCAGGTGACGCGCGAGCGTATGTATCTTGAGACGATGGAGCGGGTGCTCAATCGAACCGACAAATTGATCCTCGATAGCAATTCCGGCGCAGTGCCGTATCTTCCGCTGGACCGCGTCAACCGTACAAGCGGAGGAAACTAGACATGAAACCGTTTGGTATACTTGGAATTGTCGTCCTTATTGGGGCGATTGTTGCCCTTCTGAACTCCTTCTTCATTGTGGATCAACGCCAGCAGTCGCTTGTTCTGCAAGTTGGTCGGGCTGATGCGGTTTATAACGCGCCTGGCACTGATGAGGCGGGCTTGAAGTTCAAGATCCCGTTCGTTCAGTCTGTTGTGACTTATGACCGCCGCAACCTTGGTCTGGACGTGGATGAGATCGAAATCTTCGCCTCGAACCAGGAGCAGTTGATCGTTGACGCTTTTGTGCGCTGGCAAATCTCTGATCCGCTGGCATTCTATCAACGTCTCGGGACGCAGCGCGAAGCTGAGAATCAGCTAAAACGCTTTACTGACACTGCGATCCGTAACGCGCTTGGCCAACAATTGCCGGAAGAGATCATCTCTGGGCAGCGCTCCGAATTGATGGACACAATCCGTGAGAACCTTGGGGACTCAATTGCCGGACGTGGTATCAATATCATTGATGTCCGCATTAAGCGCGTTGACCTTCCAGCAGACGTGTCGCAGCGCGTGTTTGACCGGATGGCCGCTACTCGTAACCAGGAAGCTGAACAAATTCGCGCTGAAGGTGACGAGCGAGCGAAGTTGGTTCGCGCTGAAGCTGAACGCGAGCGGACGGTTTTGCTGGCCGAAGCACGCCGGGAATCAGAGCAGATTCGCGGTGCCGGTGATGCTAAGCGTAATGAGATCTACGCTGAGGCCTATCAGCAGGACGCAGAATTCTTCCGCTTCCAACGTGCTCTGATTGCGTGTGAAGAGGCTTTCGACGCAGCTGATAAGGATACAGACGCCAGCCGGAAGGATCCAACACGGATTGTTGTAGGACCTGGTAATCTCGGCCTTTGCGATGAGTTTATCGAGCAGGCTCGCCGTAATGGGCAAGCACGTCGTTAAA
>CAZGVG010000038.1:0-23239 GCA_964528975.1 uncultured Hyphomonas sp.
GGGTTGAGCCAGGCAAGATTTGGATATTGCTGGACGAAGCGCTGGATCCAAACCCCGCCGGCTTCTTCATTCCAATGCTCAACCGAGCCGCCGGAATAGGTGATCTCATACGGGCTCATCGTCGCGTCCCCAACGACAATGACTTTATATTCGCTCGGATATTTATGCAGCACGTCCCAGGTCGGGATGACATCCGCGCGGCGGCGGCGATTGTCTTTCCAAAGGCCTTCATAGGGGCAGTTGTGGAAGTAATAATATTCAAGGTTCTTGATCTCAGCGCGAGCTGCAGAGAACAGCTCTTCCATCACTTTGACATGCGGGTCCATTGAGCCGCCGACATCCATCAGAAGGAGAACCGATACTGTATTACGACGCTCCGGCCGCATCTCAATGTCGAGATAACCTTGGCGGGCAGTGTTCTTGATCGTCGCGTCCAGATCAAGCTCATCTGCGGCGCCGTTGCGGGCCCACTTGCGCAGGCGCTTCAGCGCGACCTTGATATTGCGGGTGCCTAGCTCAACGCTATCATCGTAATTCTTGAACTCGCGCTTGTCCCAAACTTTGGTGGCGCGGCGATGGCGGGATTTCTCCTGACCGATGCGGACGCCTTCCGGGTTATAGCCATCAGCGCCGAAGGGCGAAGTGCCGCCTGTGCCGATCCACTTATTGCCGCCTTCATGGCGCTTCTTTTGTTCTTCGAGGCGCTGCTTCAGCGTCTCCATCAATTTCTCAAAGCCGCCCAGCGCTTCAATCTCAGCCCGCTCCTCTTCGGTGAGGAACTTCTCGGTCATCTTGCGCAACCACTCTTCAGGGATTTCCTGAACGTCGACCGCATCGGCGAAACTATCGAGGCCCTTGAACACATGCCCAAACACTTTGTCGAACTTGTCGATGTTGCGTTCGTCTTTCACCAGAGCAGCGCGTGCCAGATAATAGAAGTCTTCAACCTCACGGTCGATCACACCTTTGTCCATCGCCTCCATCAAAGCGAGGTATTCCTTAAGGGTCACCGGCACTTTAGCGGCGCGCAGCTCGTTGAAAAAGTTGAGGAACATAACAGGCCTCCTGACGCTTGCGCTTAAGGTAACGCGATGTGCCTCAAGTTCCAAGGGTGTCGTGGCGGGAAGAGCAGAACTACAAAATTCAACCTAAAGAAGAAATTTTATCTATTCCCCTTACTGGGAATAAATAAGTTCGTGCTATTTCTGGTTGTGTTGCGGGACTGATGGTGGCTCCGGAACAAAAAAAAACGATCAGAATGAGAGATAGAAATGAAACACCTTAAACTCCTCGCTGCGGCTTCTGCTGCTGTTGCAATCGCATCACCTGCTTTCGCTGCGGATGCTAACTCTAACGCTGGTGCAGATATTATTGCGCCAATCCAGGTCTCTAATACTGCTCCTTTGTACTTCGGTACAATCGCGCCAAGCACCAGTGCGAGCGACACGGTTCTGGTGAACTCTGCTGGTAACAAGACCTGCGGTAGCAACCTGACCTGTATCACAGCCGATCACACAGCTGCTGCTTTCACAGTGACAGGTGAGGCTGACAAGTCTTACACAGTTTCACTGCCGTCCAGCGTCGATATTGACAATGGAGCTGGACAGAGCATGACCGTGAACAACTTCACAGGCTCAAAAGCCACTGGCACGCTGACTTCAGGCACAGATACATTCTCTGTTGGCGGTACGCTGACCGTTGCTGCGAACCAGGCGTCTGGTGAGTATAACGGCACATTCGCTGTCACTGTTGAATATCAATAGTCACGAACCGAGCTCCCGGCGGCTCTGGCTGCCGGGTGTTCTCCTTAAAGTTGAAGGATTGATACAATGCCACTAGCAAAACAATTCTACGCGATTTCAACACTTGCCCTTGTTGCTTTTTCAAGCCCAGCCCTTGCCCAAGACCTTGGCGATATTGGTGGCGGCGGCGCTGACCCGGACTTTATCGGGAATGCTGGCGCGATCGTTATTAACGGCCTGACCCTGACCACAGTTCAAGATCTGTATTTCGGCGTCATCGCTCCAAACCTGACAGAGGCCGGAACGGTTCAAGTTAAACGCGGCTCAAACAATAATTCTATTTGCGGCACCAATCTTGTCTGCCTGCAGAACGGCACACGCGCGCGGTTCAAAACCATTGGCTCCCCCGGTCAGATTGTGGACATTACAGACCCAGGATCGATTACGATTACGGACGGGTCCGGCAACACGATGACTGTCGATACTTTTGTCGGCGCGGGAAGCGGTAATGACACGTCCTGGAGAGGCTGGCAGCTCTTACGTTCAAGCGGGATCAACCGTTTCAATGTCGGCGCGACCCTGCATGTCAAAGCCAATCAGCCGCCGGGTTACTATTCCGGCACGTTTACCGTCAGCGTTAACTACCAATAGAGTCTGAAAAGGACGTCCATCATGTTGTCTCGTTTGCTTCTCCCAGTACTTCTTGCCGTCTCAAGCCTGCTTATGGCACTGCCGGTACGTGCAGAGATCCTTATTGCACCAACCCGCGTAACGCTTGATCCGGGTGAACGATCAACCGAACTTGTAGTGGTCAATAAGGGGAATGAAGAGACAGCGTTTCGGATCAGCGTTGAAAATCGCCGTATGCTGCTCGACGGTGCAATGGAGGCGGTTGAGACAGCGCAAGAAGGCGAGTTGTTCGCAAGAGAGATGGTGAGGTTTTCGCCGCGCCGGATCATCCTGAAACCTGGGGAACGCCAGATTGTGCGTGTTTCAGCCCGCTTTCAGGCCGGAATGGAGCCGGGGGAATATCGGTCACACTTGCGCTTGCAAGGTGCGCCTTTGAGTGCAGGCCGGACGTTGCAGAGCGCGACGAATGAAGACGGCGAGGATTTGTCGATCCAGCTTATCGCTATCCGCTCGATTACCATTCCGGTTATTCTGAGAGTTGGCGAACTTGACGCGGATGTCGATATTCAGGCGCTGGAATTGCGGCCTTCTAGTGTAGAGGATGAAACCTTGTTGGTTGCCCGCTTGAACCGTACTGGATCGCGCTCGACCTATGGCGATGTTAAAGTCTATACGCCGGACCAGCCTGAGCCTGTTTTCTTTGCACGCGGCATTGCGATCTATACGCCGAATACTGAACGTGACCTGGTCTTGCCTTTGCCGGATGCTGTGCGTGACAGGCTGAAGGGGCAACAGATCCGCATTGAGTATATCTCATCCAATCCGGATGCCCCCGGCGTGATTGCTGATTTCACAACACGCCTGCCATAATCCTCAGCGCTTGGAATAGCGCTTCCTGAAAGTCAGTCTAATGCTGCGGCTCTTTTTGCTTGCCACACTCCAACTGTATCTATGCGACACAGCCTTCGCCCAAAACGACGACCCTTTTGCTGCGATATTTGGGAGCGGTGATGATGCGATCGAGACAAGTCTGTATGACGAAGCGGGCCGGGATGATCTGACCATTATCAGTCTTAAGCTGAGGCATCATACGCTGGCGGCCTCGCTTCCAGCCTATGAGATGGAAGGTGACCTTTGCTTACCATTGCAGGGTGTATTCGAAGCGCTCGAATTTCCGATTGAACTTATTGAGAGCAGGGCAAGCGGATGGTTTGCAGCGCCCGATCAAACGCTGACGATCGACTTTGAAGCGAACGGCGCAAAGGTCAGAGGCCAGCCTCTTTCGCTGCCCAGTGACAGCTTCTGGCAATCCCCGGATGGGTGGTGCGCGAGCCTGACATCAATTGAGCAGATGCTACAGTTTGAGGCCGCTTATGATCCGCGCAGTCTGACCGTCACAGTTGATCCGGTTGATATCTTACCGCTTGAGGCGCGGCTCGAGCGTGAGGCGGCACGGCGCGAGATGGAAAAAAGCGGTGTCGGCAGGCAGCGCCCGGATTATCCGCTTCTGGAAAATCCGTATCGCTGGATTAGCCTTCCGGTTCTGGATGTCAGCCTGGATACCGAGATTGGTGATGCGGGGTTGCGCGATCCAAAGCTCTCGCTTGAAATAGCTGGCGATTTTCTGAAAACATCGGCGCGGCTGCGCACAGTTGGAAGCGAAGCCCGCAGCATAGATGGTTTTCGGCTGACCCTGGCGCGTAGCTTTGATCTGAAGGATGAAAAAGCGCGCTTTCAACTCGGTCAAATAGCGCTGGGTGATGTGACGGCACCTGGCGGGGTTTTGATCAGCAAGGGTCAGAACGGGGCGGGGCTTGTACTTGGCAATACGTCCGGTCTTGAGGCCAATCAGTTTGATCGCACCGATATACGTGGGCCCTTACAAGTCGGTTGGGAAGCCGAGCTTTATGAGGCGGGGCAGTTAATTGCCTTCCTGACAGAGCCCGACGCCAATGGGGAATACGTCTTTCGGGACGTTTTACTGCGGTCGGGCTTTAACCGCTTTGAGGTGCGCTTGTTTGGGCCGTACGGGCAGGTCGAAACGCGTCCGATCAATTACATGATTGGTGCAGACCTGAACGCAGAAAACGAAACGCAAGTGTCACTTGCTATCCTTGATACATCGCGCGCCTTAAGCGGTGATGTTCTAAGGCCGGGCCCGAGAGGGGAAATGACCGATGATCCTGATTTTGCGGCGCCAACCGGGCTGCAAGCTCTGCTTCGCATTAATCATGGCCTGAGTGACCGGGTTAGTATCGGATTGGATGCCCAGAAAAGCCTGTCAGAAGACGGTCTGAATGCGGTCTCCTCCAGCTTATTCTATGCGGCCGACCGCACTTATTCTAATCTGAGCCTCGCAACTGATGGGTCGCCCGATCTGGCTGTGCAAGCTGGATTTTTGCGCCGTGTGGGCGAGCGCTCTAGCCTATCTGGCCGGGTTGTGAACTTTGGCACCGTCCAAACCGATGTTTCTGGTTTTGGAGCGGACCGCTTGCAGCGGGAGGCGAGCGTCAGACTTGATACATATGTGAGTTTCAGAGGGACAAGCCTGCCGCTTCAGACACAGATGCGCTGGAGGCAGCGGGACGGGGGCTTTACAACGCTTGGGGCCTCGGCCCGTGTTTCTGGTGCCCTCAAGTCATATCGCTGGACAAATACACTTCGTGCCTCCCGGATCGGTGAAACCGGGCCAACGGCGCTTTCGGGGGAAGTTCTGACAGCTCGGTCGATCCGGAGGCTGCGCGTGCGGAGCGCGCTGACATATGATCTGAAGCGAGGGTTCCAGCCGCGTTCGCTGATGCTGGCGGCGCAGCGCAGTTTTAAGAATGGGCAAGTGGCACAGGCGAGCCTGACGCATGATTTCAAGAGTGGCGGGTCGGGCCTTGCGGCGAGCTGGTCAAAACGCTTTCGAAAATTCACCTTGTCCGCAACGGCCAGCCATAATGATGCAGGCCAGTGGAATACCGGGCTGCGACTTTCGCTGGCGCTATTCAAAGACCAGCATCGCCGCGCGCCTTCGATGGCGTCACCTGGCCTGACGCGCTCTGGCTCGGTTCGCCAATACGTCTTTCACGACCTGAACTCAAATGGGGTCCCCGATCCCGGCGAGCCGCCAATTGAGGGTGTTCAGTTCATTGCCGCCAATACGCTGCGACCGGAAACAACAGGGCCAGATGGCTATGTAGTGCTTGGGCAGTTGCCATCCGGGCAAGAGATCGATCTTGAGCTGCAAGTGACGAGCCTTGAAGACCCCTACCTCAAGCCGCTTGTGCTGGGGCGTCGGTTGGCCGTGCGCGCAGGGCAAATGATCACAATTTCAACTCCTGTTCAGTCGACAGGCGATGCAGAAGGCCTGTTGCTGCTGAAGCGGGACGGGCTTGAAACTGCGATCTCCGGTGTCGAGGTCGAGTTCGTCAATCCTGCAGGCGTGATCGTCGGCAGAGCCGTAAGTGAGTTTGACGGATACTTCTATGCGGATGGCTTACCAATGGGCGAGCTTACAGCCCGTGTTTCGCCGCAAAATTTAAGCGACAGCCAAACCAGATCCAAACCCATTGACCTCACCCTGACGAATGCGTCGCCGTCTGTCTTCGGAATGCGGGTATTGATCGAACCAGAGTAGACTTGAACGCAAACGAGATAGGTCGATCTGGCAGCGGCAGTGGGGCTGCAAGGCGCGCTTGCCAGCTCTAGTGTAAGCGTCCGCTGACCTTAAGCGATCTTCTGTAGAGTTTGTTCTTCGGTTGGCGCGTCGCTCAAGCTTTTATTGCGGGCTGTTGCGGCAAGGATGAAAACGGCTGTTGTGCCGACATCCTGACGGCTTTTCAGCATGACATCACCGCCCTGAAAACGCGCCAGGTGACGTGACAATGTTAGGCCAACACCTGTGCCATCCCGACTTGCATCAACCTGGTAGAAGGCATCAAACACTCTCTCAACGTCCTGTTCCGACAGGCCATTGCCAAAGTCACGGCATGAGATGAAAGGACGTCCTGACGTGTCCAAGTCTGCGCGAATTTGAATACGGTTGTTTTCGCAGCCATACTTTAGGGCATTATGGACGAGGTTGGTGATCACGCGTCTGCAAATAGCTTTGTCAGCATGCAGAGATTTTACCTTTGGCGATACTTTGACTTGAATGTTGCTGGCATCGGAAATGCCTTCAATATCCAAGGCCGCTTTGGTGGCCTGACCAATCAAATCTGCCAGATCAAACTCTGCAGCATTGGCAACAAGTGGATTGAGCCCGACATTTGAGTAGTCGATAATGTTATCAATCAGGTTGGAGAGATGGCGGCTGCTATCATTGATAATGTCAGCGTATTCGGTCACCCGGTCCAAGCTGAGTTTGATCTTTGAATCGCTTGCCATCAGGCGGGAGCTGCCAACGATGATCTGAAGTGGGGTGAGAAGTTCGTTACTCATGGTCGAGATGAAGCGACTCTTTGCGGCGTCGGCTTCTACTGCTTCACGTTGGGCGACTTCCAATTCGCGTTCACGCTGTTTTAGATCGGTAATATCTGTATGGATGACGACAACACCGCCCTGGCGAGTGCGGCGGCGGGAGCGAATGACCCAACGGTCATTAAGCCGGATGGTCTCTGTCTTATCTTCATTGCCACCAACGGCGTTTAGCGTTGTTGCGCCGCCTGTAATGAGTGTGTGCTGCTCATTATGGAGCGCCAGGTTTCCAGATAAATCATAAAAGGCAAAGGCGTCTGTAGTAGATTCAATCGCATCCACCAGGAAGTTGCGCGAAAGGGTCGCCTCATAGGTTTTGCCGATGGTCTTTTTCATCTGTTTATAGCTGTGAATGCTACTATTCACGAGCATAATCGCAAAGACGACGGACATTGCGGATA
Source organism: uncultured Hyphomonas sp. (assembly GCA_964528975.1). Lineage (GTDB taxonomy): Bacteria > Pseudomonadota > Alphaproteobacteria > Caulobacterales > Hyphomonadaceae > Henriciella. Next base: position 7,235 of record CAZGVG010000038.1, read on the forward strand.
TTGGCAGGGTGAACTCACCGCCCGATAGAAACGCCAAGCTGCTTGGGATAAGGCAGGGAATGACAAACCGGGCCGTGTGACGCGGGAGCGGCGTCATCAGGCTTACGACACCTGCGGCCATACCCGCCTGAATAACATAGATGAAAAGCGTATGCGGCGCGTTTGTTGAGCCAGCAAAGTAGATTGAGGTAGAGGCCCAACTAAAACCTGCGATTATTGAGATGAGCTCGCCTTTACGCAGATATGAACCCTTTACCCGGTCGGGTTCAGGTTTATTCGAAAAGCGTAGGCCGCTCCAAATTTGAAGGGCGCTGGTGGCGTAAATCGGTAGCGCCCATAATGCGATGGTCAGCAGCGGATACATCCCGATCAAAGCGACGCAGACAAGGCTCGCTGAAAACAGCGCTGTGAAGCCCATAGTGACTTGCTGCTTTATGATCAGGACGTGCTGTGACTTATAGACATCTGCCATCAGTCCATCAGCCGGTTCGGGAAACCGATTGATCAATGACAGTAGAGATTCAGAGGGGTCCTTGCGCACAGACATATAAACGCTATCACATACTTCACTTAATATTTAGCGAAGAGCTTGTCATGAGAATGCCAAATGCAGTTAACAATTAGAGCATAAATACAGTTGTGATCGATATAGTTGAATATAAAAGCATAGTTGAGGCGTGTTATGCTAAAAAAAAGTACTGATGACACAACTCGGAAGCTTTCGGCGCGTCCGAAGTTTGGGATTATTGGCGGTGGCCCTGCCGGCCTGAGCCTGGCGCGGTTGCTGAAAGAAAACGGTATTGGGGACAGTACAGTTTTTGAAGCTCTGCCACAGGTTGGCGGAAAATCCTTTACTTTGTTTCAGGGCGAAACTGTTGTTGAAATGGGGACCTGTTACGCAACCTTTTCTCACCGCATCACCAATAAGTGGATGCGTGAGTTCAAGATGCCGATGGGCGGGTTAGGTGAGCAGCGTTTCGGTGAAGCCGATTTTATGGACTATATCAAATCCGGATATGGCCCAATCTTGCCCGTGCAAGTGATGCGTTATCGCTCGAAAAAGGCAAAACTCGAAAAGGCTTTACGCCAGAAGAACCCGCCGAAATGGGCGCTCGAAGATGCTGCAAAACCCGTGGTTGAATGGCTGAAAGAACACAATCTTGGTAAGATTGAGCACTTCATGCATCGGTCGACGACCAATATCGCTTACGGCTTTGTTGATTGGACGCCAACGGTTCAGGCTTTGCGCTGGAATGACATGGAACTGATCTGGTCTGGATTGTTGAAGCAATTGAAGCTTCCTAAAGAGGGGTGGGCGGAGTTCTGGCGTCGCGTCGCAGCTGATCTTGATGTTCGCACCAGTGCCAAAGTCACACAAGTTGAGCGGCTTGATACGCATGTCGAGCTCACTACGCATGATGGTGAAACGCACTCGTTTGATTACCTGATTTGCGCCATCCCTGTTGATGATTTTTCCAAGCTCACCGCTCCAACAGAGAATGAAGCGCACCTAAGTGATGTCGTAACCTGGAATGGCTATACGACAACTCTGTTTGCGGCTGAAAACTATTTCACCGATGTCCATGTTGAGGCTTATAAAGAGGCGGTTATTCCGGGCGCAGAGCTCGGTCAAATGCTCTCGGCGCGCTATGAAGGGCATGAGCCTGACTTTGGGGGGCATCTCTATCTCGCAGGGCAGCTTTCCGGCGAATATACAGGCCCTGAACTTGTAGAACTCCTGCGCCTCAGCGTTGAGCGACGCGGCGGGACATTCAATAACATGATCTTGCAGAAAATGTGGAAATATTTTGCGCGCTATGATCCAGATGCGATCCGAAATGGCTTGCTGACGCGGCTTGAAGATATGCAGGGTGAACGCCGGACCTGGTATACTGGCGCAACCTTTTCACACGAAGCGGTGTCACACATTGTGAATTATAATGCTGGACTCACAGAGCGGATGAAGGCTCACGGCCTCGCGCGGGTCGAGCGGGTCTAATACAGCTCTAATTGGCTTCTTTGAAAGCACGGCGCATCGAGTCGCGGAGAGGTTGGACCAGATAGCTCAGGATTGTCCGGGACTCTGTGACAATCATGATCTCAGCCGGGATGCCGGGCGAGAGCTTGTCAGCAATCCCGAGCGCTTCAAGTGTTTCCCTTGGGACGATCACATCGGCTTTGAAATAGGTCATGCCGGTGCGCTCATCAACCAGCGCGTCAGCTGAGATGGTCTGCACGACGCCTTCAATTTGCGGAAGGTTGCGCTGCAGCGTTGAGAAGGTCACACGGGCTGTTTGTCCGGGTGAGACGATGTCCACGTCGGTTGGGCTGACCTGCGCTTCGATGATAAGTTCGTCTGCAAGCGGGACGATATCCACAATCGGCTCACCCGGCCTGACGACACCGCCTAGCGTTTTATAGCGCAGCGAGACGACTGTGCCATCGATTGGCGCGGTGACGGTCGTGCGCTTCAGCGTATCCTGATTGGTGGTGAAAACTTCCTCAGTCTGCACAGTTTCACCGCGAATATCGGCAATTTGCTGAGCGATGTCTGACCGGCGCGAGGCGACCATTTCAGAGCGCTGGACAGCGACTTCTGCAATCTGACCTTCCAGTCGCGTGACATCGGATTCATTGGTGGAAATTTGCCCGCTTAGCGAGGCTTCCTCGCGTTGCAGAGCTAACAGACGCGGCGCGGCATAGAGCTTCTTCTCAACCAGAGTGCGCGCGGCTTCGATCTCTTCATTGAGCAAGTTACGCTGTGATCTAAGGCTCGCAATGGCGGCATACCGACCTTCGATTTCAGATCGATATTGCAGCTCGCGCTCGGTTAAAAGCTCACGTTTTGCGACCGAGAGATCGTAGGACTTTTTAAGTAGCTCTGTTTCGCTTCTGGCGACATCATTGAGGCGTTCATCCACACTGAAATCAATATGGCTGAGGTCCATGGTGCGTTTGCCTGCCATATCAGATTGCAGGCGCGCTTCCATGATCAGCAGGGTTTGAAGCCGGGCGCGAGAGATATTGCGTTCCGCCAGCGCTTGTGTGCTGTCCAGGACGATCAGTGAATCGCCTTGCGCGACAATATCCCCGTCACGCACGAGGATTTCAGCGATGATGCCGCCTTCATAGTGCTGTACGACGCGCCTTGAGCCGTCTGGATTGACGGTGCCGATCGCCAGAGCGCCGCCTGAAATAGGGGCAATCGCTGCAAACCCGATGAGTGTCGCAAACAAGAGCAGGGCGCCATAGGTGGCGATCCGCGTTGTATTGCCAAAATCAGGTCGGTCAGAGGCCGGGTTTGATGCTTGCGGCGTAACCGCGCCAAGAGTTTGGGGGGCTTCAGCCATCTCTATTGATCTCTTTCATCGCTTTTGACCACGGTCAGATTAGCGGCTGGATTGTTTGGCGAGATTGCGGTGGTGCCCGTTGCTTTTGTCGTCGACTTTTCCTTGCGCTCCTGCATCACAGCGGTTTGCCCCTGTAGCAGAAGTATGCGGTCGCAATGGCGGATTACGCCGGGATCATGCGTTGCGATGATGACGGTTTGCCCGGCTTCTAGAGACGTCCGCAGGAAAGTGCCGAAGTGCTTTCGGCCCGTTTCATCCAGATGCGCAGTTGGCTCATCCAGGATAAGAACACGCGGAGATTTATAATTGGCGCGCGCCAAACCGATCAATTGTGTTTGTCCGCCAGACAGGCGATTGCCATGCGGTCCTACCTGTGTCGCATAGCCTTCTGGCAGTTGCAGGATAAGATCGTGCGCGCCAACCGACTGAGCCGCCGCGATGATGTCATCATCAGAGGCGCTTTCAGAAAAGTGTCCGATGTTTTGGGCGATCGTTCCGTCATAGAAAATCGGCAATTGTGGAAGGTAGCCAACTGTTTCGCCAAATTGCTCGCGGTCCCATTGATGAATGTCGGCGCCATCAATCGCGACGCGTCCACGAGCCGGGCTTTCGACGCCCGTCAGGATACGGCAGAGGGTTGTTTTACCCGAACCTGACGCGCCAACCAGTCCAAGCAAGGTGCCTGGCTCAGCCTGAAACGTCACGTCTCCGAATAGAAGTTCACGGCTACCTGGATGGGCGTAAGCTAAGCGGTGTGAGCTGACCTCTCCAGTGGCGTCTGGCAGGCGCAGGCGTTCTGTATCTGCCTTGGTCCCATTGGCCAGTGCCTTTAGAGACGCAAAAGCGTCACGCGCAGATTGGTAACTGCGCCAGGCATTCATGGACTGCTCAACCGGCGCGAGGGACCGAGACATCAGAATTGACCCTGCGATCATTCCACCTGCGGTCATCTCTCCACGCAAAACTAGCAGCGCGCCAATGCCAAGCGACGCAGATTGCAGGATCATGCGGAGCCCCTTGGACAGCCCAGTGGCATTCGCCAGCGTTGACTGAACAGACTTATGGCGCGTCTGATAGACTTGAGCCGCTTTCTGGTAGCGATCGACGGCAAGTCCGCGCATCCCGGCGCTTTCAATATAATCCGCACCTTGCAGGAACGTGTCGGCGACTTTCATCGCTTCCAGATCGGAACCGCGAACCATTTCAGCGGCGTGGCGCGCGCGTCTATCTGTCCACAGCGCGATTATGAACAGGATGGCCCCGCCCAGAACCGTAAGCAAACCAATGTAGGGGTGCAGGATAAAGGTCATCAGGATGAAGAAAGGCGCGAAGGGCACATCGAAAAATGGCGTGATGGCATTGCTTCCGACAAAGCCTTGGATTTGTTGCAAGTCTCTTAGATGCCGCCCGGATTTATCGCCGCCTCTTACAGTGTCCTGCAATGATGCATTCATGACGTTGACCGCTGCGCGCTGGCTGACCCATGCCCCAAGTTGAACCAGTGAGCGGCTTCGCAAGGCATCGAACAGTCCAAGCCCAATATAAGCGACAAGCGCGATCATCGAGACCCAGAAAAGGGTGGCAAGCTGACCTGAGAGTAGGACGCGGTCATAGACTTGCAGCATATAAAGCGGGGATGTCAGCAAGAGAAGGTTGAGCATACCAGACATAAGCGCAATCGGAACAAGGCCTTTGCGCGTGTCGGTTACAATACTATCCGCCCAGTTCATGTCGTCCCCATTCCTGTAACGATGATAATCTGGTGGGCTCGTTAAACCCAAAGTTCTCCAGATGCTGTTTGAGCATAATCTACTTGATGCAAAAATCGTGACACTCATGCGCGTTTAGAGCGATATGAGCTTACTCGTCCAAGCTATTTGCAATTCTGGATATCTTTGAAGCGGTTTAGCGCTACAGAGTCCAGAACCCACAGATTGTAAACGCGCCAGATACATCGCGCCCTGCGCGAGTTTGTTTTCAAGTATTAATTGGAAACGTATTAGAAGCACGCATCGAATACTGTAGACACCTCGATTTTGCCTGCCACGATTGCTCCAAAAATATTTAACAACTATCAGGGGAATCCTATTGCAAGGACATGACACACGGCTAATGTTTACGTGTTGTTAACAAATGAGATGCCGCCAAAAAGGCGCCTTTTGTGACATTGGGTGTATAGTTTGCTGCAGGCAATTTAGGGGACGGATAACAACTTTCTTACGGGACAATCTCGCACGAAAAGACACCTTCAGCTGAAGGCTTATCCGGAAATTTGACCTCAATATGCGCGGCGAACCGAGAGGTCGGCGCTATCCAGTGACGCCTTACAGAATAAGACGTGCGGCTGAATGCTGCGCGATTTTCGATTTGGGGAACACACCGTTCAGGAGGACACAAGCTATGGAAATCGGATTTAACAATATCGGTGAGATCAAGGGAATTTTTGATGGGGATAACACCATCAGTAATCCGACATCCATACAAATCGGCCCTGATGGCCGCTTATACGTCTCGGAGCAGAATGGCACGATTAACGCCTACACGATTACGATCCAGGATGGTCAGTATGTGGCCGTCGATCATGAGGTTCTCACGCTTTCCAATGGTCTTGGTGTCGTTCAGGGCATTGCCAATCACTTCGATGATGGCACTTTGGTGCCCAGTGATTTTAATCCGCCTTCGGCTTTCAACAATCGACAAGTAACCGGAATCTTGGTGGCGGGTACCGCCGATGAGCCTGTCCTCTATATTACCTCCAGCGATGCCCAAATTGCCTCGGGCGGCGAGAAAAACCTCGACACAAATTCTGGTGTGCTTTCGCGTGTCTCGTATAATTCGACAACGGATGAGTGGGAAGTTGTTGATCTGATCCGCGGGCTGCCACGGTCTGAGGAAAACCATGCTAATAATGGCATGGCGCTAAATGAAGATACCAACATGTTGTACATGATGGTGGGCGGAAATACGAATAATGGTGCCCCAAGTGCCTTCTTCTCTTATACATCTGAATACACGCTTTCAGGTACCTTGTTAGAGATCGACCTTTCGGCGATGGATCTTCTGCCGGTTCTTACGGATGCGGATGCGGGCAAGAATGATACCCCTCGCAAATATGTTTATGATTTGCCGACGCTCGATGACCCTAACCGCGAGAATGCACCTGAATTCATTGATCAGGAGATTATCGACGAGCTTGGCCTCGACCAGAGTGAGCTAGGCAATACGCTGAGTGATGAGCAGGCTGCTGAGCTTGGCTTTATGGAAAATTTTAATGGCATGGACGTTAACGGTCCATTTGGCGGTAATGATGGTCTAAACCAGGCAATCCTTCCAGCCGATGCGCCCCTGCGGATCTATGCGGATGGTTTCCGCAATGCGTATGATGTTGTCCTGACTGAAAGCGGTCAGCTCTATACAATCGATAATGGCAGTAATGGCAGCCTCGGCGGCGATCCGATTGTTGTTGATGGAGAAGCCTCAGACCTGCCAAACAATGGCGGCACAGGCGACCCTGAACCGCTATTCTTGATTGAAGAGGGCGGATATTATGGGCATCCGAACCCGACGCGCTCCAATCAGAATCTAGAGTTTGTCGTTTATGATGATGATGGAAACCCTGATACGTCTCTTGATGTTAATACGGTTTCGGATCTGTCTGCGCTTGTCCCGGTGGGAGTTGATATTCAGCCAGGCTTCCTGATCGATCCGTCTCGCTTTGCCGCGCTTGATAACCTTGACGAAGACGGGATTGCGGCGCGTCTTCTAGAAAGCGGTATTCGCATCGAGCGCAACAGCGCTGAGAGTAATGCGATTGAGACATTCCAAAGTTCCACGAACGGGATTGTTGAATATACCTCAGATGCCTTCGATGGCGCTTTGACAGGCGGATTGCTTGCAGCATCATTTTCAGGTGACTTGCTCTACATTCGGCTGAATGAGGCCGGAACAGATCTCGCCCCAATCTATAATCCCGGTGAAGACGGCATCTTCGAAAATGGTGCACCCGGCAGCGATGATGAGCTTGTTGACGCTGATGGTGTCATAACGATTGCGTCCGGCTTTTCACTCGCGCTTGATGTAACTGTAGGACCTCAAGGCACAATTTTCGTGTCAGCACTTGGTAGCGATAGTATTCTAGTATTTGGACCGAGTGATATTATTCTGCCTGCTGACACTGACTTCGATGATGATTTTCTCAGCAATATCGTTGATAGTTTTGGGCGAGATGCCGCGAACGGTCTCTCTATTGTTGCTGATGTCGGCGAGACACTTTTCTTTGATTTCGATGATGACTCTGACGAAAATCTGGTAGGGCCGGGTGGCTATGCGACAGGTCTGACCGGCGTCGCTGTGAATGGCGAGACTGATTATGAGCAATTCTTTCTGTCGGAATCCACGCGTCCCGGTCAAACGACACAGCTTGGAAATGTGAAGTTTGGCACCGCTGCAGGTGGAGGTACGAACGTTCTCGAATTTGTATCTAATGGTACAGCTTCTGGCGCCGCAAATACTGGTGAATTCCTATTCCAGACAGGTGTCGGTATTCGCGACAATGTTGAGACTTTTGTTGTGGAGTGGACTGTTCAAAACCCAGGCACGACAGGTCCAAGTGGTCCAACAGATACAAGCGGGGGTGGCTTTACCTTAAACGCCAATCAGGAAATTGGTGGTTTCCTCGGAACGGGTGATCAAAGCAACTTCATTAAAGTCGCGGCCACGCATTCTTCGACAAATGGTGCAGGCTTTATCGTCGAACTTGAGAATGATGATACGTCCGTGACATCCTACTTCATCGACGCACCCGATCTCTTCACAAACCAATTGCCTCAGCAAAGCGCGATCACCATTCAGATGCAGGTCGATATACTGGATGAGACGATCACACCCGTCATCACATATGAACTGGCAGCTGGCGGCACCAATACCGTTTCTGGAGCCCCGATCTCGATTACAGGTACAAACCTGCTCGACTCGGTCAATGGGGATTTCACTGTTCAGGGTAGCCCTACAGGACTCGCTCTGGGTCTTTGGTCAACCAATGGGGATGCGCCAGAAGAAGACGCCTTCTCAGCGACTTTCGCTGATCTGTCGATTACTGCAGATGGTAGTACAGACCGGACGGTTCTGCATCGCATTAACATTGGCGGCGCTGAGGTCGAGTCGATCGACACAGGACCTGACTGGGAGTCCGACACGAATGGTAGCCCAAGTATCTTCCGGGTTCTTGAGAATGCCGGAAGTACAACAAGTGTTGACAATAACAGTGTCTCACCAGGGGATACTGTGCCTGCAACCACGCCTGATGCGATCTTTGATGTAGGTCGGTTCGATCCAGGCGGCACGGCAGGTAATTTGACTTATATCTTCCCTGATCTGGAAGATGGAACCTATGAAATTACACTCTTCCTGGGCAATGGTTTTGGCGGTGCATCGGCGGTTGGAGCACGTATCTTTGACGTCCAAGTCGAAGGGGCTATACCGGGTGAGTTTGAAGACTTGGATCCGGTCGCTCTATTCGGGAACAATACTGGCGGCACGGTCACGACCACTGTCGAAGTTGAAGATGGTGCGTTGGATATTGAATTCCTGCATCAGGTAGAGAATCCAAATCCGTTCGCCATCGAAATCGCGCAGATTGAATCGCTTGTACAACTTCCTGTGGTCGAAGTGCTTGGCTCAGATCAAACCGTTGCAGAAGATGTCGGCACAGTTCAAATTTCGCTTGCGACAGATATCGTTGTTCCGGACGATGAGTTCGTAACGGTCACCTATCAGGTCACCTCAGGTACGGCGACAGCAGGAGAAGATTTCACCATTGCTGGTGCAACGCTGGTGGACGGCGTGTATACTGGACAAACAGTCATTGCCAGCGGCTCAGTCGATACTCAGGTCTCTATCGATATTACGGGCGACGATATGCCTGAAAGTGATGAAGCTTTCACCTTCGCGATTACGAGTGTGTCTGGCAATGCCACTGTTGGCGCGAGTGACACAACCAATGTGACTATCACCAATGATGACATACTTGTCGGGGATGTCGTTCTGGCGATCAATGCCGGGAATGGTGGGACGATCGAACAGGATGGCATTACGTTTCTAGGCGCGCCAGCTGGAAGTTCATTCTTTACGGGTGGATCGAATTTTGGGGATCAGGCAAGCGGTCCGGGTGCGCAACCGATCTTTGATAACACCATTTACGAGACTGAAGTCTTTGGCGGCAAAGGCGCAGGGGTGGAGATGACCTTCCAAGCTGAGCTGCCGGAGGGCGAGTATGTTGTCGAAATCTACTTCGCGGAAGTCTTCGCCACAACGACAGGATCTCGTATATTTGATGTTTCAGTCGAAGATACACTCATCTTTGATGATCTGGATATTCTGGCTGAGAATGGCGGGGACATCAATGCGCCGTTCATCCTGACCCCAGCGCAGACCTTCACACCTGGGGATGATGGCATACTGACCATTACATTCGATGCCTCTGTGGATAATGCAAAAGTTAGCGGTATTGTCATTCGTGAGGTTCTTACGCCAGATTCAATCCCTCCAGTGGCAACGATTGGCCTTACCCTACCTACAGATGATCTTGGCGATGTTGTTGCTGATCTTACATTCGACGAGTCAGTTTCAGGCTTGGAGACGTCTGAGGTTACGTTGACTGGTCCGAATGGGCTCAGTCTGGAAGCCAGCGCAGTCTCAATCGCTGCGGATGGTTTGTCTGGAACGGCAACATTTTCAGCGCCGGTCGCTGGGTTTGCCAATGGCGATTACAGTGCAACGCTGGCGGCTAATGCTGTTGAGGACGCGCAAGCCAATAGCAATGTGGGGACTAGCACTGCTGCCGCCACGCTAGCGCTGGGTCTCACAGGCGAAGAGATTTACAATGAGAATGTAAATGGCGATCTTGCCGATACTGGTGATGCGCCAACAGACCTTACAGCCTTGGTTGCAGGGTCTAATATTGTCTCGCTCTCAGCCGCAGATAGCAACAATGACGATGAAGGCTCTACAGGTACCGATCGCGACTACTTCACGATTATCGTTCCTGAGAACCACCAGCTTTCAGAGATTATCCTGAATGATTATGAGGTTGGTGGTGCTTTGCCGAACAACCTGGCTTTCCTGGCGCTTTCTGATCAAGACAATATCAATGTTGATCCATTGAGTAACCCAGAGCCAATTGACTCCAACTTGATTGGGGGCGCTTTGCTGGGTGAAGGTCAGATTGAAGACAATATCCTACCTCTTCTCGGCGGTCCAGGAGGGGTCGCAGGGTCTGGGTTTGAAGGGCCTCTTGGGCCTGGGACCTATACGTTCTGGCTGAACCAGAACTTTGACACATCACGCCTAGAGCTGGATTTTGTTATTGAGGCCACAACTGAGTTTGAGCGCGGCGACTTACTCGCAGCCTTGAATGCAGGTGGTCCAAACCTGACGCAGGATGGTATCGATTTTGTCGCGGCACCATCGAATGTCGCGCCATTTGCAGGGACGCAGCAATTCTCCGAAGGCGGCGGCCCTAACGGCCCTCAGCCAGGGCTTGATAATACGGTCTTTGAGACAGAGCTGAACGGTGCGCCAGATGGCGACTTTACGTTCGATCTGCCGGTTGCTTCGCAAAGCGTCTATGTCGATCTTTATCTCGCAGAGCTTTTCCAAGCCGGAACAGGTGCGCGGGTTTTTGACATCTATGTTGAAGGAGAGCTTGTTCTAGAAGATGTCGATATCACGGCTTTGCAACTTGCAGGTGTTGATACGAATGACCCAGATGCCGTCGAAGCAGCACTTGATCAAGGTGTTGTCGTGTCTCTTCCCGATCCGATTGCGGTTGGGGCAGGCGGTACACTCAATGTTGAATTCATCTCAAGTGATGAAGGTGGCGTAGATCGCGCCACGGTTCAGGCGATTGCGGTCTATGAGGCCAATCCGATCATTCCTGACCTAACTCCGCCGACAGCAACTGTCACATTAGATACGGTCGACACAACAACAGATATTGTTGTGAGTATTGCCTTTGATGAAGAAGTCACAGGTCTTGAAGCGAGTGAAGTCGTTCTGACAGGGCCCTCTGGGCCGCTGGCTGATGGCGTACTCGTGCTGGCCGAAGATGGCCTGTCAGCCACGGTTACATATACAGTACCGGTTGATGGTTTTGAGGCCGGTGATTATAGTGCAGCGATCGTGGCAGGTGCCGTTCAAGACGGTGCGTCGCTTGAAAATGCAGCCTCCACCTCGGCTATAGTTGAGGTTGCGGACTTCGTGCCACTCTTCCGCGGTGAGCTATTAGCAGCCTTCAATGCTGGTGGTCCGACCCTGACACAGGATGGGATTGAGTTCGTCGCAGCGCCGACAAATACGGCGCCATTTGCGGGCACAGAGCAATATACAGATGGAGATCAAGCTAACAGTAACGGGTTACAACCTGGGCTAACTGGCACTATTTGGGAAACAGAACTGAATGGCGCTGGCGATGGGGACTTTACGTTTGATCTGCCAGTAACGTCGCAGAGTGTCTTCGTTGATCTTTATCTGGCTGAGCTTTACCAGGATGCCGTTGGCGACCGCGTCTTTGACGTTATCGTTGAGGGTGAGGTCGTTTTTGATAATCTCGACATTTTTGCCCTGCTCACAGAAAACGTTGATTTGAATGATCCAGTGGCTGTTGAGGCTGCCATTAATGAAGGACTTGTCCTAGCGCTGCCTGAGCCAGTTGATGTCGGCGAAGATGGCACGCTGAATATTGAGCTGATCTCCAGCGTTGATGGAGCAGACCGGGCAACCGTGCAGGCGATCGCTGTCTATGCAGCAGAAGCGGATACGACTGCGCCAGCAGCGATAGTAACGCTCGATGCGCCGGATAGTCTTTCGCCAATCGTCGTTACAGTAACCTTCGATGAGCCGGTCACAGGCCTTGAAGATGGCGAACTGGTTCTAACGGGTCCGTCAGGGCCAGTTGTAGGTGGGCTATTGGAACTGGCTGAAGATGGTTTGTCGGCAACGCTGACCTACCCGGTGCCTGAAGCAGGCTTTGAGCTTGGTGACTATTCCGCCACGCTCGCAGCCGGAGCGGTACAAGACCGCGTAGCGCTGGAGAATGTTGAAGCCAGCTCTACCTTGGTCACAGTGGCTGAGCCGATTGACTCGATGGGCCGCACAGTCATCAATATCAATGAAGGCGCGTCTGATCTGTTCTTTGACAGCACCTTCTTTGAGAATGCGATCCAGATTGAGAACCAGTCTGAAGAAGGCCTTAGCATTCTAAGCGTCACGATTGATCTCTCCACAACACTTATCCCATCCATCGTGTTTGATCCTTCAACCGATCCAGAAACCGGATTGCCATTGCCACCAGCTGGCGACACCGCCAACAAGGATTTCGACTTCGGAACCGACAGTATTGGTCTTCTGGAAGAAGAGGTCGGCGTGGCGTATGGCGCAGGTCAGATGCCAGGCTTCTCTGAAATGATCCTGACCTTTGAAGAGGGTGACTTTGCCACTGGCGACCTTCTGTCATTCGGGATCGATATTGACCCAGACACGGCGTTCAGCCCGCTTGGCGGCGGCGCAGTTGCCGGGACCGAACTGACTGGCGCCACGTTCACCGTGACCTATTCTGATGGCACAACGGCAACCGGAACGATCATTGCCGATGCAGGTGAAACCACAGGCGCCACGGGTATCGCAGATTCAAGCCAGACCCTGATCGCGCCAACCCTGACGCTGGAGGATGGCACTACCGATCCATTGGTAGTCTCTAATCCAGAGCTTCCGGTTTCAATCGATGCCGGGATCGAGAATGCTGGCGCAACCGCCCGCATCTTCGTTCAGGAAACGGCTTTCTATGCTGAGGGCGGCGCTGAGGCACCTGAGGCCTTTGTCGGCAATAATGCGCAAGCTTTCGTGGTTGCTGTTGATGTCGTGCTCGATGAGAATGGCCAGTATACCGGCCCGGTCACCGTGACCCGCACCGACAATGAAGCCACCGGCCTTGATGGCGACAATCTTGGCATCAACAATATTGCTGTCGCCTTGCTGGACGAGGCAGGCGAGACAGGGCCTCTGTCTGTGCCTCTGACGGTCGAACTGGCCGTTGGCCGGACTGAAATTTCGATCAATGAAGATGCCTCCGACCTGTACTTCGACAGCACCTTCTTTGGCGGATCGATCCAGATCGAGAACCAATCTGATGAAGGCCTTAATATTGCGAGCGTCACGATTGATCTTTCAACGACTCTTATCCCAGCGACAGTATTTGACCCGGCAACGGATGGTATGGGCAACGCCCTCCCACCAGCTGGAGATACGGCCAATAAGGATTTTGATTTCGCTGTGGCTGCCTCACTTGGCTTAGCCTCAGAAGATGTGACAGTCTCGTTCGGTGATGGGCAGGACCCAGGCTTCTCAACTATGACGCTGACCTTCGCAGAAGGAACGTTCGCACCGGAAGACCTCTTGGCCTTCTCAATCGACATTGATCCTGACAGTGCGTTCAGCCCACTCGGCGGCGGTGCTGTATCCGGTATGGAACTTGCCGGGGCGACTTTCACAGTCACCTATGAGAATGGCGCAACATCGACAGGCGCGATCCTGGCAGACTCTGACGAGACTACAGGTGCAACAGGCTTCACTGACACAGTGGAAACTCTGGCAGCCCCGAGCCTGACGCTTGATGATGGAACTGTCGATCCTGTAACCGTCACTGATCCAGATGTGCCAATCCTGATTGATGCAGGTATAGAGAATGCTGGTGTGACAGCCCGCATTTATGTTCAGGAATCAGCCTTCTATGCAGAAGGCGGCGCGGATGCTCCAGAGGATTTCGTTGGCAATAATGCGCAAGCTTTCTCAGTTGCTATGGATGTCGTGCTGGATGAGAACGGACAGTATGCTGGTCCGGTGACCGTCACACGCACAGACAATGAAGCAACAGACCTTGATGGCGATAATCTTGGTATCAATGCCATTGCCGTGGCCTTGGTGGGCGAGGATGGAAATGAGGGCCTGCTCTCTGCTCCATTGACCGTGGAACTCGTCCCCGAAACAGTCGGTCGAGCACAAATCACCATCAATGAAGGCGACTCAGATCTCTTCTTTGATAGCACCTTCTTTGGGGGCGCCATTCAAATTGAGAACCAGTCAACTGAGGGCCTTACAATCACAGGCCTCACGATTGATCTCTCAACCACTTTGATCCCTCAGATCGTATTTGATCCCTCAACCGATCCAAATACGGGGGCTCCGCTTCCAGCGGCGGGCGATGCAGCCAATAAGGACTTTGAGTTCAGCGGCGCGTCAATCGGTCTGACGGATGCGGATGTCGACGTTGATTATGGGGCAGGGCAGAACCCTGGCTTCTCCGAGATGATCCTGACCTTTGCCGAAGGCAGCTTTGAAGCGGGCGATCTGCTCGCCTTCTCGATCGACATTGATCCGGACAGCGCGTTCAGCCCGCTTGGCGGCGGTGCGGTCTCTGGCATGGAGCTGGCCGGGGCGACCTTTACGGTGTCTTACTCTGACGGCACAACTGCAACAGGTACGATCCTCGCAGATGGCGGCATTTCGACAACAGCGACAGGCGTTGCTGACACAACGCAGATGCTTGCCGCGCCAAGCCTGACCTTCGGGGATGGCAGCACAGCTCCAACAGTGGTTGAAGATCCAGACGTTCCTGTCACGATTGATGCCGGAGTTGAAAACGCTGGAGCGACAGCGCGCATTTATGTGCAGGAATCAGCTTTCTATGCTGAAGGTGGGGCAGAAGCGCCAGCCGAATTCCTGAGCAATAATGCCAACGCCTTTGCGGTCGTTATGGATGTCACTCTGGACGCGAATGGCCAGTATACTGGTCCAGTGACCGTTAGCCGAACCGACAATCAGGGCACCGCCCTTGATGATGCCAATCTTGGAATCAACGCGATTGCCGTTGCGGTGGTCGATACAAACGGAGATGAGGGACCACTCTCGGCACCTCTGACCGTTGAGCTTGCTGTTGCGCCAAGCGTCTTCGTTGCGACGCCTTCGACTGAGACATTTGAAGCAACCGATGGTGTTGATACATTCGTCTTCGATGGCCCATCTTCTACCACAGGTCAGATCGATCTGATCACAGGTATTGGTCTTGAGGATACGATTGACCTCAGCGCGACGGGGCTGACCCTCGCCGATCTGGAGCTGCGCACCAATAGTGGCGGGGCTATTCTGAAACTGATCGAAGGCTTTGGCGGCGATGACTTCCAGCTCAAGATCGAGGTGGGTGATCTCAGCATTGATCAGATTTTGTCTCTCATCGACTTTGATGGTGAACCAGCTGAAAACTTTGCGCCGGTTGCAAATGATGATGCGGCTCAGCTTGATGCCAACTCTGATGTCACTATCAACGTGCTTTCAAACGATACCGATGCAAATGGCGATGCTCTCACCGTTAGCGTTACAGCGGGTGTGAGCGATGGTGAGCTGATCCAAGACAGCAATGGGGTCTTCACATATACGCCGGACGCAGACTTTGTCGGAACTGACAGCTTCACTTATCAGGTCAGTGATCCTGATGGCGCAACAGATACTGCGACTGTCAGCATTACGGTCAATGCGCCGGTCAACGATCCACCGACAGCGAACAATGACAGTGTTGAGACGTCTGTAGAGGCTGCGGTTTCGGTGA
>CAZGVG010000039.1:0-22122 GCA_964528975.1 uncultured Hyphomonas sp.
CCTATGGCGATGGACGCTGGTACCTTCTGATCAACAAACGCATTCTGAAATCTTTGGGCCTGCACTTTGGGGACTCAGTTTCGGTGCGCTTCGCAATAGCCGATCAGGACGCGGTTGATATTCCTGAAGTTTTACAAATAGCACTGACTGATAATGAGGATTTCGCTGAGCGATGGGCCGCCCTGACTCCCGGAAAACAGCGCGGCTATGCCTATCGTATTGGTACGGCCAAGCGCTCTGAAACCAAAGAGAAACGTATTATCGAGTTAATGGATGAGCTGTCCGCCTAGTAAGGCAATCTGAGCCGCACGCGTAACCCGCCCATTGGGCTGTCTTCGAGGCGAATGTCTCCACCATGTGCGCGGGCAAAGTCTCTCGCCAGCGTCAAGCCCAGCCCGGTCCCCGGCACATTTTGCGTGCGCGCTTCATCCAGGCGATGAAAGGGTCGGAAGGCATCATCGCGCTGATCGGCCGGGATACCCGGTCCATTATCATCGATCAGGATTTCCGCCATGCGCGGCCCTTTGATCAGACGCACCTCGCACTGGTCGCCATATCCAACCCCATTGCTCATCAGATTGGCTAGCGTCCGCGCCAGTGCAACGGGGCGCACCGTCACCGTGATCGCAGGCGCTTCAACAATCCGCGCACCATCAATCCGCTCAGCAACCGTGCGCGCACTGTGATCTAACCGGATCGCATCTGCTTGCTCGCCCTCCTCACCGCTGGCAAAGGCCAGATACTCGTCCAGCATCTTCGCCATATCATCGAGATCAGAGCGCGCGCCATCTATCTCATCGCTCGGTTCCATCATGGCGAGTTGCAGCTTCAGACGCGTCAGCGGGGTGCGCAAATCATGACTGACGCCTGCCAGCATCGCTGTGCGCTGATCCGTAAAGGCCATCAGGCGCGCGCGCATATCCGTCACCGCGCGGGCAGCATCGCGTATCTCTGTTGCCCCGGACGGCCTGAACCCCGGCATGTCGCGCCCCCGGCCAAACGCCTTTGCAGCCTCTGTCAGCTGCAAAATCGATCGGACTTGATTGCGCAGAAAGGCAAAGGCAAGCCCAAGCATGAACAGCGCCCCTAAGAGAACCCAGACAATCGTGAAATGCGTGTTCGCCGCCAGTGCACGCTTGCGATCAATCACAACCTGCATGGTTTTCGTATCATAGAGATCAATCCGGAAATCGAGCATCCCAGTCGCACCGATAGACTGAACTTCTACTGGCATATTCACATGCGTTTCTAATTGCTCACGCAGCACGGACGCATAAGAAAACGACTCGCGCGCGCTGTCTGGCCAGACATAGAATTCCTCCATGTGGCACTGAAACGTCATGCCCAGCATCCGTTCCAGATCGTCTTCATCGGCCAGCGTATGCTGATTATCCATGCAAAGCTCAGCAATCACGCTGATCTCACGCGCGATAGATTGGGACAGTTTCTCATTCACATCGCGAATATGCTCTTGATAATAGTAGAGCGAAAAGATCGCGAAGATGACGATGATGGGCAATGCCACCAGCGTTGCCAGACGGGCGTAAAGCCCTCGTGGGGTATAGTCGCGAAGGCGAAACCCGCTCACCGCGCTACCCTCTGACCAGCATCATGTTGGTGCGGTCCTTATAGACAATTTTGTACCCGTGGCCGAGCAACAACGCCTCACAATCGCGTTCCCAGCGATGTGCATGACAAGCTTCCATAACAATCGCCCTGGGGAATAGCCGCGCTGGCGCATCGTCATAAAACGGGAACAGGATACTGTCCTCAAAGCCCTCAACATCAATTTTCAACACATCCAGCCCAGCTGCCCCGCTTCGGTTAAGCAACTCAAGCATCGGGATCACCGGAACCTCAATCGTTGGCACCCCGTCAACTAGCCGCGCTGAGGCCTGGCCTGCGCTCTCAGGCGTTGAGATCGTCAGCGTGCCGGGCTGACTGCCCCCAACCGCAGTCTGATGGATATGCAGTTTCAAACGCGCTGCAAGGTCAGGATTAAGTGCGAAATTGGTCTTTAAGCGCTCAAACATAGCCGGTTGCGGCTCAGCGGCGATTAAGGTCCCGCTCTGCATCAGCGAGGCAACAAACAGGCTAAACACACCCGCATTACCGCCAATGTCCAGGAAGACCCCGCCTTCAGCTGGCATATGATCGCGGCAGAACGCGTATTCCTCGCGAGCATAACGCGAGGGGCAGAGCAAGGCTTTGGCCTCGGAATTATTACCCGTGTGGTGCAGACGCGCCCGGCCGCCATAAAGGCTAACATCCAAAGGCCGCCCAGGGTTGAGCGCCCTCACCCCCTTCGCCATTAGTTTGCGCATGCCTCCGCGCCCGAAAGGCGTATGTCGGGATAAACCAATCAGGGTGGCGGTCAGTGGACCATGCTTTAAGGGCGGCTGGGGTTCCATACTCAATCTATACGCGCTGAAATTTCTATGGGTAGGCCCGTTAAGCGCATCGCTCAGACTTTATCACCGATGAGCAGCGCATTTGCCGCGCCTTTCATCACTTCACCAATTTGCGTAAAGCGCTCCGCAAGCGGCGAAGCATTGCGCCAAATCAGCGAAACGCTGCGCCGCGCCAGCGGGTGATCCAGTGGGCGCAGGACCAGATCATCATCTCGCCGCGCTTCTGAAAGGGCATAGAGCGCGGGCAAAATCGCAATCCCCGCGCCCGTGGCAGCCATTTGACGAACGGCGTCAAGGCTTGTGCCTTGATATTCAGAGCTGATAAACGCGCCCATCCGGTCGGCCAATTGCTGCACAATAAAGGAAAAGCGATGTCCGGACCCAACCGTCAACAAGTCCCGCCCTTGTATGTCTGAAATCGTAATCGGGCCCTCACCCGCAATCGGATCGTCAGAAGCCGCGCAGACCCATAACCGTTCCTCAAACAGTATAAAGCTGCCCGTATCAGGGTGGTCTTCGATCGCGGAGATCACGCAGTCCAGGCTGCCATCAGCAAGGCCCGAGCGCAGATCGATGGTGCGATGCTCACGCACATTTAAACGCAGCCCCGGATTATCCCGGTGCAGGGTCTTGACTACAGAGGGCAACAGATAAGGCCCCACCGAGGGCAAAACGCCCAGCCTGATCCGGCCTGCCAATTGAGACTCGCCCGCCTCCATCGCGGATTTAAGGTCCTCAACGTGACGCAGGATCATCCGCGCGCGCTTCACAAATTCTTCGCCCTGCGGTGTCATCATCGCGCCGCGTCGCCCCCGTTCGATCAAGGAAACACTGAGCTGCGCCTCAACATCGGCGACTTGCGCAGACAGGCTCGGCTGGCTGACATGCAGGCGTTTGGCAGCCTCGTGGAAGCGGCCTGTCTCAGCAATTGCGACAATATATTGAAGCTGTCTCAGGGTGGGTCGCATGATAGCTTAAGCCTATGATTAACAAAATCATTTAAGATTAGAATTATCAAAAGGCAAACCCATATCTGTCCCATAAACAAGAAAGGGCCCAAAAAAATGGACCAACAGACAGCAATCCTCCCAACCCAGAATGCTAATATTCAGGCAATGCTCAGCGCAAACCGCGATGAGGTTGATACCTTCCTCACCGCCGACCCGACACCGAAAAAAGTCTCACGCCGCCAGTGGCGCCGGGCCCGCGTGCGCCGCGGTAAAACCTAAGGCCTGAAGCAAAGCCTTTATCCGCCCGTCTTTTCCATGGCCCGCAGCCATGCAGGGCGGGCGGTATTGCGTGCAAGATAGGCTTTGATGTTTGGATACGGCTCCGCTTCACCCAAGCGCTCGGCCATTTGCGCGATATAGGTCGTGCCAATATCTGGCGCGCTGAACTTGTCTCCGATAACAAAGTCACGGCCGCTCAAACGGTCTTCCAGATAGCCGAGCTGCAAAGCCACCTCGCCGCTGGAAAACGCCTCAAAGATTGGCGGTTTCGGATCGGCGCGCATTAGCAGCAATTTCATCAGCAGCGGCGCAAAAGCTGACGCCTCGCTATACATTAGCCACTGCATCCATTCGGCCTTCGCCTTAGCATCACCCTCTGGTGGGCCGAGCGCATTGTCAGTATCAAACTTATCCAACAGATAAAGCGCAATCGCGCCAGACTCAGCCAGTACGAAGCCATCATCCTCAATCACTGGCGATTTGCCCAGCGGATGCGCTTGCTTCAGTTCCGGCGGCGCCCGGTTCATCTCATTGCGAACATAGATCTCCATCTCATACTCGGCGCCAAGCTCCTCCAGCAACCAAACCGTAAAAACAGAGCGCCCAACGCGCAGATGATGAAGTTTAAGCATGGCAATCCTCGTCTTATCACTGAAGCTGTCAAAGCTGTACGCGCTTTAGATGTCAATTCAATGGCTTAGGCCTCTCAAGGTCCAATTCCACAAAAGCAATGACCAGCCGAGAGTCTTTCGTTGACCGGTTGAATAGGCAGGCGATTTTAAGACGCTTTTCGGCGTGGCGCGTGGACTATTTGACTTCACTCATTGCATATGGAGGTTGGATCGAGGCCCCCGCCCAATCTGCCAATAGGTCGTAGTAACGATCTGTAACACGCGTACGATTACGATTTCCATCAGACCCTTGCTCATATTCCCACATGCCGTGATCGGTGTCCGGGAACATGAAGATCTTGATTTCCTTGCCCTCGCCTCTTAGCGCCAGCAACCGCTCGAGCGTTTTAGAAACAGGGGCTTCCCGGTCATTCTGCGCAAGGGCCCACAGCTGAGGAACATTCACATCGCGCAAGACGTCCATAGGTTTGATCGACCAATCAATGTTCAGTCGGTCGAACATCGGAATACCATTCTGCCCTAAATCGTCGGCAGACATGCCCAATAGAACGCCGCTGAAGCCACCGCGAACCAAGGGAAACCAGTCCTCGTTGCCATACTTTGTCTGAAGGGCGTCCAAGTCTTCCAGGCCATCGGAATAACCAGAAACCGCGAGCCGAGCGGTCACATCCGTCAGCTCTTTCGCCTTTTCGATCACATCATCACCATAGCCAGCCTCACGTAACTCTAATTCTACCTGCGAAGCGTCTTCTTCAAGAATATCAACAACCAACCCGTAACCAATGCCAATGTAATCTGCGCCGGCTCTTTCGGCGGCAAGCGGCGCGATCCAGCCGCCTTGGCTGAATCCAAACAGACCAAAGCTTCCAAAGCGATCTGCCGCAAGGCGCTTTGCCTCAAGTGAGGCGGCCACTAAATCGTCTGCAAGCTGTGGGAAGTTTTGAGAATAAGACCCATCTGAGCGCCCCGTGCCCCGCTTATCATAAACGAAGACAGAGACGCCTCGCCCGACAAACTGATAAGGGTAGCTTACGGCTTCGATCCATCCGAGCTCTTCGGACCCATGTGCCAATACAACAAGCGGTGTATTAGGCCCTGCCTCTGCTGGCTCGATCAATTGCCCTGAAAGCCTAACGCCAAGCGACTCAAACTCAGTATTGGTGACAAGCATCGCTTGTTTTTGCCAAATTGAGGATCGATCGATCTGAATGGAACCTTCACCGCACTCGATTGGGGCACCTTCGCCAATATTGCCCGTTCGGCCATCATTGAAAGTGTAGCGCACGCGCTCATCGCGGCGTGTTATAGTCACGAAAGAGTCAGCCGATTGATAAATGCCAACCTCGCATAAGCCCGCAGCAAATTGCGTCGCAACGGGTTCAATGCGGTCCACCCTTGCTACGCAGCCAGCCAGAAAGACCGCGACGACCCCAAACGCTAAAACTCTTTGCATGCCGATCTGGTCCACCCACAGCCAATAATAACTCAAGTCACGCGTACACTGGGTCGTGACACTTATGCAAGGCAGCAACAAGTTTGGCGCGCCCTTTAAAGTTCGTAGCATGAAAATTGAATTATGAGCGATTGTTTTAGGGCGTTCCAAGCCTATCACGAGCAGCGGATGTCATATCGAAAGAACCATAGGCCCCAAGAACTCCCCCGCTCTAATCCGGCATCAGCCGATACCCTATCCCTCGCACCGTTTGGATATGAATCGGGTTCCTCGGATCAGGTTCGATTTTCTTGCGCAGGCGCGTGACTTGTACGTCAATGCTGCGCTCGGTGCCGTTTGAGGCTTGCTCTGCCAGATCCTCGCGCGACATTGGCTCCCCGGCCTGAGCCGACAGCAAGGTCAGCAGCTGCAGC
Source organism: uncultured Hyphomonas sp. (assembly GCA_964528975.1). GTDB lineage: Bacteria > Pseudomonadota > Alphaproteobacteria > Caulobacterales > Hyphomonadaceae > Henriciella. The sequence goes on from CAZGVG010000039.1 coordinate 6,139, forward strand.
TCGCCTTCGGTCAGCCGGACATGCCCCTCTGGCCCCGTTAACAGGCCTTTGATCGGCTCAAATACCAGCCCTGACATTTCGATCTCTTCCGGCGGCGGCTCAGAGAATGTCCGTTTCAGGATCGCCGCCACCCGCAGCGCCAGTTCCTCTGGCTCAAACGGCTTTGGCAGATAGTCATCGGCGCCAAGCTTTAGCCCCTCAATCCGGTCCGCTGCCTGCCCCCGCGCCGTGAGCAACAGGACCGGGGTCTGATTATCTTCTTCCCGCAAGGCTTTCAAAAGGCTTAGTCCATCTTCCCCTGGCATCATGATGTCGAGGATCGCAAGATCAAAGCTAAAGGTTTGAAACAGCTTTCGCGCGCCCGCCGCATCCGCTGCCACCGAAATGCTATGACCTTGCCGCGCCAGATATTGCTTTAACAGATCGCGAATACGGTCATCATCATCAACGATCAACAGATGGGTTTCGCTAGTCATACCGTCGTCCTCATACCAGCGCTTCCAGCATCGCCCGCGCGCCTGCCACGGCGCTGGACCCGGCTTTACGATAGGCGGCGCGCAAGCGGTCGCGCATGGCAATTGTTGCTGGATCGGTCATGCGCAACCCCTCATGCGTCAGATGCAGACTGCGGGTCCGGCCATCGCCTGGCGCTTTGCGTTTCTCGATCAGGCCGCGCTTATCAAGCTCACCCAGTATGCGCGCCAGAGTCGGTGTCGTGGTTGACAGTTGACCGCGCAAATCGCTGACAAGCTGGCCCGGCTGGAACCGGATTGCGATCAGAACCCGCGCCGCCAGCTGCGGCATCATGTGCGCGTTAGCAAGATCACCAGCCGCTCTTAACAATGCTCGCTCCCCTGCCAGCATAAGCGCAATTCCATAATCCAGCTCCTCATCCCGTAGAAAGAGTCGTGGGTCGAATCCGGGGGCATTTGCCCGCATCTGGTTGACATTCGCCATAGTGATCTGAGAATGCCTCTGAAACGAGTAAAAGTGCAAGACAGGAATATTGAAATGGCAGGCCTGCCCTACGATGATCGCGACGGTTATATCTGGATGGATGGTGAATTCACCCCTTGGCGCGAAGCGAAAGTACATGTGCTGACCCACGCCTTGCATTATGCCTCCAGCGTGTTTGAAGGCGAGCGCGCTTATGGCGGCGTCATCTATGCTTCGCGGCGACATTCTGAGCGTCTTGCGAACTCAGCCAGGATTATGGGCTTTGAGCTGCCTGTCAGCGTTGATGAGCTGGAAGCCATTAAAACTGAAGCGCTGGCGAAATCCGGCCTTGAAAACGCTTATGTGCGCGCCTTTGCCTGGCGCGGCAGTGAGATGATGGGCGTTTCAGCCCAAACCAATACGATCCATCTGGCCGTCGCTGTCTGGGCCTGGGGCGACTATTTTGCGGACAAGATGAAAGGCATTCGCTTGACGCATGCGCAGTGGAAGCGCCCTAGCCCCGAAACTGCGCCCTGCCACGCCAAAGCGGCTGGTCTCTACATGATCTGCACCATGTCCAAGCATGCCGCAGAGAATGAAGGCTATGCTGACGCCTTGATGCTGGACTATCGCGGGCAAGTGGCCGAAGCGACCGGCGCAAATATCTTCTTCATGCGGGATGGAGCGATCCACACCCCGACCCCAGATTGCTTTCTCAATGGTATTACACGGCAGACCGCGATCAAGCTGGCTGAGGCCCGTCAAATCGAGGTGATCGAGCGGGCGATCATGCCAGATGAGCTGGGCACCTTTTCGGAGTGCTTCATCACCGGATCAGCTGCGGAGATCACACCAGTCGCAGAGATTGGCCAGTTCAATTACAAGCCAGGCGCGATGTCTGAAGCACTTGTCAGCGACTATGCAGATTTGGTCTATCGCCGCATCCCAATGCCAGCTTAACAACCTGACACAGCACTTTACGAAAGAGGATAAGATCTTTGGCTTTACGGCGATACTCAAATAAATGGGGAGCCATATCGCTTGCGCTTTCTTTTGTAACTTTTGGTGGTTGCGCTTCTACAGCACCTCAAACTAATTCTGATCTGCGTACTTTGAGCGAGCAAAACCTTGTCGATATACTTGTCGGGTCATGCATACAATCGACGCGCAATTGCGACCCCAGCGCTTCAATTGCGGAGGTTAAGACCGCTTTGGCAGACGGCAAAGTCTTCCAAACCATACAAACTGACAGTATCCCAGAAGACGGTATGGTCATTGCAGTGCAAGGCATAGGGGGCGGTGGTCCATGGCAACATGTGATAGACCGAACAACCAAGCAGGGCCTCGAAACTATTAAAGACCCAAGACGAAGTGTCGTCGAACTTTTCAGCGACTATACCGGTAAAGACGTTGCAGCTCTGGTACGCTCCGAGGCGGCTGGAGCTACCGCAACGGCATTGCTACTTGGTGCTGACATGGGCATTCCGACCTTAGATGGAGGAATTACAGGCCGCGCGGTGCCGGAGGTTCAACAGTCAATTCCATGGATTAATGGAATTGCTTCTGTCCCAACTGCGATCATCACGCCTTGGGGAGACCAGATCATCGTCAAGCATGCGATTGATGAGTATCGGGTCGAGGACATTAGTCGGGCCATTGCTGTCGCAAGCGGTGGTGATGCAACGATTACCATGACGCCAATGTCTGGCGACCAGCTCGATACCGGCATATTGGCTGGGAACCTATCTGAGGCAGAGCTTTATGGCCGCACCGTACGTGAAGCACGCGAGGCTGGGAAAGACCCGATTGATGCTCTTGTATCAGTTTCAAAAGGGTACAAACTTTTTGAAGGTGTGGTTGTAAAATCTGAAGAACGTGGCGAGCGCGGGTTCAATTGGGTGGAAGCTGAGTTCCAGGGCGTCGGTGAATATGAAGGCCGCATCTATCGAGTCTACGTGAAAAATGAGAATATTGTCGCTTGGATAGACGGCGAACTCGATGCTATCTCCCCGGACTATATCTATAATCTTGATCCAGATAGCGGCGAATCAACCCTTGGCGTTGGTTATGGCGGCTATGTCGTCGGCGAGAAAGTCGCAATGGTGGGTGTGCCTGCGCCAGAACAATGGCGTAGCAAAAAAGGCGTCGAATTGATTGGCCCGCGCCACTTCGGTTTCGACTTTGATTTTATACCGATTGAGAAGTTACAGAACGTGGATAGCCAATAGTGATTGGCAGCAGATTTAGAGCGACACAGCATCCATGAAAAAGCCGGACCCTTGGGTCCGGCTTTCCATTTTTCACACAAGAATTTATAGTCTTAGCCGCCAAATACATCCCATGAGACACGAACACCAATAGCGCGTGGTGGCGCGACGAAGGCACCATGGGAGCGAACATTTGCGCCATTAACCGTTTGGTTTGAGAGAGCCGTACCACGGATACCGGTTTCGGCGTACTCATCAAACAGGTTATTGATGAAAAGCGAAGCGTTCCAGGTATCAGCCTGATAGACCGCAGAAGCATTCGCCAGACCAAACGAATCTAGCGTTACACTGCTACCGCGACCACCCGTTCGCGTTAAAACATCGCCCTGCCAAGAATATCCGAAGTTAAGGGTCACATCACCCTGATAAAACGTGCCATAATCATAAGATGCAAAGAATGAGAGCTGGTCTTCTGGTGATCCTGGCAGACGATCTCCGGCAAGACCGTCCTCAAAAGCTGTGCCAAACCCAGGAGGCGTGATTGTACGCACAAGCGATGGTACACCTTCGGTCAACTCAGTTTCTGTGTGGCTATAGCTACCTCGAATTCTGAAATTATCCGTAGCCTGCCAGTCCGCAGACAATTCCGCGCCTTTAGACTCTGCACCTGCGGCATTGATTGTGATCGTTAAACCCGCATTTACTGTGGCCGAATCAACCTGTGGCTCAGCCCAATCAATAAAGTAAACTGCGCCATTCAAGGTCAGATCACCGTCTAGTAAAGTAGACTTAAAGCCAAGCTCATAGTTGGTGGTTTTATCAGGACCATATTGGCGTTCATCAAACTCAGCTATATCGCCTGGATTCGGTCCGAACTGCTGACCTGGAGCAAGCGCACAAGCACCCTGTGTCGCGTTAGGATCAAACGCTGTACATTCACCAATCCCGTTAGACGCACCGATGCGATACCCTTCTGATACGGTGAAATAACCAAGGACGTCGTCGGTGAAATCATAAGCCGCATTGAATTTAAACAAGAAGCCATCATCTGATTGCGCTAGAGCAGGATCGAAAGGATTACTCTTGATTTGAGACAGAGTCTGAGGCGTAAAGGTGAGTGGCTCAAACAGCGGGAAGTCCACTGAAGAAGCAGCTTCCAAATCATACTCATAATACCGGCCACCAACAGTAACTGTCAGCTTATCAGTGAAGTCGTAACCAACCTCACCAAATAGCGCTGATTCCGTCAGCTTATTGTTGCTTGTAGAAAAATACTCCAAAGCATCTGGACGATCTGTTAGGCCAAAATCAAAGCCCGGCTGATTAACAAATGCGACATAGTTCGGAACGAATTCAGCAGAGAAGCCTGCTGTCTCAGATTCGTTATAGTACCCGCCAACAATCCAGCTAAGCGGACCATCCGTCGTAGAAACCAAGCGGATCTCTTGGTTGATGCGCTCCTCTTCGCCTTGTTCATTCGTAAAGGCTGTGAATTGTGGGAAAGACTCGTAGCTATATTCAAGGCTGATCAAAAGATCTGTTTGATCACGCTGACCGTTATCTTCAAATTTGCTGATACCTGTTGCGGACGTCAGTTCAGCAAATCCGAGATCTGCTGTAACTTCCAAAGCAAGAAGTTGATTAGTAATTTCATTAGGCTCCGCAACGCGCAGACCGGACTCATACTTTCCAGCACCGACGATAGAACGACGGCTGGACAGCTGACGACCACCAATGTCTGCGTTTTGGTAATAGTAAGTTAGCGTACCATCGAGCCAGTCAGTTGGAGCCCAGCGTGCCGCGATGCGGCCAGATACAGTCTCCTCGGAGTTTGCATCTTCAAGTGGACTAAAATTAGCTGCGAGCGCGGCAGGATCCGTAAAATCAGGATCAGGTTCGGAAACACCGACTTGTTGAACGACATACGGATAGTCTATGAAGCCACTATCGTTTTCAAAGTCGAGTGAACCCCGAATGGCGAATGTGTCCGAGAACGTTTTGTTGAACGTCGCGCCTGCTTCATAGCTCAGATCATTCGCTTCAGAATATTGCGAAATCTCAGAGCGAACGGTGAGCAGGTCGCCATCGAAATCGGGCTTGTTCGGAATGTAGCGGATCGCCCCGCCAAGTGTACCAGCGCCATAAAGCGTACCCTGAGGCCCAAGCAGAACTTCAACACGCTGCAGGTCATTAAGCTTCAGGTCAACGAAGACCGGGATTTCACCGAGATACGTCGCAACGGTTCCGCCGCCATTATTGTTACCATCACCCGATCCGAGCGGATCAGCATTCAAGCCACGAACGATAATTGGATTACCTTGACGACCGCCGCGGTCCACAACGTTAATACCCGGCACATATGCGAGCGTGTCGGCAAGCTCATCAAAACCTTGCTCTTCGATTTGGGCTTCACCCACAGCTGCAATGTTTAATGGAATATCCTGAACGCTTTCAGCCCGGCGTGTCGCCGTGACGATCACGGTATCGGCGCGTAACTCGTCACTCGCCTCTTCTTGAGCTATCGCCGGCGCTGCCATAATAGCTGTAGATGCAAGGGCGATCATGCTTCCAGAAATTAAAAAGTGGTTTTTACGTCTCATGACTAGGTCCTCTTCGAAGTCTCTCCGCTTACCACCTTGAAATGCGCGACCTCCAAAGCAAAGCTTTTGTGTCAGTTTAGGCGAGTTTTCTAGAATTTGATGTAATTTTGCCTCATTTTTAGGCAGCAGGGATATTCATTACGGATCGGACTCGCGTAAACTGCCACCATGACTATCAAAACGCTCCTACTCCGCGCCAAAAATGACTTGGCCCATAAAGCTTACAGGGAAGCTCATGCAGCGTGTATTGAGATTCTAAAACAAGCGCCTGAGACGGCAGAAGCCTACTACCTTTTGGGTATTCTGACGGCAGATCACGACAATCACAATAAGGCCGTAGAGCTGTTTCAGCGCGCCTTAGCCTATACCCCTGATGACGCAGCTGCGCTTGCCCAGATGGCAAGAAGTCTGATTGCTTTGAACCGGCGCGAAGAAGCGCTCGACACGGTCCTAGCCGCAGCCAAGAAGGAGACTGTCAATGCTTACACGCTTGATACGATTGGCGTTGTCTATTCACGCGCTGGCCGACATGAGACCGCCATTTCCTTCTATGAAAAGGCCACCGAAGCTGTCCCGGATAATCCAGAATATCATTATAATTACGCCTCGGCCCTACAATTTCTGGGGCAGATGGAGCAAGCGCGGGCAGCTTACAGACAAGCAATCAAGCACAATCCAGATGATGCGCGCTCTTATGCCGGTATCGTAACAATCACCAAGCAGACGCAAGAAGACAATGAGATCGCTGCTCTAGAGGCGCTGTTTCCACGTTTCGACCAAGATGAGGTGGCAAGTCTCAATCTTGGACACGCGATTGCAAAAGCTTATGAAGACTTAGGCGATAGCGACGCGGCACTGACCTGGCTCCACAAGGCAAAGGCGCTTAAGAAACAGAGCCTTAGATATAATCCAGAATTCGATAGAGCCTTATTCGAAACGGCAATGCGCCTCGCGGATGACTTTGAGGTCAGTCCTTCTGAGCAGACAGGACCAATCTTTATCGTCGGCATGCCGCGAACAGGTACAACACTGGTCGACCGAGTTATCTCCAGCCATAGTCAGGTAGTCTCGGCTGGCGAGCTGACTGATTTCGGACTGCTGCTAAAACAAGCAACGAAAACGCCCGGCCCCTATGTTCTTGATGCGCCCACCTTACAGGCAAGCCGAGACATTGACCTACACTCAATCGGTTTGGCTTATGACAGCCGTGTTCGAAACAGCCTTGAGCTTGGGCAGTCCATTTTCACTGACAAGATGCCCCTGAACATTCTTTACGCGCCCCTCCTCCTAAAAGCCTTTCCAGGCGCGCGTATTATCTGCTTGCGCAGGCACCCAGCAGACACGGTCCTCAGCAATTATCGGCAATTATTCGCCACTGCATTCAGCTATTACAACTACGCCTATGATTTGGAGACCACCGCTCGCTACTATGCGCAATTCTCGGGGCTTGTGGACCATTACACGGAAACACTTCCGGCCGACCGTTTTACTGTTGCAGCCTATGAAGACGTCGTCACAGATATAGACGCTCAAACGCGCCGTTTACTGGCCTTCTGTAACCTCCCGTTTGAGCAAGCTTGTGTCGACTTCCATACAAATAAGGCACCTGTCGCCACCGCAAGCTCAGCCCAGGTCAGGCAACCTGTCTACAAGACCGCACTGGCCCGATGGAAACGTTATCGACCGGGCTTGGACCCTGCTTTAAGCGTTCTTGTCGAAGAAGGCTGTCTACCTGCTTCAGTCCTCACTTAGCTGCTGCTGAGCGTATCAAGATAGATCTCGCCACCTTTCATAACAAAGTCGACGCTTTCCAACTCGCGAATATTTGCCAGCGGATTACCGTCAACGGCGATCATGTCAGCGGCTTTACCAACCTCGATTGAACCCACCTCATCCTCGACGCCGAACAGGTCCGCATTGCCTATCGTCGCGGCCTGAATGGCCTGCATCGGGCTCATCCCCCATTCGACCATTTTGGCGAACTGGCGCGCATTCGTGCCATGCGGATAGACCCCTGCATCGCTACCAAACGCGATCTTGGCGCCTGCGGTCACAGCGGCTTGGAAGCGCTCACGTTGAAAACGGCCAACCTGGCGCTCTTTGGCAAGGGATTCCTCTGTGATACCCGAGGCCGCGCCCTCTGACAGGATAAAGTCAGAAACATAGATATCCATCGACAGATACGTCCCATTCTCAATCGCCAGCGCGATACCCTCATCGGTAATCATGCTGGCATGCTCAACCGAGTCGACCCCGGCTTCGAGCGCAGATTGGACGCCGCGCGGCCCATGCGCATGAACCGCAACTTTCAGGTCCAGCAAGCGTGCCTCGTCAACAATGGCTTTCATTTCTTCCAAAGAGAATTGCTGTGCATTGATGGATGTATTGGGCGATAGAACACCGCCTGTGCCACAAAACTTGATGACTTTGGCGCCGTATTTCTTGTTCTCGCGAACCTTCTGGCGCACTTCCCATGGGCCATCGGCGCGGCCTCCTGTTTTACGCTGCCTTTCATAAGGCAGCCGGGTCGCGTCCCCGCAATGACCACCTGTAATCCCGATTGACTGGCCTGCCCCAATGATGCGTGGTCCGGGAATTTCACCGGCATCAATTGACTTCATCAGATCAATATCGGTAAAGCCCGGCGCGCCCAGATTACGAACAGTCGTAAACCCCGCCATCAGCGTCTTTTCAGCGTTCACAACGCCGAATATCGCAGAGCGCGGCGTCGAGATGGCCAGACGCCGAAAGCCGTGCATATCAGCGCGCGAGGTGAGGTGGACATGGCTATCCGACAGACCGGGCAGCAAAGTCGCGCCGGTCAGGTCAACCCATGTCCAGTCGCCCTGCGGCAAGCGTCGCTCTGACCCCACATAGGTAATCTTGCCATCTTCAACGGCAACAACCTGGCCTTTAACCGTCTTGCCTCCAACCGTATCAATAATGTTCGCGCCCTTCAGGACCGTTCCGGATTGAGCGGCAGCCAGTCCTGCAAGCGCCAGTGCGGCGGGGATAAGAGACATAAAACGCTTGAGGGCCATGCTTAACTCCAGTTCAAATTCACTCAGAATGTTGTGCCCTTGCCAAAACATGCGCGCAAGAAAAACCCGCTCCAGAGCTGCTGGAACGGGTTTTTGCAGTGTTTTAAGTCAGTCGGGCTTAGCCGCCGAAGCGATACCGCGCACCAATAGAGAATGTGTTCTGGGTATTTTCAATGTCCAGCGTGCCCGGGAAGAGTTGGTTATCAAGCTCCAGATCCTCGGTTGCCCGATAGGCATACTCACCAAAGACTTCCCACTGGTTTGCGAACTGATACGTCGCGCCAGCTTTAACCTGATAGGCAAACTTGCCTTCGCTATCATCAATCACTGAGATCGCAGATGGGCTATATTCAACTGAAACATCGGAATATCCAAGACCTGCGCCAATATAGGGCTGAAACGCATTGCCTTGATTGAAATCATAATAGGCGTTGAAGAAGAGCGCCGTATTGGTGATCTCACCGCGTCCATCGGCAACGACTTGGGCAACGGTCACGCCAAGCGGTGTGGCTGAGCTGGCAATCGCGGCTGCGTCCACAGTATCAATGCTGCCGCCGCCCAGCGTGACGCCCGTATGGGTATCAACATCGGCTTGAGTATAAACCAGTTCGACCCCGGCGCGCAGACCACTGCCATAACGCGCGCCAAATTCACCGGCAAAGCTTGTTCCGCCATCGAACTCGGTGCTCCAGCCATAGGGCGTGCCGTCGGCAACATCCAGGGTTGTGCCATCACCAAGATTACCTGTCGTGAAGGCTCCCGTTGAGCCACTATTATCGCTATCGTTTTGCTGGGTCAGACCAATTGAGCCGCCAACATAATAGTCCTGCGCCGCCGCAGCACCCGCAATCATCAAGCCCGCTGTGCAAGCGGCTATAAATTTCATGAGCTTCATACTCAACTCCATTGAATGTACGGAAGGAACGCCCCACCGCTCAAACCTTAAATAGTATTCTATATACGATAGGCAATATTAAATTTTGTTTGGCTTGCCATTTGCTACATGTTCTGCTCAACCGCCTCGTATCAGGGGAAACATGGATCAGGACAAAACAATGCTGCCCAAGCCACTTACTTCTATTGCTCCAAACACGCTCGAATTTGAAATTCTACCGTTGGTTAAACCAACCGGATTCCGCGAATATGATGCGCGCTGGTGGTTCAATGGAATAGGACACGAAAAAGCGCCCGAACTCAACTTAACTGGCGTTCAGGCTTTAGGCCTCGGCATGGCGACCCTGTTCCACGAACTTGGGGTTGAGCCGAAAGTTGTCACTGGGCATGATTTCCGCTCAATCAGCCAGCCGATTAAAAACGCACTGATTCTTGGCCTCGTCCAGGGCGGCTGCGAGGTGCTTGATATTGGCCTTGCCCTTTCTCCAATGGTGTATTGGAGCCAGTTTGAACTGGACGCCGCTTGCTGCGCCATGGTCACTGCGTCTCATAATGAAAATGGCTGGACCGGTGTTAAGATGGGCGCCGACAAGCCGCTCACCTTTGGCCCGAAGGAAATGGGCCGCCTGAAAGACATTGTGCTCGCAGGCGACTTCCAGCCTCGCGCGGGCGGCGGACATTACCGCGTCGATGGTATCCGCGAAAAGTACATTGCAAGCACGGCAGAGGGCGTCCAGATCAAGCGCCCGCTTAAAGTCATCGCTGCCTGCGGGAACGGGACAGCAGGCGCGTTCGCCCCCGATGCCTTGCGCGCTATGGGCGTTGACGTGATCGAGATGGATTGCAACCTCGACAACACGTTCCCGAAATACAACCCGAACCCGGAAGACGAAGAAATGCTGCACGCCATGGCGGCGGCTGTGAAAGAGCATAATGCAGACATCGCGCTCGGCTTTGACGGGGACGGCGACCGCTGCGGCGTTGTTGATAATACAGGCGCAGAAATCTATGCCGACAAGATCGGCCTGATGCTGGCCCGCGACCTCAGCCGTGAATATCCCGGCGCGAAATTTGTCGTCGATGTGAAGTCCACAGGCCTCTACAAGACCGACCCTGTCCTGAAAGAAAACGGCTCAACCGTCGATTATTACAAGACCGGGCACAGTTATATCAAACGCCGCACGACCGACCTTGATGCGCTGGCCGGGTTTGAGAAATCAGGCCACTTCTTCTTCCGCCCGCCGATCGGATTGGGTTATGATTGCGGCCTGATCGCCGCCAAAGCCATCCTCGAAATGCTCGACCGCAATCCTGGCCGCAGCATGGCTGATCTAAAATCTGATCTCGGCGTGGCTTATACGTCCCTCACCATGTCGCCGCACTGCGCCGATGAGATCAAATATGATGTGATCGACAAAATGGTGGCCGAGTATGAAGGCATGCTGGGGCAGGAAATCCTTGGCCGCAAGATTGTTGACGTCAACACCGTCAACGGGGCCCGCGTCACACTGGCGGATGGCTCCTGGGTGCTGGTCCGCGCCAGCTCCAACAAGCCCGAACTCGTCACCGTGGTCGAAAGCATGGTCTCAGAAGACGATATGCGCGCCCTCTTCCGCGAAGAGGTTAAACCGCGCCTCGGCAAGCACCCTGAGGTCGGAAAATATAATCAGGAGATCTAGCCCTGTTCCGAACTCGGCTCAGAAAAGATGATACGGTGATCCTAAAAGGATCAAAGCTCGTTGTAACGACGGAACGTATTGTCGTGCCGGGGGCTGATTATCTGCTGCACGATTTACAGGGCCATCCTATCATCGGCGAAGCGATGGTGCGCAGTGATTTGAACGACGCCATAGGCTTTGTGGGATTGCTCATGTTCATTCCGGCGGCTTGGTATGGCCTCACAGGTGATCACTTAAGTTTTGGGTTCGCCCTGATCCTCTTGATCCTCTCAACAGGCGCTTTCAACACAGCCGCAAATAATCGGCTCAGGATCAAAGGCTATCAGGTAGAAATCACATTGCGCACTGACAAAGCACCAAACCAAACCGTGTGCGTTTTCAGTGATCATAGCATGACAAAAGCCCGACTTGCTGCTGGGGCAATTATAACAGCACAAGACATGCAGAGCTAAGCCGGGTTCTCCTGAAGCCAGTCATAGGCCTCGTTCACAGCGCGCATCTTAGCGCTCGCTTCGGCCCGTTTCGCATCACTATGATGGCTCGCAGCATATTTATCGGGGTGATACCTCTTCGCCATACTGCGGTAAGCGCTGCGAATGGCACTTTTACTCGCCTCAGCAGAAAGACCAAGTGTTTTCAGATACTTTGCGCGCGGCGTTAAAGGCCGAGCTGGCGGCGATTTCGGTTTGCTTGCCCCTGAGAATTTTTGCCGCTCGCGAGCTCTCGTCTTTTGGTGGTAAGAATAGGCCTGCTCTTCATAAGCGCGCCATTTGCCTTTGAAAGTTGTTTTATCGCTGCTGTCGCGACTATCTTCATGGGCGTCTTCCCCATACTTCTTTTGAATCCAGGCTGCTAATTTCTTCATCCATGGCCTAATCAAAGGCCAGATAATATAGATAAAGAGAAATATGCCTTGAGCGACAAAGATGTGGCCCATCGTGCTCCAAAGCATGGCTCAGGTTCCGCTCGTGTCAAAACTTCTCACAGTTTTAGCTAAGACTAAATGCCTGATTTTCAGCCAAGATAATCAAGGAAATTTATCAGAATCTGCACCGTCAACGCACATCCTCATAGTGCTTCATCAGCCGCTCAGGTTTAACCCCGAGCCCCCACATCATGCCAACGCGCAGATAGGTCCAGTTGGCGCGCCAGAAGCCCCATTCGGCAACCCGGCGGTCTGACGACCAGACCTTCCGGTTCACCTGCTGAACACGCCCCCGTCCAGCACGCACCATGCGCAGGCAAAGGTCTGCCTCCTCCATAATCGTCTGGGCCGCATCAAAGCCGCCAACCGCTTCAAAGTCTGCGCGGCGGCAAATCATCACTTGATCACCAAACAACAGCCGGCACCCGCGAAAGAAAGAGAGCGGCCTGAACAATAGCGGCGCGTACCAGGTCTTGAAGAAATTATGCGCGCTCGTCACTTGCCGTACGCCCCGTTCCCCGCGCATGATAGAGATAAAACCCGCCAGCGCGGTCTTCTCATCACGCAAAACATCGCTGGTCAGGGTCACAAAATCTTCTGGCAGGACCGTATCAGCGTGCAGGAAACAAAACTGATCCCCGCGCGCCGCTTGCGCCCCGGCATTCATCTGCCCTGCCCGACCCTTTGGCAAATTGTCCAGAACGCGGACGCCTGCCGCTTTGGCAATTTGCACGGTCCTATCCGTGCTCCCGGCATCGCAGACGATCACCTCCAAAGGCTGCGGCTGTAAACCCGCAAGATTCGCTAACGTTTCCGGCAAAGCCTCAGCCTCATTCAAAGCCGGAATGATGATCGAAAGCGCCATTCTTTCAAGATAGACGTTTACCGCGCGGGGGAATAGAAAAACTTCTCAACAGCAACTCCCCCTCCCCAAGACGCGGGCAGCCCGTATTGGCACAAAAACTACTCTAGCCATCCCTCACAAAAACCCTAAAGCACTTCGATGCTTGCTCGTTTCCTCTCCGCGCCTTTGCTGATTGCCGTTATCGCCATTGCGATGGGGTCGGGCATTGATGCGCTGGTCAAAGGCATCGCGCCGGAAGCAGGCCTGCACCACTTGCTAGCCTGGCGGTTTTTGTTCGGCGCCTTGATCTCACTCTCTGTTTTCAGAGCGCAAAAGCGCCCGATGCCAAGCTTTGAAGCCATCCGCTTTCATACCCTGCGCGGCCTTCTTCAAGTCGGCGGAGCTTTCACTTTCTTCTTTGCGCTGATGCATCTGCCCTTGGCTGTCGCGACCATAATCGGCTTCACCGCAGCCCTGATGGTGCCATTCGTGGCTTGGGTCTTGATGGGCGAGCGCGTCACCTCAACAGCGCTGATCGCCACGCTGATTGGCTTTGCCGGGGCTTTGCTCGCTATAACGGGGCGACCAGACAACGGCGAGGCCAGCGAGCTTTGGCTGGTTGGCGCACTCTCCTGTTTTGTCGCAGCTTTTCTCTACGCATTAATCCTGGTGATGCTGCGTATGCGCGCCACCAAAGAAGACGCGACCACGATTGCCATGTTTACCAATACCGTACCTGCCATTGCTCTGTTGCCGATCACATTTGGTCTGTTCGGCCTGCCCAGCTGGAGCGACCTTCCAGTCTTCTTACTGCTTGGGGGTCTTGGATATGCTGTCTGGTATCTGATGACCCTCGCCTATGCCCGCGCGCCTGCGCAGCGCCTCGCGCCGTTGGAATATACGGCTCTGATCTGGAGCGGACTTTTTGGCTCGATCTTCTTCAAGGAGTATCCGGGCTGGCAAACTTGGCTTGGTGCAGTGATTATTATCGCTGCCTGCCTGATCGTCGCCTTCGAAGATCACTTCAAAACGCGAGAGGAAACCGGCCTGCCGACAAGCGATCTGCCGGAATAGACCAAGCTGTAGCTTAAGCGTCCGTCAGCTCGCGGTGACGGTCCAGCATTCCAGACAAAGCTTCAAAGCCCGCCTCCCCCATATAAGGCACGACAAGCAGCATGAATTGCAGAACAGTATCATGTATCAGCTCGGGGCCTTCGCGATCGCTGCCCTCGATCAGATCATGGCTGAGCCAGAAGGTCAGGGTGGAGAGCATTTGTTGCACCAAAGGCGCGCGCAGTCTTTTGTCCACGTGCAGGACATCGCGCTTTTCAAGCTGGCGCAAGACGTTTTCAATCGCAAGCCGTTTGGCAGCGAGGATTTTGCGGAACCGGCTCGCCATGGACGGATAGCGCTCCATCATGTCGCCAATGTTGCGATAGAAAAACCGGAAGTCATAAATCTCTTCCAGGACGATATAGACGAAGACCCAATTGTCTTCGATCGAGGTCACCGCACCATGCGTCCCGCCCAGAATGATTTGCATCTCTTCTTCGAACCGCTCGAACAGCGCCTCAATGATCGGCTCTTTACCCTTGAAGTGATAGTAAAGATTGCCCGGCGACATATCCAGCGCATTGGCAACATCCACAGCCGTTTGCGCCGCTTCGCCTTCGCTGTTGAACAGCGTCAGACTAACATCCAGAATCCTGTCACGTGTTTTCATTTCACCAAACTCAACTCACAGGGGATATCCCCGATCTTCCCCCTATTTGACAGCAAAACGTCAATATGAAACGAATTTTATTGTGTGAGGTTATTATAACTTAGAGTCTTTACCATAAGACCGGACCAAGCACCGCGCTGGACAAGGGTCCATCGTGTGGGAGGATATGAAGAGTTTACCATGAGCAAGACATCAGATTACATCGGTCAGGCAGCAGCCGATTCAACCAATGCCCTCAACCCCATGCTTGGCGGTTTAAACAGGCAGGAGCTTTTAGGTTCCGTTGCGATGATGCTGCGCCGAACCAGTATCTCTCCAATGGCGAATGCCAAGTTTGCCGGCAAGATGGCCAAGGAATCTTATGACATTGTCATGGGCAAGTCAGAGCGCGCCCCGGAGCGTAAAGACAAACGCTTCCGCGATCCGGCTTGGCAGCACAACCCGTTCTACAAGCGCGGCATGCAAACCTATCTTGCGATGCAGGAGAACCTGAAAGACTGGGTTGGCGATCTGAAGCTGGGTGAGATGGAACACGCCCGCGCTGAGTTCGTGATGAACATGATCACCGATGCCATTGCGCCGACCAATTCGCTGGTGACCAATCCGGCCGCGAAGAAACGCGTCATCGATAGCGGCGGCCAGTCTTTGATCAAAGGCCTGCAGCACGCCTATGAAGACCTGACCAAGAATGGTGGCATGCCGAGCCAGGTCGATAATCGCCCGTTCACGATTGGTGAGAATGTTGCGATCACACCCGGCAAAGTGGTGTGGAAAAATGAGATGATGGAGCTGATCCAGTACACGCCCGTCACAGAGGAAGTTCGAGAGATTCCGTTCCTCTCCATCCCACCGCAAATCAACAAATTCTATGCCAGTGATCTCGACCCGATTACCAGCGTCGTGCAATTCCTGCTGCGGCAGGGCTTCCAGACCTTCATTATTTCCTGGCGCAACCCAACCAAAGAGCATCGTGCCTGGGGCCTGTCTGACTATGTCGATAGCCTGATCCAGTGCACTGAGGTGATGAAACAGATTACGGGCTCTGAGAAGATCAATATCTCCGGTGCTTGCTCTGGCGGCATTACAACCGCGACCTTTGCCAGCATGCTGGCGGCGGCTGGCGATGATCGCATCA
>CAZGVG010000040.1:0-21547 GCA_964528975.1 uncultured Hyphomonas sp.
TGCCAGAATACCGCTGGCCACAGCCACAGAGGGACGTGTTCGTAATAAAGAATATGCCAGCGATGGATCATGCGCGGCATTATAAGTCAGCCTGCGGAGGGGGAGGAAAACTTTTTGTTTTCCTCGTTTTTAAGGCTGCTTTTGGTCATAAGCAGACGTTGCAGGATATAAAAAACTGCGCAATGTCACGTAATGCATGTTCAACGAAAACTGTACGCAACGACCGTCTGTTTCTTGATTGCATCGCTGGCTAGTTGCGATGGCGCTCCCAATGCAAACTATTCTTCCCGCTCTCACTTCGACGCAAGCTTGGGCGCAACAGAAATGAAGCGATGCATAACTCTCAGCGGAGACACCATCGAAATGGATACTCTAGTCCTCGAATTATCTCGTTTCTCAAGTAACAATGGACTTAAATTTCTAGACGACAGGCCTAGCGGACGTAACGGTACGTATCTGCAGAAAGATGCGCCTTATATTGTTATTGATCATGCACTCTATTCGAGAAGACAGCCGCCAGAACATATGTTCATCAGCTTTAGATCGGCGCACACTACAAATGGAAAGATCGTCGAGGATGCGTTCTTTGACTTTATTCAAGCGCAAGGCAGCACGAGGTCATGCGGCGATTTTCAGGCCGGAATCTCGCCTGGATGGCGTTTGCCAGACTAGCTACGGCCGTCCCCTTCGACGCCGGGAGCTGTCATCGTCTTAAGCCATATTTATTAAGGCGCCAGCGTAGGGTTTCGATACGGTCCTGACCAAAGAAGGGTTCACCGCGCAGCACCATTGTTGGTACGCCCCAGTGGCCCGCTTTTTCCAGGCCCTCATGGTTGCGCTCAATCTCCTCAAGATGGTCGCCATCCGCGATCGCAAGTTCCATGCTCGCCAGATCCAGCCCGGCAGCAGAAGCCGCCTTCGAAAGATGGTCACCCTGATCCCAGTCTTCAGTCCCGCCATAGACAAGATGGGACACCTCCTTTGCGAACGCTAAGCCTTTTCCGCGCCTTTGGGCCTCAACACCGAGTTTTGACAGCCGATAGATCAGGGGCTGGTCCTTGGCGATCTCCATCGTCTGATAATCTTGCGTGATAGGGTCAGGTCTTGGCGGGAAATGCATGGGCATGCCAAGGAATTCAGCGCGGCGCACTGAATCCATGACGATATACATCACCGGCTTTCGGTTGGACGCGTCAAATAGTGACTTTGCGGCCCGGACCGCGATTGGAAAGACGACGCGCAGGTTTATGTCGACCTTAAACTCAGCTTCAACTTTCTGCAGGTCTGGCGTCGCGAGATAAGAATACGGGCTTCGAAAAGACCAATAGACATCAATGGGTTCCATGTTTTCAAATCTCCAACTTCCAGTCATCGATCAGAGGGGTTTGTTTTGGCCTAGACCGTCACAACCACTTTACCCAATGCTTTGCGATCCATCAGGTATTGTATCGCCTCGCCGCCGCGCTCCAGCGGGAAGGTTTCGCTGACATGCGGCTTGATCTTGCCTTCCGCATACATCGCGAACATCTCCGCCAGGTTTTGAGCGTTGGCTTTTGGATCGCGCGCCACAGCGGCGCCCCAGAAGACCCCGCGAACATCGCAAGACTTGAGGAGGGTCAGGTTAAGCGGAATTTTCGGGATACCCGCCGGGAAGCCAATCACAAGGAATCGCCCTTCCCAATTCATCGCGCGGATGGCGGGTTCGGCATAGTCGCCGCCAACGCCGTCATAGATGATGTCCACGCCGCCGCCGCCAAGCTCCTTAATCTGATTGGACAGCTCTTTTTGCTGGCCGCGATCCAGATCGCCTTTTGGATAGACAAGGCCTTTATCGGCGCCTTTGGAGAGGCAGAAATCGACTTTCTCTTGCGTTGAACAGGCGGCGATCACTTCAAGTCCCATGGCTTTGCCCAGCTCCACAGCCGCAATGCCAACACCGCCCGCGGCGCCAAGCACAAGCAGGCTTTCGCCGGGTTTCGGATCGGCGCGATCTTTCAGGGCGTAATAGCTGGTGCCATACGTCATCACGAAAGCGGCGGCATCATTGAACGGCACGCTATCTGGGATCGGTATGCAGCGCCCGGCGTCTAGAACTAGCTCTTCGCGCATACCGCCCCATCCGCAGGAGCCGATGACGCGCTGACCAACTTGCAGATTGGTGACCCCTTCGCCAAGCGCTTTAACAACGCCTGAGACTTCGCCGCCCGGGCTAAACGGGCGCTCTGGTTTGAACTGATACATGTCGCGAATGATCAGCGTATCAGGGAAGTTGATGCCAATGGCTTTGACATCAATGACGACCTGTCCTTTGCCGGGGGCCTCACTTTCAATCTCTTCCAGAACCAGAGTTTCGGGGCCGCCAGGGGCTTTCGAGAGCAGGGCTTTCATCGCGTTTCCTCATATGTTTCGTTGACGAGCCTTTGGTAGCCGTGGCAACCCGCCCTGTGAAGGTGTGACGTTGCGGAGAGAGCTTTTTGGCAGCCAAAGTATTTCTGATCGTAGGTCTGGGCGTGTCGGCATTTGTCTGGCTGCTGGCCGCGCAAATGCGTTTCATGGTGATGCGGGTTCTGGAACTGAACGCCAATGATAAGTTTCCCAGCGCTGATCCAGCGGACCAAAAGAATGGCGCGCGCGCAGCAGCTATGGGTCAGCCCGGCGAGATTAGTGACGTGCTGAGAGAGACCTGCGCGCAAGCGATTGGCCATTATCAACTGGCCCGTAAAGCGCGGTTTGTTGCCCCAGCTATGGCGCTGATCGTTGTGGCGGTCTGGCGCTTCGGATTTGGGGGGAGCGTATGAAGGGCTATTTCGCCATCGGGGCTGAAGGCATTTCCAAGCCGATGAACCTGGGCGCTTTGATGCGGACAGCAAATGCGTTTGGCGCCAGCTTTGTGTTTTCGGTGAAAGCTGAGGACAAGACACGGATCGCTTACAAGTCGGATACATCGCGAACGTTTAAAACCGTTCCCTATTATCAATGGGAATCAATTGATGAGATTGTCCTGCCGCGCGAATGCCAGATGGTGGGTGTCGAACTGACCGATGATGCGGTCGATTTGCCCGAGTTCAAGCACCCGCGCATGGCGGCTTATGTGCTAGGGCCAGAGCGGGGAAACCTGTCACAGGCGATGCAGGATCGCTGTGATCACATCATCAAAATCCCGACCAAATTCTGCATCAATGTCAGCCTTGCCGGAGCACTGGTCATGTATGACCGCGTTCGCAGCATGGGCGGCTGGCGTGACCGCCCGGTGATGCCCGGCGGGCCAAAGGAGTAGTTGATGCCGCAAATTCTCGCGCTTGATCATGTGCAGCTTGCTATGCCGAAAGGCGGCGAAGATGAAGCCCGCTATTTCTTCGTGAAACTAATGGGCTTCAACGAAGTTCCTAAGCCTGCCGACATGGCAAAACGCGGCGGATGCTGGTTCGAGATTGGCCCGGTACAGCTTCATCTTGGCGTTGAACCGAACTTCAAACCTGCCATGAAAGCGCATCCAGCTTTTGAGGTGGATGACGTTGACGGTTTTGCGGAGACCCTCGAACGCGCTGGCCACAAAGTAAAATGGAACCGTGAGCTGGGAGAAGTGAAGCGGTTCTTCACTGAAGACCCTTTTGGTAACCGGATCGAGATTTTAGAGCTTATCTAAGCAATTCTCGCCCCTGTAGACACTCAGCTTATTTAACCGCAGGATATTGCCATGAAGACACTTGCTTTTGTTCTAATCGGCCTCGTTGCAGTTCTGCATTGCGGGATAATGATCCTGGAAATGTTCTATTGGGATCATCCTGTCGGGCGGGAGATTTTCTCTATGACCGCAGAGGAATCGGCAAGTTCAGCCATTCTTGCGGCCAATCAGGGCTTGTATAACGGATTTCTGGCCGCTGGACTGTTTTGGGGACTGATCTCCAAAAAGCGCGATGTCGTCGTGTTTTTCTTACTCTGTGTGATCGCTGCGGGCGTGTTCGGGGCTGCCACCGCAAAATTTACCATCCTGTTTACCCAAGCCTTGCCAGCCGCTTTGGCTCTATTGGCTGTATGGCTGGGCTGGAAGCGCAGTCTTTAGCCAGCGAAAAGGGATGTGGCTGGCGCAAAGGCCATAAGGAAAAGTGTGGCAGCAGTTGCGCCTGTAAAGATCAAGGTCAGGCCGCGGGAAAAAGTGTGAGAGCTATTCATCGTCTTGCTTTCGTCATTCTGGCGTGTTCGCCGTTGTTTTCTGTTAACGACGAGATGGGGCTTTACGTCCCTGATGAATACTGTTGATCCGGAATAGGGGCTATGCGTGTTTTGAATATGGCAATTTCCGGGCCATTAACCGAAGCGGAGGGCTATTTGATCAGACCAGCCTCTTTGGCCTTAGCGCGGTAGCTGCGCGAAACGGGGACTTCTATGCCCGAGGGCAAGACAAGGATGCTGCGCCCTTCAATCCGTTTTTCTTCCGTTGCCCCAGCTTTTGCGATCCACCAGGAGCGATGGACTTGTAAGCCGTCTGCGCCAGAAAGCTCACGCACGGCGTCGGCCAGCCGCATCAAAATCAACTCTTCCCCAAGACTGGTATAGACGCGCAGATAGTGATCTTCAGAAGAAATCCCGTGTAAGGTCGCAGTGCGAAACTTCACTGGAAGGCGTTGCAGGAAGGTTTGTGCGGGGTCGGTGGGGCGCTCAGTTTCGGCACTCTCGTCTTTATCGAAAGCCATTCCGACCAAGAAGCTGATTATCGTGACGGCGACCGAAATCACTAGCACAAGTCCGTAGATGCGAGGCCAATAGGCGAAGGGGACAGGCCCGCTGCTCAGAATTTCTATCCCTATGATGAAGGCGGTGACGGCCAAAGCGGAGGTAATTGCGCCGACCGCCAGTAGGCCCCACATTGGGCCTTGAGGTCTAAAGTAGGTGTAAGCGGCCATGCAAATCTCTGCGCCAATGCCTCCGGTTACGAGCATTCCCGTCCAATAGGCGAGCGCGACGGGGTAAGACGCGCTCTGGGTCGCACCATAAGGATTAATGAATGCGAGAAAGACGCCTATCGCCAGTAAGACGAGGAAATCACGGCCCCTTTTCTTGATGTCAGTCACGTCTCGCAAGCTGTTTTGCCCCTGTATTTCACGTTTCGTGAGTGACATTGGCCGCATTTCGCGAAGGATTCCAGTCCCCCGGCGAAGATCATGGTGCAGGCTTCAAACGTCTGCGGCATCTCTGGTCTCACGGCAGGCCAAACAGCTTGTCACCCAGACACATAAAGGAGACTATTTATGAAACGCACGCTTACACTGATCGCCGCCGCCGCTGCCACCGCTCTTTTAACCCCTGCCGCGAGCGCCTCAGAGCTGACCCTCAATGTTGAAGGGATCAAGAAAGCTGAGGGCACGATCATGCTCGGCCTGTTTGATGAGGCTACATATAATGGCGATGGTGCAGTGAATGGAGCAAATCTAGTGGTTGAGGGTGACAGCGTCACCGTGACCTTCGATGGCCTTGCGCCAGGCGAGTATGCTGTCCGTCTTTATCATGACGTGAACAATGATGGCGAGATGAACACCAATCCTTTCGGAATGCCGACGGAGCCTTACGCTTTTTCTAATGACGCCAAAGGCCGCTTTGGCCCGGCCAAGTGGGATGCCGCAAAGTTCGCGGTCACAGCCGAAGGCGGCATCCATACAATCACGATGAACTAGGCCCGTAGCCGAAACCAGACCAAGGGGCCGTTTCCTCCCAGACTTTTCCCCTTGGTCTTTATTTTACTGATTTATTGGAGACATTCATGGACTTTTCTAGACGCAGTTTTCTCAGTACAGGTATCGGCGCGGGCCTCACAACCGGGGCGTTGTCTGGTTTAGGCATGAACGCAGCTTTCGCTGATGCTGGATCGAAGATGCCTGATTGGCATTTGGGCTATCAGAATGCGCCGCCAGCCGGGTTTGACCCATCTCCAATGAAACTGGTCTTTGGCAAGGTGCCGGCGGGTCTGAAAGGCTCCCTCTATCGCAACGGCCCGGCTCAGATGCAGTATGGTGAGACATTTGCAAGCCACTGGTTTGACGGCGATGGATTCATCCACCGTATCGCAATCGAGGATGGGCAGGCCATCCATTCAGGACAGTTTGCGCAAACCCCGAAACACCGCGACGAACAAGCCGCGCAGAAGTTTCTCGCGCCCGGTTTCGGAACCGAGGGCGATCCGACTTATCCGATCATGAGCCCGGATGACACCAATGCCGCGAACACATCCGTGATTGTAATTGATGATAAACTCTATGCGCTTTGGGAAGCTGGATCGCCATATGAGCTGAACGCTGAAACGCTTGAAACGATAGGACCTAAGACGTGGAGCGATGACTTGGCAGGAATGCCATTTTTGGCGCACCCAAAGACAGAGCCCAATGGCCGGGTCTGGAACCTTGGGGTTGGCGGCTCAAATGTTGTCATCTATCGCATCAGTGCAGCAGGGGTGCTTGAGGATTATAGCCTCGTGAACATTGGCGCGGCGGCGTATATTCATGACTGGGCGATGACAGAGCGCCACCTGATCATCATGGTGCAGCCTTGGGTCAGCACCCGTTTGGTGCCGCCTTTCATCAATAGCTTTGAGTGGCGGCCAGAGGATGGCTTGAAGCTGCTCATCATCGACAAGGATGATACCAGTAAACAACGCTGGGCGCAGGCGCCTGCGCGGGCCTTCTATCATACAGGCGCCGCCTGGGAGGAAAGCGACGGAACGATCCGTTTGGACGCAGCGCTTTATGCAGAACCGATCCTTGGTAAGGATGGCGGCACGGCTCAAATTCGCGGCGAGTGGACGCCAGAATATGGCGCTTTCAATAGCGTGTTTACCCAGATCGTCATCCCGACAAGCGGCGATGCAAAGCTGATCGAAACTGATCTGGACGGCGACTTCCCGCAGGTTGACCCCCGCCTGCACGGCAAACCCCGCAAATTGACGGCGCTGGTGACAGGGGCCTCTTCCGTTTCGCCCGGCGCAACGAGCCTGACGGTGCACAATTGGGAGACCGGAGCCTCAGATACGTTCAATTTTGGCGAAACGCGCATGGTGGAGGAGTTCCTGTTCGTTCCAAAACCGGGCAGCACGACCGAAGAAGACAGCTGGCTGGTCGGCCCGGTCCTCAACATAAAATCGGGCAAGCGCGAAATTGTCGTCTTTGAGGCTGCACGTGTCAGCGATGGCCCCGTGTGCATATGGCAGGCAGACTATAGCTGGCCGCTTGGCTTCCACGGCACGTGGGCTTGATATTCGGGGCCTGCCTTAGAATTCTGTTATGCAAATGTCGCGCTTTCTGCATAAGAAGGCGCGACAAGCTATTTAGATGGGAGAATCGGGATGAAGCGCACTCTAGCGATGAGCATGGTCGCCTTTGTGCTGGCAGGATGTGTCAGCCAGACAGGTGATGTTACCAAGGTGATTGCCACCGAGCCAAACTCTGCTCAGCAGGCGCTCGACGTTTATTACGATACGATTCCAGAAAGCGCGCTGCCTAAAGCACCTGCAGGCATGAGCCTTCCCGCTGAGACGGCTGTTTTAACCAAGATTCTCATCGGGTCTTGCCTCGATGAAGAAAAAGCCGAGGCCCCGGCGATGATGAGCATCGCCAAGGAGGACGCCGACCTTTTCTTGATGATTGGCGACAATGTTTATGGTGACCGAGATGGCCGCAGCTATGCCAACAATCAGGCTGATCTGGACGAGCTGCGCGAGTCTTTCTCTGATCTGGCGGCGCGGGATGATTTTCAGGCAATCCGTGCCTCTGTACCGATGATGGTAGCTTGGGACGATCATGATTACGGCGCGAATGATGCGGGGAAGGAGTTTCCATTCCGCGGCCTTGCCGAGCGCGTGCATGAGACGTTCTGGGGCCTGCAAGACCAGGACGTTGGGCAATGGCCAGGCACATATTATGCGCGCAGTTTTGGCCCTGAGGGCCAGCGCGTTCAGGTGATCATGCTGGATACCCGGTTCTTCCGCTCGGGTTTGACGGCTACCGATGAGTACGGCGTCAAAGGTAAAGAGCGCTATATTCCAGCGCCTGCAGGTTCGATGCAGGACATGCTCGGCGCAGCGCAATGGACCTGGTTGCAAAACCAGTTGCAGCAACCGGCAAATATTCGCCTGATTGCCTCATCTATTCAGGTCATGCCAACCGCGCATGGTTTTGAGGCCTGGTCCACGATGCCTGACGAGCGTCAGCGCCTGTTTGAGCTGATTGAGCAAACCGACGCGAGCGGCGTTGTCTTCCTGTCCGGCGATCGCCACACCGGCTTTATTTACGAAGAGAGCGGCGTGCTACCTTACCAGGCGCATGAGCTGACCGCGTCTTCGCTAAATCTAAGCTTCCGCGATACAAGCGATGAAGTTGATGTTCGTCAGCTCGGTTCAGGTGTTGCCGTTGAAAACTATGGCGCGGTTGAGATTGATTGGGCGGGTAAATCCTTGTCATTACAGCTTAAAGACAATGCAGGACGAACCGTTCGTAGCAATAGGCTCAGCTTTTCGGACATCGGGATTGACTAGCTGCGCGCTGTCAGTTCTCGCTTGAGCGATGGCTGACTATCGTAATGTCTGGGTATTGTTCGCTGCTGTAACACTGTTGCAGCTTGGCGGCGGTGTGCTCGGCGTAATTACGCCCTTGGGGCTCGAGCAATTGGGGGCAGGGTCTTTTCTGGTCGGTATTGTTGCAGCCTTAAACGCGGTTGGATTCATGATCGGGGCCTGGTTTTCAGCTGAGGCTATCCGTATCTTCGGAAATATCCGCACCTATGCCGCGGCTGCCGCTACAGCTGCTGTGACCATGCTCTTAATGCACCTGGCTTTGGATGTTTGGGCTTGGTCTATTGTGCGGCTTTTGCAAGGCATAGCGTTAGCGCTGATGTTTTCGAGCATTGAAGCCTGGCTTGGAGCCGCTGTTCCGGCACAAAAGCGCGGCGGTGTGAGCGGGTTTTACCACTTGATGGCGAAACTGGCTCTGATCATCGGGCCGTTCTTTGCCATGGGCATGTCAGCTCTCGATTCGCGGCCCTACATGTGGGGCGCGATTTTTCTTGGTATGTCGCTCATCCCGGTCTGTTTAACCCGGCGGGGCGAACCGCCTCTGCCAGACACAGACCCTTTATCGCTCAGTAACCTGTTCAAGATGGCACCGTCCGGTGTGATTGCAGCGTTTCTGGCAGGCGTGATCAATACAGGCGTCCTGTCGCTTTTACCGATTTATGCGGTCGATGCACTTTCGGAGATGACTATATCAGCCACAGGGATTGCCGCGATTGCCGCAGCTGCGGTCTGGGGCGGCGGTTTGCTCAGCCAATGGCCGGCTGGCCGTATTTCGGATAATTTTGACCGACGGGCAGTTATTGCCGTGATGGCGATTGCTGCGAGTCTTGCAGCTCTGGTACTGGCCCTAGGCGTTACAGATGCGCCAGTCCTTATTCTTGGTTTGCTGGTGTTTTGGGGCGCAGGATCGCTATCATTCTATGGCGTTGCCGTGGCCCACATTATTGATTGGTGTCCGCCTGGAAAGATCGCACAAGCAATGGCGGGAATCCTATTCGTCTGGGCGTTAGGGTCTGTTATCGGGCCTTTGCTTGCAGGTTTTGTTATGCGGACACCGCTAGGCTCAAATGCCCTATTTATAATGGCGGCAGTGCTGGGGCTTGTCCTGACCTTGACGATGCTCTGGAGGCAGGCCGCACGTAAAGAGCCACCTGAAGATAATCAGGAGCCCTGGAACCCAACAACGCCGCTTCTTGCTGCAAAAGGCGAGGTCGATCCGAGGGCTTGAATGCTCGTTTTTGAGGCAGTTTGGGCCGCTCTTCCCCTATGCCATAGCTTTCGTCATGCATGACAGCGGTGTCGGAGGCAAACGTGCGGTTGTCAGGGCAGACTTGGGTGCTATAAGCGGCGCGACTTTCGCAGGCATAATATAGTGCCCGTACAAGCTGCAAGAGGCTGATTTCCCATGAACATTCACGAATACCAGGCTAAGGCCGTCCTGAAAGAATTTGGCGCGCCCGTCGCCGATGGTGTGCCGATTCTCACCCTTGAAGATGTGCAGACCGCCGTCGATACATTGCCAGGACCGCTCTGGGTCGTGAAAAGCCAAATCCACGCGGGTGGTCGCGGTAAAGGCAAGTTCCTTGAAGCTGAAGCAGGTGAAAAGGGCGGCGTACGCCTCGCTTTCTCTAAAGATGAAGTGATGAGCCACGCCAAAGCCATGCTTGGTAACACGCTCGTGACGGCGCAGACCACCGACGCTGGCAAGCAAGTGAACCGTCTTTATGTTGAAGACGGCGCGGATATTGACCGCGAGCTTTATCTCTCAATGCTGGTCGACCGTGCGACGGGTCAGATCGCTTTTGTTGCCTCAACCGAAGGCGGCATGGACATTGAAGAAGTCGCGCATAGCACACCGGAAAAAATCCTGACGCTTCCCGTTGGGGACGGCGTCGATGCGGCAGCTGCTTCTAAACTTTGCGACGCGCTGAAGCTTGATGGCAAGGCCCGGGAAGACGGTATGAAGCTGTTCCCGATCCTGTATAAAGCCTTCACCGAAAAAGACATGGCGATGCTGGAGATCAATCCGCTCATCGTTATGGAAAGCGGCGATCTACGCGTACTCGACGCGAAAGTGTCTTTCGATGGGAACGCCTTGTTCCGTCACCCGGACATCATGGAACTTCGCGACACAACCGAAGAAGACGAAAAAGAAATCGAAGCGTCTGAATGGGATCTGGCTTACATCGCGCTGGACGGCACAATCGGCTGTATGGTCAACGGCGCTGGCCTCGCTATGGCGACGATGGACATCATCAAGCTCTATGGCGAAGAGCCTGCAAACTTCTGTGATGTTGGCGGCGGCGCGAATGCCGAGAAAGTTGCAGCCGCATTCAAGATCATCATGAAAGACCCAGCCGTAAAAGGTATTCTGGTCAACATCTTTGGCGGCATCATGAAATGTGATGTCATCGCTGAGGGCGTTATTCAGGCGGTTAAAGAAACCAATCTGGCGGTTCCGCTGGTTGTTCGCCTCGAAGGCACAAATGTCGATCAGGGCAAAGCAATCCTTGCAGACAGTGGCATGAACATCATTCCTGCCGATGACCTGGACGACGCCGCACAGAAAATTGTTGCCGCAGTGAAAGGCGCTTAAATCTTGAAAAGCCGTTCGGTGCGTTCTTCTGGCTTGTTTGCGGCGTCTCTGTCCGCGCTGTTTCTCAGCGCATGCAGTGGAGCAGGCGATCGCCAGTCTCCAACTTTGGAGTTACCATTTGTAGCTCCAGAGGGAGCACCTACCATTGTCACCGACTTTATTGATGTTTGCAGCTTGTCCATGAGCGATCAGCCTGCTGCGATCAAACTTCTTTCCGATCGGGGATGGTCTTCTGCGGATTTGGATAGCATGGCAGAGGTTGCCGCGTTTGGCGGATATATGGCTGAGAATGAGGCTGGCCAGACGCTACAGATTATCCCGGTCGATTTCCCACACTTACAGGGCAGAACTTGTATGCTTGTTGGCCTTGCTGAGATCGATGAAGCGCTTCCGGATTTTTCTAGTCTTGACCAAATCGACGGGCTAATGGGGGGGCTTCAGTCCGCTGGGCTGCCTAACAGACGAGGAAGTGTGGGGCGTTACAGCGGTATCGCCCCATCTGGCCATCCAATTACCATTCAAGTCATAACCAATGATGACACTTTTTTCAACGCAAACATAACACTGATGCGGCCGGTAAGACCGACTGCAACAAACTCGGAATAGGAACGCCGTATGTCTATCCTTATCGACAATAATACAAAGATCATCGTTCAGGGCCTGACGGGCAAGACCGGATCTTTCCACACCAATCAGGCGCTTGAGTATTTCGGTACGAAAATGGTTGCTGGAACGCATCCGCGCAAAGCTGGAACAAGCTGGGCCGCTGATAGCGGTGCTGAGCTTCCGATCTTCGCTTCAGCAGGCGATGCGAAATCGGCAACAGGTGCGAATGCGTCTGTGATCTATGTGCCGCCAGCGGGCGCCGCAGCGGCGATTGAGGAAGCGATTGATGCAGAAATCCCGCTGATCATCTGTATCACTGAGGGGGTTCCGGTGCTCGACATGGTTCGGGTCAAGGCCAAGCTTGATAAATCCAATAGCCGCCTGATCGGTCCAAACTGTCCAGGCGTCCTGACCCCTGAGCAGTGCAAGATTGGCATTATGCCGGGCAAGATTTTCAAAAAAGGCTCAGTTGGCGTCGTTTCTCGCTCTGGAACGCTGACATATGAAGCTGTCTACCAGACCTCACAGGCTGGCCTCGGTCAGACCACAGCTGTCGGCATTGGCGGTGATCCGGTTAAAGGCACTGAGTTCATCGACATGCTGGAAATGTTCCTGGCTGATGATGAGACCGAGCAGATCATCATGATTGGTGAAATTGGCGGCTCTGCCGAAGAAGCTGCAGCGCAGTTCCTGATCGATGAGGCCAAGAAAGGCCGCAAGAAGCCAATGGTCGGCTTTATTGCTGGACGGACCGCGCCAAAGGGACGCACCATGGGCCATGCAGGTGCCATTGTTTCCGGCGGGGAAGGCGATGCAGAAAGCAAGATTGCGGCCATGGAAGCGGCTGGAATTCGTGTGTCACCAAGCCCTGCACGTCTAGGCACGACTATGGTAGAGCTTCTTAAAGGTTAGACCCACACTATGTTGTGGTGAACGGCGGCCAGACGAGGCCAGTTATGACCCCGCCCGGCCGTCCAATTTGAAGTAGGACGGTTGATAGATGGCAGATGATGGTTCCCCGGTAGAGGGTGGGCGCAGCGCAGCAAACACTGCAATGCTGGACACGGCTTTCCTTTATGGCGGCAGTGCGGTCTGGATCGAACAGATGCAGGCGCGCTATGCCGAGAACCCAAACTCGGTTCCGGCAGAATGGCGGGACTTCTTTGAGCAATTGGGCGATGGCAGCGCAGATGCCACGCGCAATGCCGATGGCGCGAGTTGGAGGCGCAAAAGCTGGCCGAAGCCTGCCTCACCGGAAGAAACAGCAGCCTTTGATGGCAACTGGACTCTTCTGGAGCCGAAACTCGAAAAGAAAATCAAGGCGGGTGCTCCGGCAGCGTCTGCTGATGATATTGCACAAGCTGTAAAAGACTCAGTGCGCGCTTTGATGATGATCCGGGCCTACCGGATGCGCGGCCACCTGCAGGCACAGCTTGATCCGCTTGGCCTTGAGACAACCGACTATCAGCCAGAGCTTGATCCGAAAAGCTACGGCTTTGAGCCGGCCGATATGGCCCGCGAGATTTTTATCGATGGCGTGCTTGGGCTTGAAACGGCCAATATGCAGCAAATCCTTGAGATTGTACGCCGGACTTATTGTTCGACGCTCGGGATTGAGTTCCAGCATATTTCTGATCCGGAAGAGAAAAGCTGGCTGCAGGAGCGAATTGAAGGGCCTGACAAGGGTGTTGCGTTCACCCCTGAAGGGAAGAAAGCGATCCTGTCCAAGCTGATCGAAGCTGAAACGTTCGAACGCTTCCTGCACAAACGCTATCCGGGCACCAAACGCTTCGGCCTTGATGGCGGTGAAGCGGCGGTTCCGGCGCTTGAGCAGATCATCAAGCGCGGCGGCGCTTTAGGCGTAAACGAGATTGTGGTTGGGATGGCACACCGCGGACGGCTCAACATGCTCGCGGCTGTCATGGGTAAGAAGTACGAAAAAATCTTCCATGAATTCATGGGCGGCTCGACACAGGGCGCAGAGCAGTTTGGCTCTGGGGATGTAAAATACCATCTCGGGGCGTCATCGGACCGCGAGTTTGATGGCAACAAGGTTCACCTGACCATGAATGCCAACCCGTCTCACCTAGAGGCGGTGAACCCGGTTGTGCTGGGCCGAACGCGCGCCAAACAATACATGGAATTTGAAGATAAGGGTGAGCTGGACCGCTCTAAAAAGATGCCGCTTCTGCTGCACGGCGATGCCGCTTTTGCGGGGCAGGGCGTTGTCTCTGAGTGTTTTGCGCTCTCAGGGCTGCAGGGCTACCGCACGGGCGGGACGATCCACTTCATCATCAATAACCAGATCGGCTTTACCACAAGCCCGATGTATTCGCGCTCTTCGCCATATCCGTCTGACGTTGCCCTGATGGTTCAGGCGCCGATTTTCCACGTCAACGGCGATGATCCCGAAGCTGTTGTCTATGCTGCAAAAGTGGCGACAGAATACCGCCAGAAGTTCGGCAAAGACGTTGTCATCGACATGTTTTGCTATCGCCGCTTTGGGCACAATGAGGGCGATGAGCCCATGTTTACCCAGCCGGTCATGTACACCAAGATCAAGGGCCACAAGTCCACCCGTGAACTCTATGGCGAACGCCTGGTCTCTGAGAACCTTGTAACCTCTGAAGAGGTCGAGGCGGAAGTGAAAGCGTTTGAGATATTCCTCGATAAGGCTTTCGATGATGGTAAGGCCCTCGAAGGCGGCAAAGCCGATTGGTTGAAAGGCGAATGGGCGGGCCTTGGTTTGCCTGCTGATGACGAACGCCGGGGCAAAACAGGCGTCTCCAAAGCCAAGATGAAAGAGCTTGGACAGTCGATTACAACGGTACCAGAGGGCGTTGATATTCACCGCACGCTGGGCCGTGTTGTGAAAGGCCGCGCCGAGGCGCTGTCTGCTGGGAAAGGCCTCGATTGGGCGACCGCTGAGCATATGGCATTTGCGACCTTGCTCGATGAAGGTTTCCATGTCCGCCTATCCGGTCAGGATTGTGGCCGCGGGACTTTCTCCCAGCGCCACAGCCATATGGTCGACCAGAAGACTGGCGATCGCTACACGCCGCTCAATCACCTGCGCGAAGGCCAGGCTGATTATGAAGTCATCGACTCGCTTCTGTCTGAAGAAGCTGTGGTCGGATATGAGTATGGATACTCGCTTGCCAATCCAAACGCGCTGACAATCTGGGAAGCCCAGTTTGGTGACTTCTCGAACGGCGCGCAGGTTTTCTTTGACCAGTTTATCTCATCGGCTGAGCGGAAATGGCTGCGTATGTCTGGCCTGACTTTGCTCTTGCCGCATGGCTATGAGGGGCAAGGCCCGGAGCATTCATCCGCCCGGCTTGAGCGCTTCTTGCAAATGTGTGCTGAGGACAATTGGCAGGTTTGTAACCTGACCACACCAGCGAACTATTTCCACGTTCTGCGCCGTCAGATTCACCGTGACTTCCGTAAGCCTTTGGTGATTATGACGCCAAAATCCTTGCTGCGCCATAAGCTCGCGACCAGCAGTTTTGAGGACATGAATACGAAGTCCTCTTTCCACCGTGTTCTTTGGGACGATGCTGAGACGCCGGGCCGTGAGGGCAAGGTCAAACTCGTTGCAGATGAGAAAATTCGCCGTGTCGTTCTTTGCTCGGGTAAGGTTTATTACGACCTGTTCGAAGCACGCGAGGAGAAAGGCAGCGATGATATTTACCTGCTGCGGGTCGAGCAATTCTACCCGGTTCCGCGCAAGGCGCTGATGACAGAGCTCAAACGCTTCCCGCAGGCCGAGATTGTTTGGTGCCAGGAAGAGCCGCGCAATATGGGCGGTTGGACCTTTATTCGCGATGAGATCGAATGGGCCTGCCAGCATGTGGATGTGGCGCAGCCGCGCCCGAAATATACTGGGCGGCCACCCGCCGCAGCGACTGCGACGGGCCTGCTATCGACCCATAACAAGGAAAAAGACGCCTTTATTGGTGCTGCGCTAAGTGACAAACCTGTAGAAGACAGCCTCGTTACCGGATAGAAGACTTTCAAGAGACGAAACAGAGACCTGATATGACCGACATTACAGTCCCAACCCTGGGCGAAAGCGTCACCGAAGCCACCGTTGGCAAATGGATGAAAGCGGCAGGTGATACTGTTGCCAAGGACGAAGTTCTGGTTGAACTTGAAACCGATAAAGTGGCCGTCGAGGTCTCCGCCATGGAGGCCGGAACCTTGAGCGAGATTATCGCTGCTGAAGGCGATACTGTTGAGATTGGCGCGTTGCTTGGCCGTCTTGGCGGGGCAAATGGCGCGGCGAAGCCTGCACCGGCGCCGGCAGCAGAGCCAGCGCTCGCGCCTGCCTCCTCTGGCGGCGCTAAAGTTGACGTCACCGTGCCGAGCATGGGCGAAAGCGTTGCCGAAGGGACGATTGGAAGCTTTGCGAAACAAGTCGGTGATGCGGTTTCTAAAGATGAAACCATCGCTGAGATTGAAACCGATAAAGTGGCGCTCGAAGTTCCTGCCACTGCTGATGGCGTGATCGCTGAATGGCTCGTAGCCGAAGGCGATGGTGTAACGCCGGGCGCCGTTATCGCGCGGATTACAGCAGGCGGCACGGCAAGCGCCGCACCTGCGGCAGCAAGCCCCGCCGCCCCAGTGCAAAGCGCGCCAGCTGCAACCGGGGAGCGTCCTGTCTCTCCAGCGGTTCGCCGCGTGTCCGCGGAAGCTGGTGTAAACCCAGCCTCCATTCCAGGGACTGGCCGCGATGGCCGCGCCACAAAGGCAGATGCGATGGCTTACGTAAACACACCGAAGGCCGCTGCAGCCGCACCAGCTGCTGCCAAAGCGCCGCGTGAAGTTGGACCGCGAGAAGAACGTGTCCGCATGACACGCCTGCGCCAGACCATCGCCCGACGCTTGAAAGAGGCCCAGGATACAGCGGCTATGCTGACCACATTCAACGATGTGGACATGACCGAGGTGATGAGCCTTCGTAAGAAATATAAAGAAGCCTTCCTCGAAAAGCACGGTGTCAAGCTTGGCTTTATGGGCTTCTTCACCAAAGCTGTTGTCGCAGCGCTCAAAGAAATCCCGGCGGTGAATGCAGAGATTGATGGCACCGACATCATCTATAAGAACCATTATGATATTGGCATGGCAGTTGGCACAGATCGCGGCCTGGTTGTTCCAGTGATGCGCGATTGTGATGAGCTGACCCTGTCCGGCATTGAAGGTGAACTTGGGCGTTTGGCCAAGAAAGCTCGCGATGGGTCTCTCTCTATTGCCGATATGCAGGGCGGGACGTTTACGATCACCAATGGCGGCGTCTATGGCTCACTGATGTCGACCCCAATCCTGAACCCCCCGCAATCGGGTGTGCTCGGCATGCACCGGATTGAACAGCGCCCGGTGGCGATCAATGGTGAGGTGAAAATCCGGCCAATGATGTATCTGGCCCTGTCCTATGATCACCGCATTGTCGATGGCAAAGAAGCCGTCACCTTCCTGGTGCGTGTTAAAGAGGCTTTGGAAGACCCGGAGCGGATGCTACTCGACGTCTAAGTTGGACGGTTTCAGGCTGATAAATGGAGGGCTGTGAGAGATCGCAGCCCTTTTGCTTTCCGAAAGGTAAAAATAGCTGATCAAGATCATCGTATGAGCTCAACGCTTCTGTGTCGTTTCTCCTCTAAGAAGGAGGCAATTAGGAATAGAGTTGGGCGGACTCGGTATGGCACAGATGGATCAAGTTGCAGCTGAGGCAACAGGATTTACAACAAGTAACGACGTTAAACGCGCGCGGGACATAGCTTTTATATCGCTTGTCTCGCCAGTGTTATTTATGGCCAGCCTTGTTAGCGCGGCCATTTTGCTTATGGGCGACCTAGGCGGCACGTCAGACCTTTTTGCCTTCTGGCTCCTAGGTCACTGTTTCCTATGTGGCGCTCTTTTCCTTCTGAGCCTCCGAGAACGGTCGCAGCTCTTTGACCAAGAGCAATTCGCGAGCTCTCTAATCAAGCGCTTCTCTTTTGTGAGTCTTGGGGTCTGCTGGGGCTGTGTTCCGGGCATGATTGCTCTGATTGAGCCGACGACACCTCACTTGGTTTTCGGTGCCATTCTCTCTGGCACGACGCTCGCTTCGACACTGCTTCTCCAGTTCATGCCGCGTGCCGGGCGGATACTACTCGCTACGACAGTTGGTGGCTTTTTCGCGAATATGTTTTTTCAGCCAGACATCGAGTCGGCGGCAGTTTCTCTGATCATGATGGCTTATTTTAGCGGTCTTGCTGTGTGTACGCGATGGTATTTCTCCCGCTTCAGCAAGCGCCTCGAGGAAGTTGAGGTTGCAGCTGAGCGCACGCGTGAGATCAACAGTGTCTTGAGAGATGTTGGTTTTGCAACAGATACATGCTTCTGGCGCACTGATAGTGACGGCTTTATTACTGAGATCAGCAATGACGAACTGCTCGGGAATGTCTTGAGCGAGGCGCTTGTCGGGACTGAGTTAAGCCGCCTCTTCAGAGCTTCGCCTGAACGCGATCTACTACGCTCGAGAATTGCGCGCGGCTCTGAGATTGTTGCGCTTGAGCTTCAGGTGGCTGACACAGTTGAGACAAGTTCTCAGTTCTGGAAAATTTCTGGTAGACCTGTTTTTAACGAAGGCGAGTTTACGGGTTATCGCGGCTCGGCCACCGATATCTCGCAGCTGCGTCAAAGCGAAGACCGTGCCTCTTTCCTGGCTGAATATGATCCGCTTACAGGCCTGATGAACCGCGCGTCTTTTGCTGAGGCACTGGAGCGTCACTTCAAAGCAGATTTTCTCGAAACTTCGCAAAGCGCACTCGTTTGGATTGATCTGGATAATTTCAAATGGATCAATGATACGTTTGGTCATGACGGCGGCGATGAAATCCTGAAATTGGTTGCCCAAAGACTGGAAGATGCTTGCGAGCCTATGGATCTGGTGTGCCGGTATGGCGGTGACGAGTTCGCTTTGCTTGTAACCCGTCCACATACACAAGGCCGTATCATTCGCTTCGTTGAAGAGCTGACAGAGAGCCTGCAACAGCCTTATGCCCACGCTAAAACAGACGTCCAGTGCGGGGCCAGCCTTGGCCTGCGCCGCATTGAGGGCAAGATTGAGAACGCCGCCGCGCTGATGAAAGAAGCCGACCTTGCGCTCTATGCTGCAAAAACGGATGGTCGCGGCAGCTGGAAAGAATATTCAGACAGTTTCAAAGCGCAGGTTCGTGGGCAGCGTGAGCTTGCACGTGATCTGTTGAACGCGATTGAAGAAGACACACTGAATCTGCAATTCCAGCCGATCATGAATGCAGAAACCGGAGCCGTATCTGCTGTCGAAGCTCTGTCGCGGTGGTATCACCCTGAGCGAGGCGCGGTTGCGCCAGCAGAGTTCATTCCGGTTGCTGAAGACAATGGCATGATCATCGCGCTTGGGGACCGAGTTATCGAGAACGCGATCATGGCTGCGCTGGATATGCCAGAGAATGTTCGGATTGGCATCAATATCTCGCCGCTACAGCTGCACAGCAATCGCCTGCTATCCTTGATAGAGCAGAAAATTGACGAGACAGGTATCTCGGCAGAGCGGATTGAGCTTGAGATCACAGAGAGCGTGTTCCTCTCAGACAATACATTCATTTTGGAGCGTCTGCGTAAGCTGAAAGCTCTTGGATTGCGCATCGCAATGGATGATTTCGGGACAGGATTTTCCTCGCTCGCCTATTTGCAGCGCTTCCCGTTTGACAAATTAAAGCTGGACCAGGCTTTTGTGCGCGGCATCGAAACCAGCGACCAGAGCTGCGCGATTGCGCGGGCTACGATCTCAATGGCGCACGCGCTTGGCCTGACGGTCACAGCAGAAGGTGTTGAGAGCGAGGCGCAGGCCCGGTTCCTGAGAGAGCAGGGCTGCGATGAGTTGCAGGGCTATCTGTTCAGCCGCCCGCAAGAGCAGTCAGCACTTATCCCTTACTTGCGCAGTATGGAATTGCTGCATGGTGCACAGGCAATAGACGCAGATCCAAAAGTGCTCAACCTGAAGGCGCGCTAGAAGCAGGCCTTTCGCTTTCAGTCTCGAAAACTAGATAGTGCTTTCAGGCGAAGGACAGGCCCTGTTCCCAAACTGATTTGGGCTGCATCGCTTCCATTGGTTCATCCAGGAAGTCTATGATTGAGCCAACAGTTTCCTGTGACTTGGTCACCAGGAATAAATGCCCACCATCTTCCACAACATGCAAGCGGCTATTTGGTAGGGCCGTATTCAGGATATGCGCATTGGCCATCGGCACAATGGCGTCCTTATCTCCGGCCATCACCAGAACCGGCATGCGCAGAAAGCGAATGAACGGCAGCGAAGACCAGCCAAGAAACGCGGTGAGCTGATAAACATAGCCCATTGGGGCGGGCGGTTTCAGGCTGGAGATATGATTGGAGGAATTGTCTCCGCTTTCGTCGCCATACAGCGTCTCGAAATTCTTCTTCATATAATCGGGATCGGTATAGCGCCGCGCATCGGCCATTTTAGAGAGCGCGCTAATTTTACCGGGCACCATGGTCATGCCTGCGGTGGTCGCGCAAAGGATCACTTTGCCGACCGACTTACGGTACTGAAAGGCATATTGCTGTGCCATCGCGCCGCCCCATGAAACGCCCATCACGTCCACATCGCCCATGCCGAACTGGTCACACAACTTGCGCGCAACCCGCGCCATCATCCAGGGCCGATAAGGAAGTTTAGCCGCTGGACTGCCGCCAACCCCTGGCATGTCGAAGGTGATGATCTCACGGTCGCGGATCCATTCGCCAAGACCGAAGGCCAGCTCCATATTGGCGCCAATGCCGTTAAAGAATAGAAGTGGGCGTTTGCCCGAAGGCTTTTCAGCACTCCAATAGCCTACGCGAACGGTATGCGCGCCGATGGTTTCCATCGAAATCTCCGGCAGACGGCCTGCGGTTTTTCTGGCAGCCATATGGCAGCCCTCCTATCCTGTCAGTGCCGCCAGGAGTGGGTCTCCCTAGTCGAACACATATTTTCCGGGCGCATCATAGAGCGCTGGGAATTGCTCTGATCCGCCCACTTCTGGTGCAGGTTTCATGCCTCCACCATGTGCGTGAAGCCATTCTGCCCAACGTGTCCACCATGATCCAGCAACTTCCTCAGCCCCAGCTGCCCATTCATCGGCTTTGGGTTCGATCTTCGGATTGCGGAAATACTTCGCTTTTGGATTTCCGGGTGGGTTCAACAGCGATTGTATATGACCGGAATTAGAAAGCACAAACTCAATGCTGTCAGAGCCCAAAAGCTTGGTTGTGCGGTAGCAGGCTTTCCACGGCGTGATGTGGTCAGTGACGCCTGCAACGATAAATGCGTCGCACTTTACCGCCGACAGATCAGCCATGTGTCCTGCAACTTCAACCGTACCGGGATTTTCAAAAGGCTGTTGCAAGCCGAAGTCGAGATAATCGGAATGCAAAGCTGCGGGCAGGTTGGTTGTGTCATTATTCCAGAACAGAACATTATATGGCGGTGGATCTTCGCCCATCAGGTAATTGTTGACGACATAGTTCCAGACCAGATCGTTCGGACGCATCCAAGCAAACATGCGGGCCAGATCATCGCCTTTCAGGATGCCTTTGCGGGCTGAGTAGCGCCGGGCAATTTCAAGGCTGCGCTCAGAGACCATCTGACCCATGTCACTATCGTCTGGCTTCGGGTTTAGCA
Source organism: uncultured Hyphomonas sp. (assembly GCA_964528975.1). GTDB lineage: Bacteria > Pseudomonadota > Alphaproteobacteria > Caulobacterales > Hyphomonadaceae > Henriciella. The sequence continues at coordinate 21,469 of CAZGVG010000040.1, forward strand.
CGCAGACTTGGAAGGTCAGCGAGTTGATGCGATCATCGCCAGCCGCCGCCAGCATGCTGGCAAAGGTCGCGGTTGTAAT
>CAZGVG010000041.1:0-21202 GCA_964528975.1 uncultured Hyphomonas sp.
TGGCTTAAATCGCCCTGTCATAGCTAAAGAACTGATGCAAACCACGCCCAATTTCGCCGATCAGCATCGCCGCGACAATTGAGTGAAACAAGATGGCTGTGTTCTGATGCCAGAACCAAAGGGCGAGGCATAGGATGACACAGGCCGATGCAATATGCCCATTCATGGCTTCGGATCGATTACGAATAATCCGATCGCGCTCGTCTTCGCCGCGATCCAAGTCCTTTATGTCTCTGACCTGCTTGCGATTGAGGACAAGCACCCCAAAAGTCGACAATCCAACCTGCAAGATGAAATAGCTCAGCCAGACCCATAATTTCGGGGCAACAATCGCCCCCGCTGCGACGGACTGCCAGATCACAATGCCGAAGTAAAAGCTTGCACCGAAAAGGCTGCCGCACAGCAAAACAATCGTATTTCTTTGCCAATAAGACATTTTCTATGCCCCCCTACGATAGGAAAAAATAATCAGCATGTACTGAGTGAATTGGCTGATTACGAGTGCCATGACCTGACCGTGGAAGAACACATGACCGTACTGTAGGACAGCATAGATCGCCAGATTGATCATACTAAGCGCACCCAGAATAAACCCAGATTGAGCCCCTGTGCGTTGGGCGATTACGCGGTCTCGCTCATCTTCTGGTTCATCTGCATTGGCAGGATTCCCGAGCGCGGCAACGGCGTGGCCAAAAATTGCAATCGCAACGATGATGATCGTCCCAACCCAGATACCTATTCCGTTAGGAGGCGGCACTATAAACGTGTTTTCGATGCGCGAGATGACGCTGAGCATATAGAATGCGCCCGAAACCAGCAAAGCGAGGCTCATAACCCATGCAGACTTCTCCTTGAAGGTCATCCTCACACCCCTCTTCTGAAGAGCCAAATCTGAAAGACATATTCTATCAGCTGGCTCAGCAGCAGACCTGCGACAACAAAATGGAACAGGACATTCCCATTGCCATCTACCCAGAAGTGGACGAGCCCGGAAATGGCCAGAAATGCCAAAATATAGCCAGACCAGTTCCCAGCCTTATTGATGGCAAGGCGCTCTCTCTCATCGGCTGGCATTTCGGCTTCATCTGGCATAGCTGCACCAAGGCTCGCCATCCCAATGATCGCACCGATCACGACAATCCCCACATAAACGTAAGCAAGCTTTAAGGATGGCGGCGGAACAGCGCCTATCGCATAGGCATGTCCGAGAACCTCCCAAACGTAAAACCCGCCAGCCAGGATAAGCACTATCAACATGACCCATGCCGTTTTCTCTCGAAAACTCATATTTAACTCCTATGTTAAAAATATTATACACCCCATGTAGTCAAACATCTTTGACATGTCAAATATTTCGTACACTCCTTCTGATCCAGCTTGACAAACCTGATTAAATGTAATTATGTAATTACATGATTACTAATGATGATCTCGATGATGTTTTTGGCGCGCTGTCCAACCGGGTCCGGCGACGCATCCTTGACATCTTGCATGAGACGCCGGGCGAGAGCGTTGGGACCCTTGCAAACCAATTCGAGATCAGCCGGATTGCCATCATGAACCACCTCAAAATCCTTGAGGAAGCACAGCTGGTCACCAGTCAAAAGCAAGGCCGCACACGCCGGCTTTACATCAACATCATGCCTATTCAGGCCATCCATGAACGCTGGAGCGACACCTATAGCGGCTATTGGGCGGACCGATTGAGCTTCATCAAACTCGCCGCGGAGCAAGCAGCGCGATCCACAGTCGAACCTGCCAAGCCGACCAGACCTAACAAACCTAAATCCAAAGGGGATACCGGAACATGACACAGCCTGATTATGCAAAGAAAACCATCCACCAGACCTTTATCGACGCCCCGGTCGAAACTGTGTGGTCGATCCTGGTCGCCACCGACAAGCCCCTACCCTTTTTCTTTGGCAGCATTTGCGACACCCAAGATGGCCTGAAAACCGGGGCGCGGATGCGCATGCTGCATCCCAATCGCAAGATCGCGATGATTGTCGGTGAAGTGCTCGCCTTTGAGCCGCCGCATCTCTACAGCCATACATTCAAGATGACCAATCTGGAGGATGATCCCTGTCAGGTGACGTATCAGCTGACCGAAAAGAATGGGGGAACAGAGTTCAGCCTGATCATCGAGAATGCGATTGAAGGCTCCAAATTGCACAAGGAAATGCTCGGGGCACAGGGCTTTATCGCCAAAAACCTCAAGACATTAGCAGAGACCGGCAAGCCCGCCTTTAGTGGTACAATGGTTGGCATCATGGCGCCAATGATGGCTTTGATGGCGAAAAAGCAGCAGCGGATCGAGCACTGGCCGCTGTAAACGGCGCAGAAACAGAGGCCGCGCGGCAGCCCTGCGCGCCTCGGCCCTTCCCCAGCTCTGAAAGCAATGCTACCTCCCGGCCTCCAACCACGGAGCCGATAGATATGACCGAACTCTCCCAACTTGCAGCAGAGGCGAAAGCCTGGCCCTTCGAGCAGGCACGCGCCTTGCTCAAACGCCTGCGCAATATGGAGAAACAGGGTAAACCGAAACAAGGGCCTGTGGTCTTTGAAACCGGTTATGGTCCATCGGGCTTGCCGCATATCGGCACGTTTGGTGAGGTTGTGCGCACCACAATGGTCAAGACCGCTTTCGAAGCTTTGGTTGGCGATGAGTTTGAGACCAAGATGATCTGTATCAGCGATGATATGGACGGCATGCGCAAAATCCCGCCAACCGTACCAAACCCGGAAGCGCTTGAAGAATACATGCAGATGCCGCTGACAGCAGTGCCGGACCCTTTCGGCACGCATGACAGCTATGGCGCGCACATGGGCGCACGGCTTTGCGCCTTCCTGGATGGTTTCGGATTTGAGTATGAGTTTCTCTCCGCGACGACCTGTTACAAGGACGGCACATTCGATCCGATGCTGCTACGGGCGCTTGAGAAGTTCGATGAGATCATGGCCGTGATGCTGCCTACACTCGGGGCAGAGCGTCAGGCGACCTACAGCCCGTTCCTCCCAATTTCTCCGACAACTGGCCGCGTCCTTTACGTGCCGATGAAAGCCACCGATCCCAAAGCTGGCACGATCACATTCACGGATGAAGACGGCACCGATGTCACCCTCCCCGTCACTGGCGGGAACGTTAAGCTGCAATGGAAACCTGATTTTGGTATGCGTTGGGCTGCCCTCGGCGTCGACTTTGAGATGTTTGGCAAGGACCATCAGGACAATGCCCCGATCTATTCCAAGATCACCCGCATCCTCGGCGTTCAACCGCCGCAGCAATATGTCTACGAGCTGTTCCTCGATGAGCAGGGGCAGAAAATTTCCAAGACCAAAGGCAATGGCATCTCGGTCGAAGACTGGCTGAAATATGCAACGCCAGAAAGCCTGTCGCTGTTCCAGTTCCAGAAGCCTCGCGCCGCCAAGAAGCTCTATTTCGACGTCATTCCGAAAGCCGTCGACGAGTATCTGACCTTCCTGGAAAAGTTCCCCGGCGAGGAGCCCAAACGTCAGGTCGAAAACCCGGTCTGGCACATTCATGGCGGCAATCCGCCGGCTGAGACCAGCCCCGTCAGCTTCGCGCTGCTGCTCAATCTGGTCAGCGCGGCAAACCCGGAAACCCGCGACCAGCTCTGGGGCTTTATCAGCCGCTACGCCCCCGGCGCGACGCCAGAGAGCCAGCCTCTGCTGGACCGTCTCGCAGGCTATGCGATGAGTTATTATCGCGACTTTGTAGAGCCAACCAAAACCTACCGCGCGCCGAATGATCAGGAACGCGCGGCGATGGAAGACCTCGCAACACGTCTCCGCGCATGGGATGCGCCTGTCGATCAAGGTGAGCTACAAACGCTTACCTTCACGGTTGGTAAGGAGCACGATTTCGAGAACCTCCGCCATTGGTTCCAGGCTTTGTACGAGGTCCTCCTCGGCCAATCCCAAGGCCCCCGCTTCGGCGGTTTCATCGCGCTTTACGGGGTCGAAGAAACTGCAAAACTGATCGAAGACGCGCTGGCAAAATAGACATATCGCACAAATCGCAGCGACCCTGGTGCTTAGCGGCTTAGGTGGTGCAATTTAAAGCCGCTGATGTTTGGTCTGCTTTCGGCGTCTTAATGACGACACCCTTTTTTGTATTCGACACGGCGAAGTTCATCGAGCCGATCTTCCGCCCATTTCGCCTCACCATCGGCAATGATTTCGTCGACAACGGCGTCATCCTCTTCCGCGTCATTATCAGACAATATCTGCCCCCAAGTCGCGCTATCCGCATCGTCCTTGGCGGTTTCAAGCTTGACTTCCTCTCGTCCAATTTCCTTGGCGATGTCGTAGCAACTCATGTGTTCATACCGGGCGATATCATCATCAATGCTCGCACAGCCTGACACTATGACAGGCATGAGCAGGAGAGTTGCAAGTGCTATATGTCTCATCAGATTGTCCTATGTGATTTTCGATAAGGGTCAGCGTTCTACGGAACTATTCATTTCTAGATTGAAACTAGTCGGCGTAGGTTCCATGAAATTTAGTGATCAATTCCATATACGTCTCCTTTTGCTCGCGGACCGTTCAACGCTACATCTATCTCTCGTCGCATTGTTGAGCGGTCGCGTCAGGCGACTTGGCAGGAACAATCTCACCGACGGCATAACGCTTGATCTCTGAATCTCTCATCCAGTGGATACTCTCCGCATCCGCCACATCCAACGTGTACCAGTAAAATTCCGACGGAATCCCCATTTGATCGTAATAGTTTAGGTATTTCTCGTGTTCAGGGGCGTCCTTGGGATAGTCACGACCTTGTCTGATATTGAAAATGGTGCCGCCCGCCCAGCTGTGCACACCAATACAGGCACCGGACTCAATTGTTCTCTGAACACCGGCAAGGAAGAGATCAGTGCCCCCAGAAGCAACCATTCCATCCGCGGGCACCACGGTCTTGAGGCCCGCCGCACGAACTTCGCGAGCGATCTTTAAATTGGAAATGTCATCTACGGATCCCGGAACGTTTAAGAGAATGAGTGTTTTAGCGTTCGGATTCTGCTGAATTGCATCACCAAGGATGGTGGGCGTGGTTCCGTCGATCACGCCGCTTGCAATAATCATTTCACTACGGATTTCGACACTGAGAGGATCATAGTCACCCAGGGCAATACAGTTCGAAACTGTCGCCGCGCACGCAATTGCTGCGCCGGTCTTAACTAACTTGGTAATGGCTCGGATCATCTGGTTCCTCTTTTTCTCTCCGAAAAAAAGAATAGCGTATCGGGTGCGGATGATCTCGGCGATTTCAGTTGCAAATGTGACGAAATTCACCAGAAATGTTTGGATACGCAACAAAATTGGCAGCGCCATGATAGATGATTTTGACCAAGCTATTTTAGATCTTGTGACAGAGAACAATCAGTTGACTCATTCAGAAATTGGACGACGGGTGAGCTTGTCGCCTTCATCGGTTCGGAGACGTCTTGTTGCGCTTAGAAAATCCGGCGTGATTTCGCAGGATGTTTCAATTCTTAATACCGATAGGATTGGATTGACCTTCATAGTACACGTTCACACTAACATTGGCACGAGTGGAGAAGATCAAGCGTTCAGGCATCTTTTACAAAACGATCCAGCTATCTCGCAGGCTTATTCAGTTTCAGGCGATGCGGACTATGTCCTGCTTGTCCATGCTGAGTCGTCGAGTGGATACGAGATTTGGTCAGAACGAAACCTACTCGCTAACGCATCGGTATCCAAGTTCACCTCAACACTGGTTTGGTCCCGGACTAAGAGCACGCAAAGGATAATCCCGTGCAAAGAAGCTTCGAAGAAAGCGCCGTCTGAGGACTAAATTGAACGAGAACGTGGTTATGTCACCAAAAAGAACGTCGAAGTTTATGTCCGCTCCTGACCAAAAGCAGCCTTAGAAACGAGGAAAACAAAAAGTTCCCCCCCCCTCTGCGCGCTGACTTATACTCCGCGCCATGTTCGAGCATCGCTGGCATATCTTATACTATGAGCACGTCCCGCTCTGGCTGTGGCCAGCGGTGTGGTGGCAGCTCTGGGAGATTGATCGCTGGACGGCGCATTTCGGTCGGCAAGTTTTCGTAGAAGTGGAGCCAGACGGCATAGTCTATCTCGTCTGGTGGGAAGGCATGCACGACCGCTGGGATGAGGACACTCACGAAAAGCTCACCTGGTCACCGGGTGACTTGAAGCAATACTTGCCCGGCAGACTGGCCAAGGCCCTGAACCAAAGCTCATGGCCTGGGTTCGGAGCCCTCAGCCCGGTTCATGCGCTGGGCGAAGCCCAGTCGCGGAACCCGCTTCTTCTCGCGTGCCCGCAGGGCTTAGCGCGAGATCAAACCAAAACCTCAGCTTGTGAAGACCTCTTACCTCTTGGCCTCCCGCTCGCCATTCCGATCCCAGACGCGCCACACGTGCCTCTGACGTCTGTCTTTGTGACACGCCCTACCCAGTCAAGCTGGGCACAACGTGAGGCGCTCACGCGCCAGCGTGTCGAAGCGGGTTCCGGTCAGGCTGCGCCTGCCCATGAACCAGGTTCAAGACTGTCTTCTAAAACTCTAGCTTGAGTTCTCCCGGCCTCACCTGAGGCGCGGGCCGCACCTACTTGTTCGGTTGCGGCGTGGTGCGCAGGTAAGGCTTGATCTCTTTATGCCCTTTCGGGAACAGCCGCGCGATCTCATCTGGATCGGTCACGCCTGGGACGATGATCACATCTTCCCCATCTTTCCAGTTCACAGGCGTTGCCACTTTGAAATTGTCGGTCAGTTGCATGCTATCAATGACGCGCAAGATCTCATCAAAATTGCGGCCAGCAGATGGTGGATAGATCACGGAGGCGCGGATTTTCTTATTTGGATCAATCACATAGACGGCGCGCACGGTGACTTTTGCGTCGGCGTTCGGATGGATCATATTATACAGCGTCGCGACTTCTTTCTCAGGGTCGCCAATCAGCGGGAAGTCCACGGTCGCGTTTTGAGTTTCCTCAATATCGCTGATCCATTTCTTGTGTTCCTCAACCGTGTCGACTGAAATCACAATCGCTTTTGCCCCGCGTTTCGCCAATTCATCTTTCAGATTGGCCGTATACCCAAGCTCAGTAGTACAAACCGGGGTGAAGTCTGCCGGGTGGGAAAAGAACACAACCCAGTCTTCGCCAATCCAGTCATGGAAGCGGATGCGGCCTTCAGTTGTGTCGGCTTCGAAGTCGGGGGCGGTATCGCCAAGCAAGAGACTCATGTTTTTATCCTGTGATATGGCTTGATTTCTGCATAAAAAATGAGGCGTATGCGTAAGAGTTCCAACCCGGCCCGGCTGACTCGCGCGTTTAGTTTTTCTGCATCACCTCATAGGAGCCCTGATGAAACGTCTGATCCTGATGCGTCATGCAAAGACCGAACCCTGGACTGAGGGGGTGGATGATCATGCGCGAGCCCTCACCCCGATTGGACACGATGCGGCAACAGCCATGGCGGCAACGCTTGCGGCGGAAGGCTGGCGCCCGGACTTGGCAATTGTCTCATCGGCGCGCCGGACCCGCGAAACCTGGACGCATCTGTCAGCTGTGTTTGGGGACTGCAGCCATACCGTGGAAGAGAGCCTCTACCTTGCAGGGGAGCGCGGAATTTCTGAAATCATCGCCGAGCAGGATGGACATGGCACGCTCATGATCATTGGGCACAATCCGGGACTGCACGATCTTGGTCTGCATATTCTAAGAGAAGCCGGAAGCGTAGATCACCAGGCCGCCAAGCGGCTGGCCTCAAAGCTTCCAACGGGAGCGGCAATGATGTTCGAGGCCGAAGCCGATGGGGCCTTTGTGCCGCCGCACTTTCGATTGTTCAATTTCATTCGTCCGAAAGATGTTCTGGAAACTTAAAGCCCAGACATGGAAACGCCCCACCATCTCTGGCAGGGCGCTTTGCTGAGCCGGGTCTAGGGGCGTTAGTGCGCGCTACGGCGACTAAGGCGGCGGCGGCGGCGAACCAGCAAGTGGTCACGACCAGACTGTGAAGCATTACGCTTCAGGACTGGGAGGATTGTCGCTCCAGTTTCGTCTTCAACTGTATCGATTGTGAAAACAGTTGGGTTGCTGACATTTGACGTGATGACTTGGGAGGAAGTCGCTTGCATGATATTTTATCCTTCTTGTTATTAGACCCGGTTCTGCCGGGGTCAGATGAACCTTTTTGGTTTCTGCCTGACGAGAAAATAGATAGCACCACCCATATTGTTTTTCAATATGTGAATATCGTTTTTCAATAATTATTTTTGGCGAAAAATCGAGATGTGGAGTATCTATTACGCCTTGCGAGATGCAGTTTTACAGCGCTTTGAGCAGTATTTTACCTCGTCCCAGACCTTTTCCCACTTTTTTCGCCAGGTAAAAGGCCGCTCGCAAGCCAAACAAACCTTTGTCGGAAGGTCAGACTTACTCAGCTTTTTGGATTTTGAGCGTGGCATGGAACTCCAGTATTATAATCAAAGGTTCAAAGAGAGTTGAGCAGACTGAGATTGCTTATGGCGTGATGCTGATTTTGAACGCGCGCCGCGAAAAGCAAGCCCTGCACGCCGGCTGCCATGCTTTTTTTGAATCTGATCAGCCTGTTTACCGTAAGTGCTGCCTTTGCGCTTTGTATAAATCTTATCTCTCGCAAATCGCGCGGCTTCAATATGGTCGATAATGCGATGCGGATAGGATTGCCCAAGGACGATGCCAGCTTCAGTCAATGTATGACTGGGCGCATCCCAAGGAGCATGCAGATGCTCTGTCGGCAATTCAGCAAGCTCTGGCACCCATTTACGGATGAAGAGACCATCCGGGTCTTGATCCATTGATTGCTTTAGCGGGTTATAAATGCGGGCGGTATTGATGCCCGTCGTACCAGACTGCATTTGGACCTGCGGATAATGAATACCCGGCTCAAAGTCAGTAAAGCGCGCGCCTAGCAGCGCCGCAGGCCTGCGCCAATGCATCCATAAATGATAGCTGGCAAATGACATCACCATGGCCCGCATCCGAAAGTTGAGCCATCCTGTATGCTTTAGCGCACGCATACAGGCATCAATGAAGGGGAAGCCCGTATTACCGTCAATCCAAGCGTTCAATCGAGGATCATCGCTTTCCGGGTCAGGGCGCAATTGATCATAAGCGGGATGTAGATTGCGATGCTCAAGACGCACTTCGCTTTCAAGCTTCTGCATAAAGTGGCAATGCCAGTGTAAACGCCCGATAAAACTGGTCAGCGAAGCGACAAAGCCCTTATGGCCCGCTTGTTTATGTTTCTCTTTCGCGGCCATTGTGGCTTGCCAAACCTCGCGCATTGAAAGCGTTCCAAAAGCGATATGCGCTGATAGCCGGGAGCAAGCCTCAAACGCCGTAACCGGACTGGACATAGCTCTGCGGTAAGTGTTGCCGCGCTGGCTTAGGAATGACTGTAAAAGCCGGGCCCCTTCTTGACGTCCGCCCGGTTGGCGGTCGGGACATGGATCAGGCTGAAGCCCAAGATCGCGCGCCTCTGGCCACCTCCCGGAGCCAATATCAGCCGAGACGATGCTCGAAGGCGCCAGAATACGCGGCTGGCGCATATGACGCTCCCATCGAGCAGCCCAGCCATTCCTGTCTTTCAGGCCGCGGATAACGCCGTTCTGGCTGAGCTCACGAAAAGCAATTCCAGCTCTCAGACACCAATTGCTGACGGCGCGGTCCCTGTCATAGGTCCAGAGCAAGCCTGTCTCCTCATGAGCATGAAGACTGATAACGCCGTGGTCTTTGTGAATATCTGCCAGAACCGAAACCATATCCCCAGTTCGAATATGAAGCTTACTCCCAAGAGCCCGCAAGGCATCATCGAGGTCACGCAGGCTTTCCTTTATAAACTCAAACTGGCGCCCAGAATGCTCTGGCAAAGCCCAATAGCCAGGCTCAAAAACATATAGCGGCAGAACTTTGCCGCCATGCTGGCTGATTGCACCCATAGCGGCCATCAGCGCCGCGTGATCATGGACGCGCAAATCACGTTTGAACCAGACAATATGTAAACCAGGCATGGAACATAAATAGAACAAAAGTGATCTCTTGTCCATGCTTTATCGTCTGGTCATCTCGCCCATGCAATCTAGATCACGAAACTGATCTACAGGGAGTGATGATCATGATCGCAATCATCGGGGCTGGCATTGCTGGTCTTTCCGCTGCGCGCACGCTGATCGAACAAGGCCATAAGGTTTGCCTGTTTGATAAAGGGCGCGGCCCTGGCGGTCGGCTCTCCACCCGGCGCGTTGAGACAGCCTTTGGACAAGCGCACTTCGATCATGGCGCGCAATATTTTACCCCCACGTCAGAAGCGTTTGGACGCGCGACTCAAGATTGGCTCAAACGCGGGGTTGTGGACATCTGGCAGGGGCAGCATCGCGATATGCGCGAAACGCCAAAGGATGCAGCTGATGCAAACGCCTCATATTACACAGGCGCACCGAGTATGAATGCGATCATCAAGGACATGGCCAACGGGCTGGATGTTACTTGGGCGAAGCGGGTCTTACAGATTGAGGCAAAGCAAGGCAGCTGGTCTCTCAAATTTGAACACGGCGGTATCGAAGGTCCGTTTACGACGGTGATCCTGGCGGTCCCAATTGAGCAGGCGCGGCCATTTTATGAACAGCTCTATGCGGGTGCAGTTGAACCGCTGGCAAAAGACACATATTCGGTTCCCTGCTGGGCCTATCTCGCGGCCTTTGATAGCCCGCTGACTTTGGATTGGGTAAGTTACAAACCCGGCCAAGGCCCGTTTGCATGGATTGCCCATAACCGATCAAAGAGCGGCCGAACAGGACCGGATACGCTGGTTGCGCATGCAAACCTAGACTGGTCTATTGAGCATTTGGAGAAAGACAAGGCGTGGGTCACCGAAGCCCTGCAGCAGGCCCTTGCCGAGCTCATAGAGATCCCAACCCCGATTTATTCGGCCTCTCATCGCTGGCGGTACTCGCAAGTCACATCGCACGAATGGTCTGGTATAAGATGGGATGAAGCGCGTCGAGTTGGCTTTTGCGGCGACTGGTCAACCGGACCTAAACTGGAAGATGCGTGGCTTAGCGGTCAAAAGATCGCCTTTCGAATTCAAGGCCTATAAGTACAAATTACAACTCGAAGTTTATTGTTTCAGCTTGAATGCTTTGTATTATTCAGTGTGGGCACTCAAATAAAGCAACCTTTACTGGATGATTACGAATCACCTCTGCAGAGGATTGATTCAAAGAGCAGCTTATTTCCTCTAATAAAAACACTTCAAATACAAAGACATACATTTACTCACAACCCCTTACTCGGTCGATCACTCTCCTATAGGGACGGGTTATCAACCGCGCAGAAGGCATGCTTAAATACAGTCATCACTCTATTGGGGGCGACCTTGCTTATTGCTCCGATTGGCACGCTTCTCGTGACCTCCAGCATACTTTTTGGTCTGTTCAGTTTGCTCGTATTTTGGCGATTACTACTTGTTTTTGTTGGAGTATGTTTCAGCCTCGCGAAACAAACGGAAACTCTTAAACCTTCCACCACGACGCAATTCCCAATCTATTCGGTGCTTGTGCCAGCTTATCGGGAAGCAAACCTGATGGCGCAGCTTGCAGAAGCTTTGCAGGCACTTGAGTGGCCAAGCTGGCAATTAGACATCCAAATCTTGTTGGAAAGCGATGATCTTGAAACGCTCGAAGCGGCAAAACAGGCCAACTTTCCAGATGGGACGCGGCTGACCCTTATCCCCCCGGGTGGACCGCGTACCAAGCCTAATGCCTTGAATTACGGACTGGCGAGCGCGATGGGAAAATACCTCGTCGTCTATGATGTCGAGGATCGCCCTGATCCGGGGCAGCTGATTGCAGCCTATGCTGCATTTCAGACCGCTAGCCCTCGTGTTGTCTGCGCTCAAGCGCCCTTGATCGGCGAGAATGCGCATCGCAACTGGCTTAGCGCTCAATGGGGTGTGGAATATGATGTTCAGTTTGGGCTACTTATGCCGGGGCTGTCGGTTTATCGCTTGCCAATCCTGATCGGAGGAACAAGCAATCACTTCAAGCGCGATGCGCTTCTGGCGATGGGCGGTTGGGACGCCTGGAACGTCACTGAGGACGCCGATCTTGGCATGCGATTGGCGCGTGCTGGCCTCTGGACAGAGATGATAACGCCGCCAACTTACGAGGACGCGCCCCTAAAGCTTGGGGTATGGATGGCCCAGCGCAGCCGTTGGATTAAGGGCTTCCTGCAGACTTGGTTTGTCTTGATGCGAACCCCAGGCAAGACGGCACGGCAAATGGGAGGGCTGGAATTTCTGACCATGCACCTCAATCTAGGCGGGGCTATTCTCGCGCCGCTCTTGCACGCGCCTTTCTTTGTAATGGCCGTTTTTGCGCTGTTCTCTCAGAGCTTCACGATTGGTTTTTTGGGCTGGGGCCTATTAAGTTCTGGGCTGGCGGTCGGCCTGATTAGTGATCTTGCAGCGCCGGGGCGGTGGTCCTGGATGCGTCTGCTCGCCATTATGACCCGCCCTGTTTACTGGCCTCTACTGTCAATTGCTGCGTATCGCGCCGTTTGGGAGCTTGCCGTGAAACCATTTTTCTGGGCAAAGACGCCGCACACCCCAAAAGACGCGGAGTTTACAAAAGCGTGCTCGACTGGATCATCAGCCTAAGCCTGGCAGCGTGCTTCATTGCGCTTGGCATCTTCGCACATTCCAAAATCGGAACGGTCCGCAAGAAAGACCAGCGGCCACATCAGGTGCCTTGGGGATTGGTAATGGTTGGCTGCGTGTTCGGTCTGTTTCTAATCGTTGTCCACGTCATGAACCTGATTGGCGTCGATACAGGTCCTGAAAACAGCATATTCGGGCGGTTCTGAAACCAAGATTTCACTTGACTCAAGGCCGTCGTTTTTCTTTTGTTCCAGAAACAGAGGAGGACGATCCATGCCATCACCACAAGACCTTATGCAGATCGGGCAAACGCTCATAGAATGCTGCTCAAATGGCCGCGAAGATGAACTGATGCAGAACCATTATAGCCAAGACGCGGTCTCAGTAGAAGCTGTACCAATGCCCAGCGGCAGCGCTGAATCTGTCGGACTAGAAGCCATTCAGGCCAAAGGCGAATGGTGGACCAATGCGCACGAGCTTCACTCGCTAAATGTAGATGGCCCGTTCGTTCATGGCAACGACCGCTTCAGCGTCATTTTCGATATGGACGTCACCACCAAAGAGACCGGTCAGCGTATGCAAATGCGTGAAGTTGGCACTTATTATGTCAATGAAGCAGGCAAGATCATTCGGGAAGAATTCGCTTACCCAATTCCTGGCGAATAGTCGCTGACCCGGCGTTACAGATAGCCATATTTAACGTCAGCACCTATGTTGACGTGAACGCAAACGAGAACTGCTGCGATCGCGGCAGATTGGGAGAGCAAATATGGCTTTTGACGCCCCTGAAAATCTAGACCCCTTCCGTCTGGAGGTTCGCAAATGGCTTGAGGAGAATTGTCCCCCAGCCATGCGCACCCCGATGAAAGATAACGAAGTTGTCTGGGGCGGCACACGCGAGACGTTTAAGAATCCTGACTCAAAAGTCTGGCTTGAGCGTATGGGTGAAAAGGGCTGGACTGCGCCGGAATGGCCAACTGAATATGGTGGCGGCGGCTTATCAAAGCCGGAAGCCAAGGTCCTGCAGCAGGAATTGCGCCGCATCAAGGCCCGTCCACCCCTGTTCTCTTTCGGGCTATGGATGTTTGGCCCCGCATTGCTCGAGTTTGGTAATGAGGAACAGAAGAAGCGCTTCATTCCTGATATCGTCAAAGGCAAAACACGCTGGTGCCAAGGCTATTCCGAGCCTGGCGCTGGATCAGACCTAGCGGGCCTGCAAACCAAGTGTGAGGACAAAGGCGACCATTGGCTGATCAATGGCCAAAAGGTTTGGACGTCGTATGCGGATCAAGCCGACTGGATTTTCTGCCTCGTGCGCACCGACAAAACAGTCAAGCATGATGGGATCAGCTTCCTCGTGTTTGATATGCAAAGCGATGGTGTTGAAGCCCGACCGATCAAACTGATCTCTGGCTCATCCCCTTTTTGCGAGACCTTTTTCAGTGATGTAAAAGTTCCAAAGGATCAGCTGGTCGGTAAGCTAAATGCCGGCTGGACGATTGCTAAACGCCTCCTGCAATTTGAGCGCTCATCCATCTCTGCAGGCGGTTTTGGCGGCACAGGCGGCTCCGGCATCCTGCCTCCGCAGGAATATGCAAAGCATCACGTCGGTGTTGACGAAACAGGCCGCATCTCAGATGGCGACATACGCGCCCGGATCACCGACCACATGATGTATGCAAAGGCGTTCAGCCTCACCGTTCAGCGCACCACTGAAGAAGCCAAAGCCGGCCAGGAAGTTGGCCATACTGCCTCGATCTTGAAATATGGCGCAGCGAAACTGAATCAGGATAAATCTGAACTAATCGTCGAAGCACTCGGCACAGATGGCCTCGGCTGGGACGGTGACGGCTTTGCTGAGGATGCCAAAAAAGCAACTCGCTCATGGCTCCGCTCAAAAGGCAACTCTATCGAAGGCGGCACGAGCGAGATCAATCTGAATGTGATCGCAAAACGGGTCCTTGGCCTGCGGGAGCATCAATAATGACGTTCGTTCTAACTGAAGACCAACAAATGATCCGCGATACAGCCATGGCGTTTGCACGTGATGAATTGCCTGTCAGCCATTTACGTGAGCTGCGCGATACCGGCGCAAATGGCCACGACCCCGCGTCGAAAGCCAAACTGGCAGAGCTCGGCTTTTTCGGTGTTCTTGTGCCTGAAGAATATGACGGTGTGGGCATGGGCATGGTTGCCATGGGACAGATCATGGAGGCGCAGGGCCGCACGCTCGCTGCGACGTCATTGCTGCAAACAGCCGTGCTCGGGGCAGGCATCATCAATCTTGGCGGGTCTGAATCTCTAAAGTCAGAATGGCTACCCAAAATTGCTTCAGGTGAAATTTCGGTCGCTTTGGCGGTAGATGAAGGCACCCATCATGCACCGCTGAATATCGCCACTGAAGCTGAACGTAATGGCCAGGGCTATACGCTCAACGGGGCGAAACGCTTTGTCAGCGATGGTCATCACGCCGATATCTTCATCATCGCTGCACGGACCTTTGGGGAGCCTGGACAAGCCCACGGGATCAGCCTCTTCCTCGTGCCAAAGGACGCAAACGGCCTTTCTGTTCAAGCCCTGAATACGGTCGACGCACATGGCGCCGCTCATCTCCACATCGAAGATCTTGTCGTTGGTGAGGCCAACGTCATCGGCGCAGTAGATGCAGGTTGGGAAATCCTTGAGCCTGTGCTTGACCGAGGTCGGATTGCACTGGCCGCAGAGGCGCTCGGCTCGTCGCAAGCCATGTTCGAAATGACATTAGATTACTTGCAGACCCGTAAACAGTTTGGCCAACTGATCGGCTCATTCCAGGCTTTGCAGCATCGCGCGGCGAAAATGTTCACTGAGATTGAAATGACACGGTCCTGTGTGGCCGCCGCCCTCTCTGGCATTGATGAGGGCCGCAACGATATTGCGGAATTAGCCAGCCTGACCAAGGCACGCGCCTCTGAACTGGTACATCTTGTGTCAAACGAGACCGTGCAGTTCCATGGCGGCATCGGTATGACCGATGCGCATGATAGCGGTCTCTACATGAAGCGCGCCCGCGTGCAGGAAGCTCTGCTCGGCGGGGCGAGTTATCACCGTGACCGATATGCGAAACTGAACGGCTTTTGATCAGTCCAGATAATTGACGTGTGAAAGCGAATCCCTAGGGTCCCTCAAGTGAATTGAGGGGCCCTTTTTCATGCTACGTTTTCTGCCATTCCTGACCGCTATAGCTCTGCTCGTTATGTGTGGGTTCGGTTTTGAAGCCCTGCCTTGGCTGGCTTTGCCAGGAATTGTGTTCGGGGCGCTCGTTCTGATCGGGTGTTATGACCTCATCCAGAGCAAGCACACACTATGGCGAAATTTCCCGATTATTGGTCGGGTCCGTTGGATCATGGAGGAGCTGCGTCCATTTTTCCGCGCTTACATCGTTGAAAGTGAGACCGAAGGTCGCCCATTTAATCATGAGGCACGCGCCATGATCTATCGGCGGGCCAAGAATGTCTCATCGGTTGAACCATTTGGCAGTCATCTTGATATTGATAAGCCGCCTTATGAGTGGCTGTCGCACTCGATCGCAGCCAAGCATCCAGAGAATACCAACCCGCGTATTCTGATCGGCGCACCGGGAACGGCCAAACCTTATTCTGCCAGCGTCTTCAATATTTCCGCCATGAGCTTTGGTTCGCTTGGATCAAAAGCGATTGATGCGCTTAATCGCGGGTCGGCGAAAGGCGGCTTCTTTCACGATACGGGCGAAGGCGGGGTTTCACGCTATCACAAGGCTGGTGGCGGCGATCTGGTTTGGGAACTTGGCTCAGGCTATTTTGGTTGCCGCGCCGAAGATGGCGGTTTTGATCCGGTTCAGTTTGCTGAAACGGCGCAGCTAGAACAGGTCAAAATGATCGAGATCAAGCTCAGCCAAGGTGCAAAGCCGGGGCATGGCGGGGTCCTGCCAGGCGAAAAAGTAACCGAGGAAATTGCGACAGCGCGCGGCATTCCAATTGGGCAAACATGCTACTCCCCGCCGCACCATACCGCTTTTGATAGCCCAAAAGGCTTGCTGAACTTTATCGATCAGTTGCGTGAGCTTTCTGGCGGAAAGCCTGTGGGTTTCAAGCTTTGCATCGGTAATCGCTGGGAGTTTCTGGCGATCTGCAAAGCGATGGTAGAGACCGGGCAACGCGCTGATTTCATCGTTATAGACGGCGCTGAGGGCGGCACAGGCGCGGCGCCCGCAGAGTTTCTGGACCATATCGGCGCACCGCTGCGCCAGGGTCTGGTCTTTGCACGAAATGCGCTGGTTGGCTGCGGGCTGAAAGATGACATCAAGCTGGGCGTCAGCGGCAAGCAAACCTCAGCCTTCAATATGGCCGCTTCAATGGCGCTGGGGGCAGACTGGATCAATACCGCGCGCGGGTTCATGTTCGCGCTTGGCTGTATCCAGTCGCTCAGCTGTCACAAGAATACATGCCCAACCGGAATAGCGACCACAGATGCCGGCAGGCAACGCGGACTGGTGGTCACCGACAAAGCCGAGCGGGTTTATCACTATCACAAGAATACGATTGAAGCCCTGATGGAGGTGGTCGGCGCAGCGGGCTGTGAGCACCCGTCAGACTTAACGCCCCGCCATATCATGCACCGGGTCACCGAAGACATCGCTCGTCCAGCACATCGCGCTTATGATTTATTGGAGCCAGGCGTTTTGTTGAACGCCCCTGCAGACACGCATTTAGCAAATGAATGGGCGATGGCGCAGAGCGATAGCTTCAAACCTGCTTAAACTGCGCTCGATTGCGCAGGTTGGTTTTCATAAGGGTCTGTCAGACCCGCATCCTCTCGTCGTCTCACCATTTCTGAAACGACATATGCACCGATCATTTTACCGATGACAAAGACGATCCAGTTGGCGAGCGTGAGCGTGTTTCCATCGGCGATCGGCATGCCTAGAAAGCCAGACACCAACTCCTTGTCTGAAAACATCTGCTTGGCGAGATCGGCGCCATAAAGGAAAATGGTTGTATCAATCGGCGTCGCAACGGCACTGGAGATCAAGATGCGTTTGGAGAGCTTCATCTTGGTGAAGGTGAAAAGCACCCAATCAAAGAACTCAGAAACGAAGAAGGCCGTTGCCGACGCCACAACGATGACAATCCACGCATAATAGGTCGACCAGCAAAGCGCCAAAAGCATTGCGAGCAGAACCCATTGGCGCATTTCACGTTGTACAAAGTCGCGAATAACAAAAACCAGGCCTGTCACCAAAGTGAGTGGATGTAGCATCAAACCAGCTGGATCGGGACTATCCGCAGGATAGATAAGCGAGAACATTGACGTTGCAGAATCCACCCATGGCCCGACAAATTGCAGGTTTGGAACCACCCCAAACGACCAGTTCAGGAATGGGATCATCATCACATATATGACCGCCCATATACGCCCGCCAAGATACCAAAGCAGGCCGACCGTAGCTGCAAGACCCAATAAGACCGGGATCAGTAGGCCCGGGCGATTATTGGTTAGTATGCCAACAAACGTATTATAAAACTCAAACAGCATCGTGTTACGCTAACCTTCCATATGCCTACCTATGAAAGGCAAACTGTCTTAAAGCTTCACATAGAGCGCAGACCCTTAAAGGAGAAGGCCTTGGCCGCACCGATAAAACTTTGCTTAATTGCGGCGCGGACACGCAATGGTGTCATCGGCAATGCTGGCGGCTTGCCTTGGCGACTGGAAGATGATCTGGCGTACTTCAAGGCGACGACCCTGAACTATCCTATCATAATGGGCCGCAGGACATGGGAGAGCCTCCCCTATCGCCCCCTAAGTGATCGAGAGAATATCGTTGTGAGCCAGAACTGGGCCTATCGAGCTAAAGGCG
This sequence comes from uncultured Hyphomonas sp., assembly GCA_964528975.1. Lineage (GTDB taxonomy): Bacteria > Pseudomonadota > Alphaproteobacteria > Caulobacterales > Hyphomonadaceae > Henriciella. The sequence goes on from CAZGVG010000041.1 coordinate 18,589, forward strand.
CGCGCACCTATACAGATTTAAAAGCAGCGATTGAGGCAGCTAAAACACTCGCTGTGGCTGCGCGCAAAACTCAAGTTTTCATCACAGGCGGCGAAAGCCTGTACGCGGCCACACTGCCGCTCGCAGACACGCTTTACTTGACCGAAATTGAGGCCGAGCTAGACGGCGACACTTACTTTCCCGCCTTTGAAGAGCACGATTTTATAGAGACAAGCGCCGATACACAGCCCAAGGATGACAGGAATGAGTATGCCTATACGATCCGGACGCTCGAGCGTCAGCGCGCTTAGTGGCTCTGCCATTAAATCGACACGAGCTTGGTTAATCTAAACGATATGAGGTTTTTGCAGGGTCTGGCTATTTTCCTGGGCGTCATGGTCTCGATGGCGTTTGTCACCGAAGGGCCAAGGCGCGGCGGCACCTCACCGATTGATCATCTGGAACGTTCCCCGCGCTGGGCTCTCACTTCGACTAGTCTCGTTCAGAGCGGTGAACGCGGCCTCGGCGGCGGACTGGAATATGCCATTGATGACAGTATTTGCGGGCTAAACTTTATCGATGACTCAAACTGCGAAATCAGGAAAGAGATCATCGCAGAGGCTTTTGCGGAATGGCGGTCAGGCCACCCGGCTTTGCGGTTTACCGATGTCAGCAACGCAGTCATACCGGCCTTCCCGCTGGCCGCCACACGTGAAAGCGGCCAAGGCGCCGAAATAGATGTGTTTGGCGCGACAGGTGAGTATTTCCCGCCATTCCTGAACCCTGCCCTGACCGGGTATACGATTTTCTATGAGGGAGAGCCGGGCGCTTTAACGCTGACCAATGGCAGCCAATTGACCTCTGCGAGTGCCATCCAGAGCGCCGACATTCGAATTAATGCTGCAAAATGCTTCTATATCGACACAGCCCAAGGGCGTCCAAACTGCGTCCATTTTCCGTCAGTTATCTTGCATGAAATTGGACACGCTCTGGGCCTCGGTCACCCGGACGAAAACCTGCGCTATGGCCTCGATACAGACCGCGTGGCAGGAAATGAAATTCAGATTGATTGCCAGGCACCGTCTAAAGGCCTTGTGAGGTCCGGTAACTATAATGCAGCCTCTGTTATGGTTGGGCGGGATGTTCAGGGGCCCGGACGCTGGCGGCGCGGACTAAGCTGGGGCGATGTTGCTGCGCGTGACGCCCTCTACCCGCATTGCGGTATAGAGCGTGTGGAGCGTTTCAGTCCGCAATGGGGGGCCTTTGCTTGGTCTGAAAATCAACTCGAAGGATGGGCGCGGTTTGCACCTGATCCAAGGCAAGCTGAAAACAGTGCGATGGCGCAATGCAGGGCCGCAGGCGGAATGGCCTGCGCACCCGTTAAGAGCTTCGATGGCTGCTTTGCGTTCGCACAGGCCAGCAATGGACAAACCGGATTTGCCACAGCTAACCGATCGGATGAGGCGCGCATCAACGCCGTATTGGCATGTCAGGAAACCGGAAACAAATGCCGTGTCAAAGTAGATTTCTGCGCCTTTGAGTAACCCCTTGCCTTAAGTGCATTGGCCCGCCACTCTGATCCAAGAAATCAGGAGACAGCTATGGACTTTGAAATCGTTGCAGAGGGCTTACGCTTTCCAGAGGGGCCCGTCTGGATGGAGGATGGGTCGATCATACTGGTCGAGATCGCCCGGGGAACCGTAACGCGGATTTGGGGTGACGGGAAATCGGAGATCATCGCCGAAACGGGCGGTGGACCAAACGGCGCTGCGATTGGCCCCGACGGCGCACTTTGGATCTGCAATAATGGCGGCTTTGAGTATCATGAGCGATTTGGCCTGCTCATTCCCGGCGGTTGCCCTGATGACTATTCCGGCGGTCGGATCGAGCGCATTGACCTCTCGACAGGCAAAGTGGAGCGCGTGCTCGATACAGTTGAGGGCCATCCCCTGAAGGGGCCAAACGATCTGGTCTTTGATAGAAGCGGCAATCTCTATTTCACCGACCATGGCAAGACCTATTCTCGCCAGCGCGACTTTGGCGGGCTGTTCTTCCTCAAGGCTGGCGCGAGTGAAGCAATTGAACTGGATCACCACCACACGTCCCCAAACGGGGTTGGCCTCTCTCCTGACGAAAACACCGTCTATATGGCTGACACAATGACGGCTCGGCTCTGGGCCTTTGACCTTGCAGCGCCGGGAGAGATCACACCCGCGGATCCTTTCAATAAAGGCCGCGTGGTCAGAGCGATGCCTGACTTGCAGTATTTTGACAGTCTGGCCGTCACCGCAGCGGGCAATGTCGCCGTGGCAACAATCCTAAAAGGCGGCATCACCACTCTAACGCCAGAAGGCGCCCATACCCATCAGGCCTTCGAAGACCCGTTCGTGACCAATATCTGTTTTGGCGGCCCTGATATGCAAGACGCGTGGGTCACGCTGTCAGGCACTGGAAAGCTCGCCAAATGCCGCTGGCCAGAAGCTGGATTAAAGCTGAATTATTATGCGTAAGGAAAGTACAGCGCACCTATGATTGCGCGTTGACGCCAGCGCCCCTTCCCCGCTATACGCAGCCCTCACCCACTTGCCCAAGTGGCGGAATTGGTAGACGCGCTACGTTCAGGTCGTAGTGACTG
>CAZGVG010000042.1:0-20783 GCA_964528975.1 uncultured Hyphomonas sp.
CGCCCCAAACAGCCGCAAGGCCGCCCGCCGCCATTGAGCAAGCAACGCCGACCTCTCCCTGACACCCCATTTCGGCGCCAGAGATTGATGCGCGCTGTTTATACAAAAGGCCAATCCCGCCAGCGACCAGCAGCAGACGTCGGGTCTTTTCGTGGTTGGGACGCCCTTGATCATCGCAACAATAGTGCCGGATGACCGCTGGAAGAATGCCCGCCGCGCCATTCGTTGGCGCCGTGACAACACGGCCACCCGCCGCATTCTCCTCATTCACGGCCATTGCATAGACGTTCAGCCAATCAAACAATGCCTCGCGTTCGTTTGAACCGATGCCGCTTCTCAGCTTGCGATAAAGGGCGGGCGCACGGCGCGTGACCGAAAGGCCGCCAGGCAATGTACCATCCGTCTCCAGACCGCGGGCAATACAGGCAAGCATAACCTCGGTAATGTCATCAAGCCTCTGATCGGTTTGCTCACGCGGCCTGCGCACGTCCTCATTCGCTAGGATCAACTCAGCGATCGTCAAATTCGTTTCAGTGCAGAGAGCAAGTAGACGATCAGCTGACCCAAACGCATAAGGCGAGCTACCCTGATCATCGATCACATCATTCTGCACAGGACGAGATAAGCGCCGCGCCGATGCGATAAACCCGCCGCCCGTCGAGTAGTAAACGCGGGTAAAAACCGGGCCACCTTGGCTTGGGTAAAGGCGTAGCGCCATGCCATTGGTGTGCAGTTCCGGAACATGCTGCCCACGATAGAGAATGTCTTTTGTCGGACGAAATGAAATCTCAGGCCCTTCAAATAGGGCGAGCTTTTGGGTCGATGCGACCTTATGAAACGCATGTTCTGCTTCATCAGGATCCGCGGTTTCCGGCGAGAACCCCAACAGTCCAAGGACGACTGCTTTGTCTGTTCCGTGCCCAATTCCGGTCAAAGCGAGAGAGCCTTGCAGCTCGATCTCAACACGGCGCGCGGTGCGCAGATACCCTGCGCGTTTAGCTTCTCTTAAAAACCGATGTGCGATCCTCATGGGACCAACTGTGTGCGACGATGATGGCCCAAGCCCTACTCTGAACAAATCCAGCACTGATAACATGACGCGCCGCCCAAAGTTGCACCCTTAGCTGTCCCTACGTGCCCCTTGCCAGAACAGCAAGCCCGCGTCAGCTAGTAGGAAAGAAAATCGGAGGTGGTCATGGTAAAACCTACACGGCGGAAACTACTCCAGAACGGAACCGCGCTCGCAGCCTTTGGATCACTCGCAGGCTGCGGACCCGGAGAGATGCCTTCAACCGCCGATAAAGCTCAAGGAGATGCCAATATGACCGAAGACGTTCCCCCAGTAGAGACACCTGCAATCCAAACCGGATACATCGCGGCGAATATGCCAGACGCGACCCGTCAACTTGAAATGCTGAACTCAGGTGAAACCACCTCACTGGCGTTAACCGAAGCGGCCATCGAAAGAGCTAAAGCGGCCGAACCTCTGATCAACGGCATCGTCAATGACACGTTTGATGCTGCACTCGAACAAGCAGCCAATCCCACAAGCGGCGCGTTTGGCGGCGTGCCGACTTTTATTAAAGATCTGCTGAACTGGAAGAATGTTCCGGTCGAATATGGCAGCCGGGCCTTCAAAGGATATGTGCCTGATCAGGATGCGCCTTTCGCAAAAGCCTGGCGTGAGATGGGCGTTATAAGCCTTGGCAAATCGACGACCCCTGAAGAGGGTTTAATATCCTCGACAGAGCCTCTCTCGAGCGGCGTAACCCGCAATCCGCACGATCTAAGCCGGATACCCGGCGGGTCGTCTGGCGGCGCAGCAGCGCTAGTAGCAGCGCGTGTTGTGCCCTTCGCACATGCCAGCGATGGCGGTGGCTCAATACGAATTCCAGCGGCGTGCTGCGGTCTCTTTGGCCTGAAACCCAGCCGGGATGCGATGCCAGCCAGTCGCACGTCTCCCGCCCCGCTAACAATCTCAGTCAATCACGCTGTAACGCTGACCGTTCGTGACAGTGCGCGGCTCTTTCAGGCCACAACCCTCAATCCAGCCGCGCGCCAAAGCATGGTCACAGGACCGAGCACAGAGCGCCTCAAAATTGCTTTTGCGCCAACTCCAGTGAACAACGCAACGCTCGATGCAGACACTCAGGCCGGTATTGAGCGCACCGCGCAGCTTTGCCGAGATCTCGGTCATGAGGTGATCGACTATTCCATCCCACTGGACGGCGAAGAATTTGGCGACAAATTCCTCATGTATTGGGCGGCAGGCGCCGCGCAATTCGCGCAGCAGGCCAGTGACTTTTCAGGGAAACCGCCAAGTCCTGAGATACTTGAGCCCTGGACATTGGGTCTGGCGATGCAATTCCTGCAACGCGCAACAGAGATTGAAGATGTGATCGCTTATCTGCTGGCCTTTGAAACGGAGTACCATTCCTGGTTTACAGATTTTGACTTATTGCTGACCCCGACCGTAACAAGCGTCCCACCGAAAATTGGCGAGCAGGCTCCGGACGGCGATTTTGAGACGATCATGCAGAACGTTCTGAACTATGCCGCCTTTACCTCACCCATGAACGTTTCCGGCGCAGCCTCAATGTCTGTCCCGCTGCAATGGAGCGACGAGGGGCTGCCAATAGGATCGATGTTCAGCGGCAAGAAAGGCGATGATGCCAAGCTTTTGGCCCTTGCTTACGAACTTGAGGCAGCCCAGCCTTGGATCGATCGCCTGCCAACGTTCAAGCCAGCCTAAGGACACCAAATCATGCCATTTGAATATGTCGATCTGGATCAGGCGATTGCAGCAGACGGCCTGCGCATGGTCGTTGTCAGCCATGTACCAAGCCCTTGGGGGGAAGCCGCTAAAGGCATTTTTCATATCAAAGGATTGAATTGGACCGCGACACGGCTGCTCTATGGCGATGAGGCATTTCAGGCTTGGGCAAAGGCCGACAGTGCACCGATTGCAATCAATGGTGACGAAGAGCCGCTAACACATTGGCTCGACATCCTGCACCTTTCCGAACGCCTTGCGCCAGAGCTATCTTTGCTCAGCGATACGCCGGATGAGATGATTACGCTTAGCAGGGAAATCATGGACGTGAACGGTCTTGGCTGGGAGAGGCGTCTTCAACTGGTTCAGGCCAATAAAGACGGCATAGGCGGCTTTCCGGACCGAATCTCTGCCTATATCGGCGCAAAATATGGCTACACGCCGGAGGCCGGCGCGAACAGCGGTCAGCGCGTGGTTGAGTTGCTTGGGAAGCTGACTTCGAAGCTGAAACAGCAAAGTTCGAACAACAGCCCTTACTATTTCGGTGACGAGGTTAGCGCCGTCGACATTTACAGCGCCGCGATCATGGCGCTATTCGCGCCCCTTCCAGGCGATGTCTGCGATATGAAACTAGACACGCGCGCCGCATTTGAAACGCTTGATGGGAAAACGCGCGCCGCGCTTGACCCCATACTGTTGGAACATCGGGACCATATGTATGAAGCTCATCTGAAACTTCCGCTTTCATTATAGGCTTTCCCCAGCGTCTCACTTGTCGGTCTCTGCAAACCCCATAATTCTGCTAGTCAAAGGGGCACATGATGGCTGAACCAGAACAAGATTTAGAGGCGCCACTCCGCCCGCTCTCTAACTTCCAACAGAGCATGATTGCCCTTGCCAGTGTTGCCATGGGCGCAGGTATGTCGATCAATTTTGTCGTGGTTGCCCCCTTGGCCCGCAAAGCAGGCCTCACTGAGATTCAAGTTGCGGGTATTCTAACGCTCTCAGCGGCAATATACGCCTTGATGATCCCGCAATGGGGGCGCTGGGCGAACCAGTTTGGCCGCAAGCGGATCATGGTCTTTTCGCTCTTTGCCATGGGCCTGACCAATATGGCCTTCCTATTTGCATTGGAAGCGGCGCTCGCCGGGGCGTTAACCGGCCTGACGATGTTTTTCACACTCGTCTTTGTACGTATCTGGTTCGGCCTGCTTTCACCGGGATTGCAGCCCGCCAGCATGGCGGCGATGACCGATGCGACAACCGCCAAGACCCGTGCAGGCGGGCTCGGCATGCTTGGCGCAGCGATGAGCATTGGCTCTATCCTTGGGCCTGCCGGGGCAACCGTACTGGCACCTTTTGGAGCTTTGGTCCCGCTTTGGGGCTCGATTATATTCTGCGTTAGTTGCGGGGTGCTGATCGGGCTCGCTTTGCCCAAGACGCGCAAGAGCCGAACCGCCAACGCCAAGCCTCAGCCACTTGCCATGCGTGACCCCCGCGTCCTTCCACACCTGATCTTCCTGTTTGCCTATTTCGTAGCTGTCGCAATGATCCAGCAGACACTTGGCTGGTTTTTGGAGGACCGGTATGAACTTGGCGAAGAACAAGTCGTTCTCTATGCAGGTATCGCTTTTGCTTGTCTCGCCGTGATGATGGTGGTCGTACAGTTTGGGTATGTAGCCCCGCGAAAGCCAGACCCGCGCAAAATCCTGCCCATCGGCCTGTTGCTGGTCGCGATAGGATATATCGGGGCAAATATCCTGTTCCCATTCTGGCAGGTCTGTATCGCCTTTCTTGTCGTTGGTGGAGGCGCCGCCCTCGCGGTCCCAGCTGCGAATGCCCTCGGTAGCCTTTCAGTCGAGCGCAATGAGCAAGGCAGCGCCGCAGCACTCTTGGCCGCAGCGCCGCCTTCAGGCTTTATCTTTGGTCCGTTGATGGGTGCAGCCCTCTATCAGATTGCTGCACCGCTACCGTTTTATATTGCTTCGGGGGTTATGCTTGCACTCGCTATTTATGCTTTTAGACTCGGGAACGCATCAACTTTGGCGAATTGAGGCCTGTAAATGAAATACTCTCAGTTAGCTTTAGCAGGCGTATACATCGCTCTCGCAGCTTGCGGACAAAATCCTGAGACGACACAAAACACCTATATTGCATCCAAAGATATAGATACGCCTCTTTGGCAGGGTACATGGCGAAGCGCCGATGATCCAAAGTCGACCCTGACAATTGACTCAACATCGTTTGCGTTCGGCTATGACGGCGTTGAAACCGAAAGAAAGTCATACAAACTTGATAATGAATGTCCTACCGCGCCTGACCTTACGATTAAAGACACAATAATCGTCACTGAGACAGAAGGCTTCAAGCTTTGCTATGCCATTAAGACGGCAACCTCAGATCGCCTTGTTCTGATTTATTTGCCACAAGGTAACGCTCTGGAATATGGGCGCGAAAACGCAGTAACTGTGCGATTACCTACATCGCGCTAATGCCGCCATCGACTTTAAGTTCAGCACCCGTGATCAGCTTGCTTTCATCGCTGGCGAGATACAGCACGGCATAGGCAATATCATCAGGCTCACCAACTTTACCCAGCGGGATTTGACGCCCGAGTTTTGCCAAGCCTTCTTCCTCACCAAACATCGCTTTCACACCATCAAGAATTGGCGTGTTCACAAAAACCGGATGGACTGAGTTCGAGCGGATTTGACCGCCTGTCTTGGCACAGTGGAGCGCAACCGATTTGGACAGATGGCGCACGGCCGCTTTGGCCGTATTGTAGGCGACATAATTGCCACTCGCGACGATGCCAGCAATCGAGCTGATATTTACAATCGATCCAAGACCATGCTCGCGCATCAAGGGAATCGCGTATTTACAGCCGAGAAAGATCGAGTCGACATCGACTTTCATGACATGCTGGAAGGTCTCATACTTTTCATCTTCGACACTGCCAAGAGAACCAATTCCAGCATTGTTCACCAGAATGTTTAGACCGCCCATGGCGTCGTGCGCTTGCTGTAGAACCGTCTTCCACTGATCCCCATTGGTAACGTCATGATGCCACGCAAAGGCTGTCCCTTCGCCATACTTTGCATTGATTGCTTCAGCGACATCTGCTGCGCCGGACCCGTTCACATCCGTTACAGTGACAGTTGCGCCTTCCTTGGCCAGCATATGCGCCGTGGCTTCGCCCAACCCTTGCGCGCCGCCCGTAATGAATGCTCTTTTCCCTGAAACGCGGCCCATGGCTCACTCCCGATGTGTTTATGATTGTTATAACTGTGGTGCAACGCAGCGCCGCGCAAAGCAAGCCTGACGCAGGGCAAGACTCGCAAAGAGCAAAAGATAAGACAGCCCACCGCGTATTCACTCAAAATACTAGTATCTACGTACCTCGGCAAAACCTCGATCAGGACGATAGTCCCTTATGCCTTCAGCATTTTGACCCGTTACAATCTCTCTTGCCGCAAGCTCGCCAACGATCGGCGCCAGGGACACCCCGCTATGCATGATTGCGATATAAGCTGATGGTTTTTCAGGACTAAAGCCAAGAACAGGATGTCCATCAAGCGGCAGCGGTCGCCATCCGATCACGACATCTTCAACTTTTGACTCGCTGATACCCGGCAAGAATTGCTCCGCTATACTTAAAATGCGGTTCGCATGTTGATCTGCGAATATCTGCTGCGGAAACCGCGTTGGCCTTCCGTTTAAGCGCGCTGTATGCGCTGCAGTATCTGGCGCACCATCCTGCTCCCCAAGCACAATACGTCCGTCGCCACGTTGATGAATATGAACGCCAGGCGCGACGATAATGCGATTTATCAACCTTGGCCGGGGCTCAGTTATGACAATCACGCCAGGCGTCGTTCTTTGGGGTATTTCTAAGCCGCCCAGGTTTTGCGTCGCCTGGGAATCTGCGCCCGTTGCCAGAACATATTTATCCACGGTGACATCACCGCACGATGTTCTGAGTGTCACGCGCCCAGCATCGTTATCCATAACGCTCTCTACGGCGCAATTCTGTTTAACATCCGCCCCCATCCGCCCCGCCGCATCGATTAGTAACTGGGTGACTAGAACAGGATCAAGCGCACCATCATTTGGTGAAAAGGCAACGCTTTCTACCTCTCCAAATAGCACATTCGGCTCAAGCTTTTGAACATCATTCAAGGATAGCATTTCCGCAGGCTCCCCCCAAGAAACCTGTTCAGCGATTTGTTCATTTAAAACGGACTGCCGTTCAACCGATGGAAACCATTCCAACGAACCACCCCAGCGTATCGGGATATCAAGTTCCGATTGAAGAGACTTCCAACCCCTTAATCCCTCTTGATTGAGTTCATGATAGAGCTTGGGTTGTTTCGCCCATGTTGCATTGACCCATGCAAAAGTACCTCGGCTGGCCCGTCCAGCGATCTCGCCGCGCTCCAATAGTGTGACCTTCACACCCATTTTCGCAAGATGATAGGCAACGGAAGCCCCGATTATACCGCCACCGACCACCGCAACGTGTTTCACTGATTTCTTATGCCTAGGCGAACATGCAGCAAGTGATGCGCTGGCCACCGTCAGCATTAGAAAGGTACGCCGTGTTGAGGTCGAAAAAGGCTGGCTATTCATGCAGGAACTTTCATCAGGTGATGTCCCCCTGTTTCTTGGCCAAGCCGTCCATAAATCTCGCCAACTCGACATCCAAGATCGTCACGCCGTCAGCATCATGGGTCGTGAGGGTCACCTCAACCCGGTTATAAACGTTGAACCATTCGGGATGGTGATCCATTTGCTCTGCCTTTAGGGCGCATGAGGTCATAAAACCGAAAGCCGTTTTGAAATCAGTAAACTTATACGTCTTCTCAATCGCGTCACGGTCGCCAGACTTTACGGTCCAGCCTTGAAGTTCGCCAATCGCTACCTCAGCCCCAAGTTTCGTCGCCATTACTGATCCTCACTTGCTTGATCCACCGGGTCATCCTCGGTCTCGTGTACGAAATAGAGCCAGCGGCCATCCTCAGCGATCGCAGTCCGAACACCGGGATAGCCCTGCCCGCTGCGAATCCGCTCCAGACCAACCTCTCCGACTAACCCTTCCAACCTCGCACGATCAGCAAAGCTGAGCCGCTCAGGGATCAGATCTTCAGCTGAAAGCGCGGCAAGATCAGGCCAGATATACCAAGTTTGTGAACCAACCTCCCGCGTCCCATACGGGCCATCCAGAAGTTCGCCAATCTTAAGCAAAGGATCAAATCCGGTGCGCCTGAGCAGGTCCCAATGAACCCGGTGCCCTTCACCCGCAAAATTCGATACAAAGGTCGGTTCCGCTTCAGCAAGACGAACAAAGCGCGTCAACGAGTTACGCTCCAGAACGCCGCGAATATCCGCGATTTTCGTCTCTACATCTGGGGATAAAGGCTTGATGGGGGTCTCAGCCTCGGGCTCTGAAATAAGCGGCGGTGCAGCCTCAACCGTTACACGCACTTTGGGTGACCCAGCATCAGGATCAGCGCAGGCGGCGAGCCCGAGCCCCAAGACAAGCCCCCACCAAAACGGTCTCATATCCCATCAAATCCGGTTGCGGCGCGCAAGTCCGTCAGCAATTGATCTTCGCTAACCACCTTGATTGTGTGCATGCCCATCTCACGGGCAGGTTTGAGATTGATACCAAGATCATCCAGATAAATGCACCGCGATGGCTCTACATCCAAAGCTTCGCACATCAGAGCATAAATCCGTGGGTCTGGCTTACGAATGCCCAGTTTGGAGCTTTCGATCAAATGATGAAACTCTTTGAGAACCTCTGAAACGGCTGCGGCTTTGCTTGCATCGCTGCTCATCCCTGCGCCCTTACCGACAGGCGCATTGTTGGTGATGCAGCCAACTTTCACATGGCTTTTGCAAGTCTTAAGCGCAGCGACAACGGCGGGGCGAAGATTACCCGATAACAGGCCCAGAACATCCTTGCCGGGCACTTCATGGCCGCGAGCTTTGCTCTCTTCACGAAAGGCCGCGTCAAAGCCATCCGCGTCCAGTTCTGATCGTTCCAAACGCGCCCACGCATTGCTATCACCATTGACGGCATTCACACCTCGAATGAAATCTTTAGGCAAGCCGTTCTCGGCTTCATAATGCGTAAAGGCATCGAAGGGAGACGTGGTTAAAACACCGCCAAAGTCCCAGATCACAGCTTGTAAGTTTTCTACCATGACAGAACCTCTACCTCTCAATCTTAAAAAAGTCGAACGACCGGAACGCCAGCTAGGTAGCGTTGATCAAAGTCGTCTTCGCCTTCGTGTGCTGGGCTTCCATCTCTTCATGACCAGCCGCTTCAAACCCGACGGCGTCCAACAGAGCACCGTCTCGGTCTTCGCCCGGGTTATCCGTCGTCAGCAAACGGTCACCAACAAAGATTGAGTTTGCGCCCGCCAGCAGACAAAGCGCTTGCTCACCTTCGCTCATCCCTTCACGCCCGGCAGACAACCGGACCCAGCTTTTCGGGAAAACGATCCGACACGTTGCAATGGCGCGTGCCATCTCCGTCACGCTGATCGGCGCGCTCTCGCCCAGTGGTGTACCTTTGATCGGGACCAGCATATTGATCGGAACGCTTTCAGGGTGCGGGGTCAACTTGGAGAGTTCATGGATCAGGCCGATCCGGTCCTCACGGCCTTCGCCCATACCCAGAATGCCGCCGGTGCAGAGCTTCATGCCCGCAACCCGCGCTTTACCCAGCGTATCAAGCCGATCTTCATACGTCCGCGTCGTGACCACAGTTCCGTAATATTCCGGCGAGGTATCAAGGTTGTGGTTGTAGTAATCAAGCCCGGCCTCTTTTAGCTTTTCAGCCTGGCCGTCTTCGAGCATGCCAAGCGTCACGCAAGTTTCAAGGCCTTCTGCCTTTACCGCGGAGATCATCGCTGCGACTTTTGGCAAGTCCCGGTCCTTCAGACTGCGCCAACCTGCGCCCATGCAGAACCGATCAGCACCGCCAGTTTTCGCCCGTTTGGCCGCTGCCACGACCTCATCCAGTGGCATCAGCTTTTCAGCCGTCAGCCCCGTATCAAAATGAGCCGATTGGCTACAATATCCGCAATCTTCGGCGCAACCACCGGTCTTGATTGATAGCAACTGGCTCTTTTGCAGCGCCCCATCCGGCCAGTTTTCACGCTTAACACCCAGGGCCTCACCTACCAGACTATCCAAAGGCCTTTCATAAAGCTCCCGTATTTCTTCACGGGTCCAGTCATAGCGGGGGGAATCAAAAGGCATTGGGAGGTCTTTCTGTAGATTTTATTGCTGTTCGCACACTTAGCGGTGCTTGTTTTGACGCTTTGTCTCTCGCTTGCATCCAGAAGACAAGAGGGTTTTCGAACTGGCCTTCACAAACTCATATGCAGAGCCAATTTGCACGGCGCTATTTGCTCGCCACTCCCCTCATGCGTGAATCTTGGCATGCATGCTGCACCCTGTAAGGCGAATTTTAAACCGTTTCGCCAAAAGGGCATATCTATGATCAAGGTTTTCCTCGCAGCCGCCACCGGCCTGACACTTTGCCTGAGCGCAGCCGCGCAAGACAAGCAGGTTTTCGAAGGCGATCAGAACTTTCTGGCCAATGCCTATGCGGACGCTGAAGACGGGACTGACTTTTCTTATGCCAGTCAGTGGGGCTCTGGGCGCGCATATGACGGAACAGATACATCACGCTTTCTGCCCCATCCAGAGAGCGCACGTCCTGCGCCTCCGCAGAATGTGCGCCGCGATACCGTGACGCGCCGCGTTCAAGCGCAGCCGCGGCAAACCTTGCCAGCAAGCAAGCCTCAACCGCCTGTCGTCAATACGATGCGAACGATTACGCAGCCTGCACCGCAATTACGCGGCTCCCGGAACGTGACAACAAGGACGGTGCAGCAACCAAGACAGAAGGTGACGCGCCAACACGCCCCGCAGAGGTCAGCGGCGAGCAATAGCCCGCTTCAGCAGGTCCCAAATGCTCGGCCCGGTGAGTGCTATGCCCGTATGAAGACACCCGCCCAATACAGCGAAGTGCCACGTCAGATCACAACCGCAGCGCCATATAAGCGCGCCAGAGTTCAGCAAGCTGTGTTTGAAAGTGACCGTAAACAGGTTCTCGTGAAAGACGGCTTTACGAAATATGTCGTCACTCAACCGCGCTTTGAGACACGCAACGAAGATCTAACTGTAAAACCAGCCTATGACCGACTTGAAGTGGTTCCAGCGCGGTTTGCCTATACCAATGAAACAGTGAAAGTTTCAGAACCACGTCTGGTCTGGAAGCGCGGTGTCGGTCTCTCTGGCGTATCGCGTATTGACCCACGAACCGGCGATACTTGGTGCCTGGTTGAAGAGGCAGGCGAGACTAAAACCCTTCGAAAACGTATTGTCACGCACCCCGAACAGGTCCGCAAAGTCCATGTTCCGGCTCAGACCGTATCCGTTCCGCGGCAAGTTCTTATCGCTCCGGCACAAGTCAAGGAAGTGAAAGTTCCGGCGCAATATCGCGACTTCAACGTTCAACGTATGACCCAACCTGCCCGGGCCGAAACTTATCAGGCCCCAGCCGAGTTCGGCACGGTTATGACCAAGGTTCTGCGCACTGAAGAAAAGTTCGAGTGGGTTCCGGTTCTTTGTGAAACCAATAGCGGTCCTGAAACGATCCGCTCGCTTCAATCAGCTTTGCGTCAACGCGGGGTCTACAAAGGCGCAATTGACGGCATCATGGGCCCGCAAACGCGGCAGGCATTGGTTAAGTTTCAGCGTCAGTCTGGCATGCGCCACCTTGGATACCTTACAACAAAAACCATGTCGGCCCTCGGCCTATCTTAGGAACAGTCTAACAACGACATGACAGGTGGCTTGTGGCGGGGACCGCCTGTCAGGGTCTTCCTCGCCGAAAGAGCACAGCGCCTTATATGCGGCTTTATGATAAATCGCATCTTTCTCTGCTTCACCGCCCTTATGTTCCTCTCATTCGGCCTCTGGTCCATTACCAACCCATCCGGAATGACGGCGAAGCTCGGTGCGGACGTTTCGGGCATTTCTGGCATCTTTGAAATGCGCGGCATCTATGGCGGTGTTAGCCTGGGTGCCGCGATCCTATGCCTGCTTGGAGCCTTACGCTCTCGGTTTGAGTTTGCCGCACTTTGCTTCATCGCAACTTATATGGGCGGCTATATGATCGGGCGCGGAGCATCTCTGATCGCAGGCGACACAGCGCTTACAAGTAACTGGATTTTTGCGGGTTTTGAGGGGGTTATGTTATTGACTTCTGTAGGGCTTTTAGCGCGCAAACCCTAAAGAAAAAGCCCCGCCGCAAAGGACGGGGCTTCTCCTAGATTTACAGCATGCTCGACTTAGAAAGTCTTGCGAACCGTGACACCATAAGTCTGCGGTTGGCTTGGGTAACCTGTCCAAGTTCCAGCCTGAGCCACACCAGGGAAGGCCGTGGTAATATACTCGCTGTCGAAGATATTCCGACCCCAGAACGTCACACCGAGACCACTCTCAGAGACGAAGCCAAGCGATGCATTCACACTGTTAACTTCACGATCATAAAGGCTTTCAAGCGCCTGGTTGATCGCTGCAGAATCGCCGCCATCCCCGAAATCGCTGTCGCTTTCATACTGCCAGTCAGCCCGGAAGAAGCCATCCCAGCTGCCCGCGACATCAAAGTCATATAGGACGGATGTTGATGTGATCACGTCAGAGATACCTGAAACTTGTGTTCCAGAGATATCTCCTAGAGCAGAGTTCGTGAACTGCTCATAGGTTGGGTCCAGGAATGTACCAGCAAAGCTGAGCGTAAGGTCTTGGATCGGGCTCCAGCTACCATCAATTTCAAAGCCTAGCGCATTTTGCTCATCGGCATTTGCAAGCGCAAAACCAGTTCCCGTGAAGACGTTAGATTGGAAATTCTCAATCGTCTGGTCGAACACGGCTAGATTAAACGCAAACGTGTCCCAAGCCCCTTTAACACCAAATTCTAGAACCTTAGCTTCTTCTGGTTCTGCGAAACGCGTACCGGTTACCAGGTTGGCTTGAGCCAGACCAGCGTCCTGAAGCGGCGAAGATGGTGCCGTGCGAAGTGTTTGACCCGTAAATGGATCAATGACCGTGCTATTCGCTTGCTGTGTTACTGGATCGATTGCCTGAATGAAGTCCGCCGGGAATGGACGGCTATCTCGTGAAATATTGAACGAGTTAGACTTAAAGCCTGTAGAGTAAGACGCGTAAACATTGATATTGTCAGTCCAATCATAAGCCAGACGCAATGAATATGTCAGATCATCAGCTGAAATTGATCCATCTTCTACAGCATTCGGGAAGTTCACGAATGGCGGCTGGAACTGCAACGGACGAAGAGCGCCCAATGGGTTCTGGGTCGCGGCAGGTGTCGCTGGGTTATAGTTACTGGCGATCGCGAGCGACTGCTGCTGAATTGCAGCAAAAGCAGCTGGGTTGCCAACAATGAAGGCTCCAATAGCTGCAGGATCAGTCGTATCAACACCGTTAAGACCCAAAATTGTGTTGGCTGTCAGCGAGTAACCGATCTGTGTCAGGTCAAGAGATGAAAGAACGTCGGTACTCTGGATATTCAGAACAGCGTCTTTTTCGTTCTCTGTATAGTTCAAACCAACAGTCGCGGTTAGGCGGTCACTCATGTGCCAATCAAGCGTACCAAAGAGAGAGATTGCCTGATCGTCTTGTGTGAAGTCCTCAATATTGCCCTGACCTGCTCCTGCAAGTGTACCGTTTGGAATGCCGATACCCGCCTCAAGTCCACCGAGTGGGCTTGCAAGTGTACCCGTTGCAAACTGACCAATGATAGTCGGGATCGCTGTTGGGTCTGTTGGGTCTGCTCCGCCAAAAGCGGCTCCAAGGTCGATAAAGTTCCGGAAATCGTCGCCGTAGAGAAGCTCATTCTGAACTGCAGCCGACTCGTCAAAGAAGTAGCCGCCAACCATCCAGTCAAAATTGCCTTCGTCATTAGAGGTTAGACGAACTTCCTGTGTGAAGGTCTCAAGCTGCAGGGCTTCATCAAGACCGGCAAGCGCAGCGCTCGTAAAGTCGATATCATAGCTGTTTTCGGTATCTGTTCTACGATAAGATGTGATAGTTGTCAGCGTGAAACCATCAAAATCTATATCACCTTGCAGTGACACGCCCTTGTTTTCTAGCCTGTTATTTGGTGTGCCATTGATGAAGACTTCACGTGAGAAAGGGTCTTGATTGTCGACATTACCGCCAAGGATCCGAACGATCCCTGCAGTAGGTCCCTCGACTAGGTTTGCAGCAACACAGCAAACCTCATCAATTTCAGACATATCAGCGATGAAGCGCCAAGACTGGTTTTCTGTTGGTTCAAGCAGGAGTTCACCACGAATATTCCAGCGGTCTCGTGTGTTAAGCTCCGTGCCATCGACGAGGTTTTCTGCTGTTCCATCACGCTGATTGAAACCACCGCCAATCGAGAAAGCGACATTGTCAGCCAGCGGCCCTGTGAGATACCCTTTTGCGCGCTTGAGGCCGAAATTACCGACACTGGCTTCAACATTTCCGCCTAGCTCATACTGGGGTTTACGCGTGATGACGGAGACAACACCCGCAGATGCGTTCTTACCGAACAGAGTTGATTGTGGGCCGCGAAGGACCTCAACACGCTGAATATTTGGAAGATCACCAATTTGGGCGGCTGCACGTGAACGGTAAACACCGTCAATGAAGATACCAACGGATGGCTCGATACCAACATTGTTCGCGCCATTACCAAAACCACGGATCGTGAAGTTCGCATTAGCAGAGTTTTGGAAGGTTCTGAAACCCAGCGATGGAACAACCGACTGAAGGTCGTTCAAGTCAAGAATCTCGGCTTTTTCAATAACGCTGTCATCGACAACAGAAACAGCAACCGGCACATCCTGGAGGGTCTGCTCACGTTTCGTAGCCGTAATCGTAACGGTATTGAGGCGGCGATCGTCTTCAGCCGTGTCTTCCTGCGCTGTTGCAGTGACAAAACCTGAAGCCATTATAGCCGTCATGCCAACACTCAGCGATAGTGCTGTTTTTATGCCGATAGTATTCTTTGTGGATTTCATAATCTCACTCTCCCTAAAGGTGATATTTTATTTCTAGAGCAGTCACCTCTAACGGGTAACTTTGTTATCAGGAGTAGAGATTCAGTGTGCTATGGCAAGCGCTGGATTACAGCTTTGACTGGAACGTGAACCGAGGTTGTAATTGCGCAACACAGAACGAGCGCGACTTGCAGAAATGCATGCCGCGCTCGCTCAAATCTGGTTCTTTTTGGGTCGCCTAGTAAACGCCTTGGCCAACACCGCCATCAAAGACCATAGCCTCGCCTTTTGTCTCGCGTGTGCGCTCGACCTGACGCTGGACAGACTTCATCACCGTGCGGGTCTTAGGCACGCAGGTCTTGGCCCGAACGCGGGCTTCAACAATTTTGATGCCTGGGCCGTGACGGCGCAGCAAAGAGCGTTCATTGCAAGACCGTTCTGGCGCTTGAGGCGCACAAGCAAGGTCGCCGCCATGCTTGTGCACAAGCGCCTCACCTTTACGGCAAGCAAATGTCTCACCATGCGCAAAGCTCGCGGAGCCATTTTCAAGACTACCAAGTGTGACCTGCATGCTGGTCCCTGCCATGCAGCGAAAAAGCTCGCCTTTATAGCCGGCAGGCACGCGCTGACTGGCATCGACGCGTGAGGCCGGATGCGGCGCGCCTTTATCATCGATACAAACCGCCTGAACTGGACGCGTAGATTGCTGCAGAGAGATTCTTTCGTCGCAATACTCTTCAGTCGTTGGGACTTTCTCAGTGATTGTTTCCATGTAGCGCTCAGCGCCGCCCTCAACATTCAAAGATCCGATTGTCGTCGTGCCAACACCTTGCGGCGCATAATAACCGCCGCCGCCTGAAACGATCACACCGCCTTGGCCGCCAACAATGTTGGTATTCAAATACGAGTTGGTGTTGGAAATGATACTGCCCTGGTTCACGGTTACGTTTGGACCCCCGACATTCACGCCAGGAACGATCACGCCATGGCCTTTGGGTCCCTTACCGCAGCATCCTGCGCTTTGACCTGACCCATTATAGCCGGTGTTCACCCCGCCCATACCTGCGCCCGGCACAACAACGCTGCCGCTACCAGAGCCCGCGCCGCAGCCGCCGCTACAAGGGGTTGGACCGCCCATACCGCCTGCCGCATAGGCTGAACCGCCAATAATCAGAAGGGCAACCATGCCTGCCCCGCCCAAAAGAGTGTTCCGTGTTGATACGGTCATACGATGTCTCCCTGACATTTCGCCTAACAAGAAGCAGGTTCTGTGCCGGGTTTCTCCCATGCGGCGAGTGGGGCCTCAAAATGGTGCGCCTTTCGCCTATCACGGGAGCTACGAACTGGCGTAATCATTGCGGTGACAGGCTCATAACAAAATAGTGTGGGCACAAGATGGAACAGCATCGCCCCGAAGCTGGAAGAGAAACAATGAACCCGAAGAGTTTGCACCCAAACACAAACACCTTGCTTGAAGCTTGGCAGCGTATCACCACCCCTACCAAGCATGTCGCCACGTCTATTAAGACAAGTGATCATCCTGACCTGCTCGACTGCCTGTTCGTTATAGAGAGAACAGAAGAAGGACCTTGGGTCTTTAAGAATGCCGGATCACGTTTGTCCGATCTATTGGGGCGTGAGCTTGGGGATCATGACTATCTGGATTTCTGGACCGGGCACGATCGCTCTATGGTCACAGCCTTCCTGAACTCTGTGATTGAGGGACGCAAGCCAGGCCTGCTAAGAGCAAGTGGTGAAACTCTGACAGGCATGCGGATTGATATTGAGCTAACTTTAGCCCCGCTTTCAGGCTTACAGAACGCACCTGATAAACCGCGCCTGTTAGGCCTCTATCAGCCACTAGGCGGCGAAGGCTTGCTTATGGGACGTCCTGTTTGGCGTCATCGACTCACCGCCATTCACCCACCACACGTGAAGCCAGAAACCAGCCACCTGAAACTGGTTGCTAATAATGACTAGGCCTTAGGCGGCTTCTTTGGCGCGCGCGACAAGCTCAGCTTTTACGCGTTCGGCCAATTGCTTGACGGTGAAGGGCTTCGGCATGAAGCCGACTTCGCGGTCGCCATCGAGCTTGGCTGCGACGTCACGTTCGGCATAGCCTGACATGAACAGGACTTTCGCTGTGCCAAGTAAGTCCTTGGCTTCACGGATTAAGGTCGGTCCGTCCATGCCGGGCATCACGACATCGGACACAACCAGATCAAAAGCGCCGGAATTCTCTTCGAGGATTTCCATCGCTTCTTCACCATCGCAGGCTTCCTCAACATCATAGCCGCGTGATCTGAGCTGTGAGGCGGCAATCGAGCGTACGCCATCTTCGTCTTCCACCAGCAGGATGCGACCACGCCCGGAAATATCTACTGGCACAGACGCAAGATGAAGCTGCTCTGGTTCAATGACTTCTGGCTCAGGGATTTCGTCAGCTTTAAGAGCTGGCAGATAAATCTGGAAAGTCGTGCCTTTGCCAACAGTGCTCAGCGGGCAGATATAGCCCTCGGACTGCTTAATAATGCCATAGACCGTTGAGAGGCCAAGCCCGGTTCCAAGGCCCTTTGGCTTGGTGGTGAAGAACGGATTGAAAATATTCTTCAGGTTCTCTGGCGCGATACCGTGGCCAGAGTCCTCAACTTCTATAAGCAGGTAATCGCCCGGTTCAACAAAGCGGAAGCCATTCTTGTGCGCATCAGCTTCAGTCGCGCGAGATGTTTCAATCGTCAGCTTACCACCGCGCCCGCCATCCATAAGCAAGGCATCACGCGCATTCGTGGCCAGGTTGATGATCGCTGTCTCAAGCTGGTTCTTATCCGCTTTGACCATTGGCAGGTCACGCCCATGGACGACATTGAAATCGATCCGTTCGTCTAACAATTGATCAAGCAGGATCGAAAACTCTGACAGGAAATCACCAGGTTCGAACACTTCGCGGCGGAAGGTTTGCTGGCGCGCATAGGCCAGCAGCATCTGTACGAGGTCTTTAGCTCGAACTGAAAACTCGTGGATTTTCTTTAGATTATCAAAGCTTGGATCACCTACCGGGTGCAACGTCAGAAGATGGTCATTGTTCAACATGATGCCAGTCAGGACATTATTGAAGTCATGCGCCACACCGCCGGCAAGCTTACCAATCGCCTGCATTTTTTCGCCCTGCGCCAGACGCAGTTCCAGCTCTTTCTGCTCGCTCATGTCGATGACATAGGCAACAGCAGGTTGGCCCATACCGTCCAGAGTGACAAAGACATTCACATGTTTCTGGTCTTCATCGGCAAGCTTCAAGCCCACAGGCTTATCAATAGAGTCCAGTAGCTTTTCGCGCAGCTTGTTCTCTCCCTCTTCGGCAATGAAGAGATCGATGAAGCGTGTCCCTGGCGAGGCTCCGCCACCTGCAAGGCCCATAAGGGCGCGATTGCTATCTGTAATGATCGCGCCTTCTAAGGAGTGACCCTCAAGGCGCGCCGCACCAAAGGGGGCATCATCAAACATCGGGTCGCCGTCAGGACGCGGCGGACGGCTGGCAGACGCTGCGAGCATCCGGCTTTCACCTTCCAGAAGGTTTTGCGCATTCGCCAGAATGATCGTGCGGCCAGTTGCGTCCGCGCCTTTGCCATTCCAGGTCGTGATCGTCTGCACAGGCACTTCCACCCCGTCCCGCGAGCGGATCATAATATCGGCGCGTCCCGGCACGCCAGACTTACGGTCCCGGCGCAGCATTTTGACAAATTCCGGGCGCATAATGTCATCAAGCCGGACATTCTTAGCCGCCTCTGGCAGGCCAAGCATCTCACGCAGCCAACTATTCGCATAGGTGATCGTACCGTCAGCCCCGGATGAGAAAAAGCCCATAGGAGCGTCTTCAACATACAGCGCCCGCATATCGGCGGCGCCTGTCACTTGCTCAGTTCCGGTAATCCGGCGCAAACGCCAGACAGCGCGGCTGCCCTTCAAGGGAGAAACCGAAGCTTCATACTGAACGGGCAATGCCTCGGTTCCGAGTGTCATCGCCGGCAAAATTTCACGCCGCGTCTCACCAGCCTTTGCCGCCTTTGAAAGCCGGAAGATCGGCGCAGCCAATCCTGGCGCCGCGCTAAATATCCGGTCCACCGAGACAGGGCCCATCGCATCAGATTGACCAAGCAGCGCCATTTGCGTCAGCTCTGTGTAGGCCTCGTTCGCGGCCAAAGGCGCCCCGCCCTGATCAGAGACCAGAACGGCTTCATCCAGCGCATCAATCCAGGAAAATCGCGGCATCGCAGGCTGCATTGCATCTGCCATCGCGCCGCGTTCCGGGAAAAGGCCCATCCGCCGGCCGGCTCCACGCAAGATCCAGAGCAGGAACACCATGCCGCCAGCCGCCATCGAGATCAAAAGGATCAAACCGCTTGGTCCACCCGCATTTGGCCAGGCCAAAGTTGCACTTGCCGCAGCAACCGCGAGCAAGAGACAAGCCCAAAAGCCCATTTGCAGCCAATCAAGCTGCCCCATCATCGATGGGATCTTAGGCTGTTCCTGTTGGGGCTCATTGTCAGCCATACGCTTACTCCTGGCCGGGCCACAGATTGGCCCGTTGATTCGCACTAAACTTATAGCAGGACTTTGCGCGCGCGCATCATCACTGCATCAATTGTTCTTTTTGCACCCGGAATGGTTAATCAAAAGAGAAAGCTGGTTAATCTTTCCTAGCAGTTTATACAGTTCTACAAACAACTTTTAAGAGACCAAACCATGCTTCGCACAAACACCGCACTCGTTTCGCTTTTTGTTTTGGGTTTGGCCGCCTGCTCCCCAAGCACACAACAACCCGTCACAGACACTGCTGCAAGCGCTACAGAAGCTGGTCCCTCTCAGGCTGAACGCGAAGCCGAAACCGAAAGACTGAACGCTTGGTTTGAGCAGAAATTTGCCGAAGCGATTTCCCGCAGCCCGATGAGCGCAACATTTCTCGGTAGCCGTGAAAATTACGACAAATGGAATGACGTCTCATACGCTGCGCAAGATGCAGAAATGGAGATCCAGCGCGCGAATGTTGCTGAGATGCGCGAGCAGTTTGATCCGGCAGCACTTACAGGCCAAGGTGCACTGTCTTACCGGTTAGCTGTATATGAGTTGGAGTCAGCTGAGCGTGCGGACAAATGGCGCGGATACAATTATACGTTCAGCCAGATGCGCGGCGCCCATGCGGGGATCGCCTCTTTTCTAATCGGCCAACATAAAGTCACCAGCAAGTCCGACGCGGAAGCCTATATTGCCCGGCTCGCAGGGGTGGAAACCTATCTTGGACAGCACTTGGCAAATGCTCAGGCCTCTGCCGAGCGCGGCATCCGCCCACCGCTATTTGTCTATGACTTCGTTATAGATGGCGCGGCGAACGTCATTGACGGCTATCCGTTCGAAGGCGTTGATCCAGATACCCCCTCTCCGCTATATGCCGATTTTGTCGGCAAGGTCGATGCACTCGTCACCAATGACACGATCACGGAAGATGAAGCGAGCGAGCTGAAACTGAATGCCAGAGGCGCTCTGATTGATCATGTCTACCCAACCTATTCGGCGCTGATTCAGTGGGTTTATGACGATAAAGCCAACGCTTCGCCAGAGGATGGGGCGTGGAAACATCCAAAAGGCGACGCATACTATACGGATCGTCTCGCCCAGATGACGACGACTGATATGACGCCGGATGAAATCCACGACCTCGGCCTAGCGGAAGTTGCCCGCATCCATGGGGAAATGGAAGCGATCATGCAACAAGTCGGCTTTGAAGGCAGCCTGCAAGACTTCTTTGAGTTTACCCGAACGGACGGTCAGTTCTTCAAGCCAAATACTGAGCAAGGCAAAGGCGAATATCTTTCTGAAGCAACTGCGATGATCGATACGATGCGGGTCGCCCTACCAAGCGT
>CAZGVG010000043.1:0-20650 GCA_964528975.1 uncultured Hyphomonas sp.
TGACTTGCAGAAACCAAAAAGGAGCAAGTCAATGAACTTCCTGCGCAAAAAGAAAGGCCTTACCCTTGTCGTGGGCGGTACTGGTAAAACAGGCCGCCGTGTTGCGGAGCGCCTTACAGCAAAAGGCCTTGAGGTCCGCATCGGATCACGATCGGCCATCCCGTCTTTTGACTGGGCCAATGAGAAGGGCTGGGACGCATGCCTCAAAGGCGTGACGGCAGCCTATATCACTTATGCCCCGGACCTTGCCATGCCAGGCGCGCCTGATTCCATTCAGGCCTTTGTCGATCTTGCCAAACGACGCGGGGTCAAACGGTTAGTCATGTTGTCTGGTCGGGGGGAACAAGAAGCACAGGCGTGTGAGCGCATCGTACAGAACTCTGGATTGGAATGGACGATCGTACGCGCCAGCTGGTTCCAGCAGAACTTCTCAGAAGGTGCTTTCATCGACATGGTGCTGAGCGGTACCATTACACTGCCGGCAGGCAAGCAGGTCGAGCCATTCGTTGATGTTGATGACATCGCGGATGTTGCCGTCGCCGCACTGAGTCAAGATCACCACAATGGACAGGTCTATGAAGTCACGGGACCGCGATTGATGACAATTGCCGATGTGGCGGCTGATCTCTCCCGCGCGACAGGCCGTGAGATCACCTACGTTGATGTACCGCATGAGGCGTTTGTCTCAGAGGTTGCCAATTCCGGCGCGCCCAAAGATGTTGTGTGGATGCTGGACTATCTGTTCTCTACTGTTCTTGATGGCCGCAACGCGCACCTGACAGATGGTGTCCGGCGCGCCCTTGGCCGGCCACCCAAAGACTTTGCCGACTATGCCCGTGAGGTCGCCCGAACTGGCGCTTGGAGGGTGGCAGCATGAACCGGCTCATCACAAGAACGACTCTTGCAGGCTCAGGTGCAATCCTGGGCCTCATCGGAGGCGCTCTTATGCTCGCGCCGAAGGCCTTTCTGGAAATGAGTCATGTTTTCGTTGAGCGTGACGCTGGGTTGATGTCCGAACTGACAGCGCCAAGCGGTGTGTTGCTCCTCACCGGCGCGCTCATGGTCATAGCGGCGGTCAAGATTCGGTTTGCCGATTTGGCGCTTTCAGTCGGCGCGATTGTCTATGGCAGCTATGGTCTTGGTCGTCTCATTAGCATCGCGATGCATGGAGTACCGCCACAGTCGCTGATCGTCGCAATGATGATCGAGTTGGGGGTTGCGGGCCTACTGGTGGCTCTACAGATGAAAGAGGCCTCGAAACAGCAATGGAACCTCATCGACACCCTAAGCGGGGAGCTGATCGTATGAATCGCAAGCAAGTCTGCGCCCTGGCCGCGGTTACGGCTATGCTGTTTCTAACCGGAGTAGCGGTCTGGAGATTGAGCGGTGTCCCGCCCGTCGAAATGGGTGGATCAGGTGTTCCGGTAGGGATTATGACATCCAGTATCACGCTCTACATCTTTTATCTTTTTTCGACACTGCCGAACCGGCGCCACAAACGAAAATAATAAGTCAGACGCAATTTCAGTTCACTGAGTCCGCGCGATTCAGAAGCAGACTTGCGTCCGGCACTCCAATGAATTTTGAGCCCACAGCGCCAACGCTTTCACCCTAATTATGGACTGTAAAACATGACCTATGACTGGACACTATATTTCTGCTTCTTCCTCGCGCTCTGGAGCGCTATAATTGGAGGCGTGTTCTCTGCTTTCTCTGAGTTTATAATGAGCGGATTGCTACGCGCAGCTCCCGCAAGCGGCATCGAGTCGATGCAGCATATTAACAAAACAGTCCTCAAAACCCAGTTTGTTGCCGGTATCATTAGTATAGCGGTCTTTTCTGTGCTGTTTGCAATTTATAGCCTGACCACTTTTAACGGCGCGGCGCGCTGGACGCTCTTGCTCGCTCCGATGGTTTACGTCCCAAGCGTTTTCCTGATGACATTGTTTGGAAATGTACCGATGAACAACAAGCTTGAACGTCTCGACCACACCTCAATGGAGGCCGCAGCCTATTGGATCCGATACGGCCGCGTCTGGACACAGCTCAATCATGTACGGTCTTTGGGAAGCATTCTGACCGCTGGTCTATATACAATTTCGGCGGTCACGCTCATCACAAGCGGTCAGGTTTGAAGCGAGCCAACATTCGCTCGTTTTGAGTGAGGCAGCCGATAAGGTGCCGTATCCTATCCATGCCGCGCCAGAGTTGGGTTTGATGCGTAGAGGACTCCTCAGGCGCTTTCCGCTCTTATCAGAATAAAGCGATCCTAGTCGCCGACATAAAGCGTGTCGTACTCAGTTTGTAGGTCTTCAGGCGACGCACCTTCGAGAACCAATATCAACCTCGTCACATCCGTCCCGGCTATGGGGGGAGAGCGATGACGGAGCTTTGGCTCGTGCTCGCCCGGCCATTGCCTTCCTTTTAGGAGGACAGGCATTGCTGTTGGAACCGTTTCAATATGCTGTGGACCTGAGGCTTCAAAACCGAGTTGCGTACCGGGTCCGCGATATGTGCAGATCATTCTGGCGAAAACATTGTCGATATGCAGTTTTGAGCAGCCATTATCGTCAACGGTTTCCAGTCTGAGCCTGACCCAATCCGCTCTGGCGACATCGCATACCTGTTTCGCCTGTGTCTCGGCGTCTTCGCTCAGCCAGGTTAGAGCAGGCGTCGCGGCTAGCCCACGCTTCGCGAAAAGCCGTGCAATACACTGCGCAATATCGCTTGGCTTGATGACATATCGGCCTTCGGGGAGTTGCTCAGCTGGTATCGCATCAAGCCAAGTCTTAACCGATAATGGGATTTGGCGAGACCATATAGCGGCATCAGATATGCTTTCCAAAGCAGCGGATAAATCGCTCAGCCTGTCTGAGAAAGCCACTGGCAAGTGATCGAACTTCGCTTGCCAGGATGATGAAGGAACTCGCGCAAGGTTTGCCATATTGAAGTCTTCTCTTCAGGTTCGGGGCTCTTATCAGCCTGCTGCGTCGTCGAAAACCGGACGCGTTTTGATGGCCTCATCGGTGAACGGATCGCCGCGGAAAAGACCGGGGTAATAGTAGGCGCGCAACTCAGCGTGAAAGGCGCGCACGCGGGTCTCATACTCTGCGGCTGCCTTGGTGTCGGTCTGTGCAATCGACTGAAACACACGTTCAATCTTTGCGGGCGGTGAGAGCCAGGATAGAGCAGCCGAGAGACTGTCGCGGCGGTCACGGCCTTGGCGGTAGGCGATGGATAGAGGTTCAGAAGTTTGATCGCCGACTTGTTGGAACGCATAGTACCACTTCCACTCGAAGGTGCTTTCCATATCGGTGTAATCTGCCCATTCAGGATGGCGGGTCAGGAATGGGTCCATCGTTGCCGATACAGGGAGGTCCCAGGCGTCATTGACCGCCTCGCGCTGTGTAAGAATGATCTCGCCGCCATCTGGAACAGTGACGGCTGTATCAACCGCTGTTTTCATGGCAGCGGGCGCAACGATGGCGAGCGCGAGCCAGATGCCGAATAGCGCTGTGAGATTTACTGGGGCTGTCCAACCCATTGTGTTGAGCCATGCTGTGACCGCCCACCAGAATGCAAGATGGAGCAAGACGGCGACGCTCGCTAAGGTGAGCACGCCGAGGTCGGCAGCGCTGATGATACCGCCAATCCAAAGTGGAACCAGCAAAGCCAAGACCAGCGCGCCAACGCGCAAGCCGGCTCTTGAGAGCCAGATACTTTCGCCGCGAGCAGATGTTGCACTGATCAGTTCGAAGCGGCCATTGGCGCGTTCATTGGCCCGCAAGTCATGCAGCAGAAGGATCAAGAGTAGCGGCGTGATCATCGCGATCACGAAAGCAAAGTCGAAGCGACCAATGAGTGCGAAATCTGGGTTGGCTGCATCGGTTTCGTAAATCTGGCCCTCCATAGCGAGCATCCGCACACGATGTTTCCAAGGCGAGGCATCGCGTTGCCCAAGCGCGGCAAATGCAAAGTCGGACGGGTCGTCATAGGTCAGATGAAACGTATAATAGGCAGCGCTGCCCCAGTCGCGATGGTTTTCGAGCGCTACGGCGCGCTCAATTTTGTCAGCGCTCTTCAAACGCTCAATCGTGTCGCGCTGAGAAGAAATTTCACTCATTCCAAAAGCAACTGCCAAGCTGGCTGCTGCGAACGCGATTAGGATCCAGACCTGCGCGGCGCGGTCGCGTGACAGGAACCAAAGCTCACGAAGGAGACCGCTCATGGTTTTAGCCTCGCTGTCACAAAGTACCCAGCGGCTAACAGCCCGGCGAGCCAAATTGCGAGCATAGTGAGTGGGCCGGTGGCCGACCCAGCGCGCGCGCCTGCGGCTGATGGTGTGAATTCAAACTCACTTAAGACGGCCCAATTATCTGATGATATGCGGGCCTTATCCGATGATGCTTTATCAACATTGCGATTCATATCGTCGATGTAAGACAGCTTCTCGATATGGGCAGTGTTGAGCCCTTTGACGAACTCAAAGCGAACCGTCTCGGCTTCTCTTAGAAAGCGATGATGGGTCGTCAGGTCTGTACCCGCGAGGAAGCGAGAGGCAGATGAGATGGCAATCATGGGTGACAACCAGCCATAGCGGTTCACATGATCTGATTGGGCTTTCTCAACGTCCATACGCTGATCGGCATATTCGTTCATCACATCCGTAAGTTCCGCTTCGGAGGTCTGCGCGACGATGCCGCGAAAGTTTACGGGCAACTCTTCGACTGTATCGACATCATATTGGGCTAGAAGGTTGGCGCGAAGCTGTGCAAAGGCGGGGTCTGCTGCATTATGCCCATCGCCAAGTTCGCGCAGGTCCGCATTCATACGTAAGTCTGTTTCCAGTTTGCCCGGTGTTGGGACCGCTGCGCTTGCTGTTGCAACCGCCATGCGGGGCACGATAAGCGCCCAAATAAGCCAGACGAACACCAGAACACCGAGCGCGATCCCGCGACTATTTGAGAGCGCTGAGACGAGCGTAATGAGCGCGCACCAGATCAGCAGGTAGGCCGCATAGCCAAGGCTAATGGCGACCGCCATGACGAAGGTTTCGCCCTGAACCATGGTTGCGCCTGTGAGGATCATAAGGGGGAGCAGTAAGGCGGCGCTTAGTCCGGCCAATGCCAAAAGCTTGCCTGTAAACAATGTCGGGCCTGAAATCCCCTGAGCTAAAAGCGGCGCAAGGGTTCGGGCTTCTCGCTCGCGTACGAATAGGCCATGCCCCAATGCGATGAGGAGAAGTGGCACGAGTAATTGGTATACAAAGGCTGGGGTCAGTCCTTGTAAGCTTCCAAGATTAGCGCTGGTCCGCGCATCTGCAAACATAGCGGTGTTCTGGCGATGACCCTCCAGAAAGATGGATTGACCGGTGACCGCATCAACGCCCGGATCAATGATGGCTAGCGGCGGCGGCGCTCTGAACACGTAATGCCCGTAATGCACCATGCGGTGAGGGTGGCGATCAGGTTGTGAGAGGAATGTTTCTTCAGATAGGTCTTGTTGGTGGTGACGCACCTCTTGTTCATGGGCGATGCGAGACGCCGTCAGAACACTTGTAACTGCGATGATCAGGCTAACTGTGATCAACGCGATAAGAGCGATCTTAGAGCGTAGCCAGAGCCGCCACTCTTCAGCAGCGATTGAAAGAACCGCGCTCATGTGGCACTGCGCCCGGCAAACGCATCATGGACAGCGGCTGTATCAATCAAGCCATTTTCTGGTCGATCAAACGCCCCAACCAGACCGCCTTTTCTTAGAAGTCCGATCCGATCCGCAACCTGACATGCACCATAGACGTCATGGGTTACCATTAGGACGGTTCTACCTTCATCAGCTAATGAGCGAACTAGAGCGTTAAACTCGTCGATTGCAATTGGATCGAGGCCCGAGGTCGGCTCGTCCAGTAGTAGAATTGGCGTATTGCGAAGCAGGGCGAGCGCGATGGCCACTTTCTGACGCATACCTTTGGAGTAGGTGGCGAGGCGATTGTCGCGTGCTTCGGGCTGAAGCGAGACCCGGTCGAGCGCCGCATCAATCTCAGCTTTACCTGCTTGCACCTTGGCGAGCGACAGGAAGTAGCCGAGGTTCTCATGGGCACTAAGGTGCTCATAAAGCGTCGCTGCTTCTGGCAGGTATGCTGCCGCAAGCCTTGCGGCCCGCACACCTCCGCTTACGTCAACCCCTTGTACTTTCGCCGTTCCAGAATCCGCGTTTAGAAAGCCGAGAAACGTCAGCAGCGTTGTTGACTTACCAGCGCCATTGCCCCCGAGCAGAGCGTAAATCTCCCCGGTCGCTACGCTGAACGAAACGTCCTTTAGGACAGTCTGCCCCGACCGTGTGACAGTCAGGGCTTGAGCTTCGAGCGCAGCAACCATGGAGGTCTCCTAGAAGGCGTAGCGAGCCGACACGCGCACGCGTCTTGGCGCGCCTGGCTGAACCCAGACATTTGCAAATGAGTCCGTGTAATAAGTCTCGTCGAACAGATTATCGATATCCAAGCGGAATGCGATATTCTCAAATGGCTGAATCTCACCGAAGACACGGGCTGTGGTATAGTTAGGGAGTGTAAAGTCACTGCCCAACTCACCTGAACGGTCGCCAACGTATAAGAGACCGCCCCCTAACTTTGCGGGCACGTTTGCAATCTCTAACTCTTGGGTGAGTTGTAAACTGATCTGATGCTCAGGTGAGTTTACAAGCGGTGTACCTGGGTCGAACTGTGTGAAAGTCGATGTGTCTATACCGCTATTGGTATATTCACCGTCTGTGTAGGCATAAGAAAACCAGACGCTTAGATCATTTTCGAAGGTCAGGTTTGCATCGACCTCAATGCCTTGGCTTTCGGCTTCACCTGCTGGAATTGGATCGCTGAAACCTGCGCTAAAGACGAGAATGTTGCTTTGATCCACTTTGAACACCGTCACAGACGCTGTGCCCTCGACCTCACTGGACAGTTGCCCAAGATCAGCTTTGACACCAATTTCTGTCGACTTTGTTTTGTTTGGGTCGAATGAGTTTCCATCAGGATCAGTCCCGGACAGTTGCCGGATACCCTCACCGTAAGATGCATAGAGGCTAACCGCATCGCTGGCATTATAAACGACGCCCGCTTGCGGTGAGAAGTATGTGTTCGATGAGTCAGAGGTTGTAGCTGATCGGCGGTTATTCAGTTCCTGATCAAAATCATCAAACCGACCTCCCAAACGGATTTGGAGTTTGTCGGTCAGGTCAATCTGATCCTGGAAGTAAAAACCGACACCGCTAAGGGTTTCCAGTCTATCTATCTGCGCTGCAGCATTTGGACGAGCATACTGTCCATAAACTGGGTTTGACACATCAATGAGAAGATAGGTTTCTGGGTCCAGTGTATTACTTGCAGCGCCCCCAATCCCTGCTTGTCGGAAGCGCGTTGCAACCTGATCGTTATTGAACTCATCATAGTCCACACCCGCGATGAGGCGGTGCCGTAGTGCGCCTGTATTGAACTCACCGGTAACTTCACCGCGAAGAACGAAGTAATCTGTATCATAGTCACGGAAGCGGAAGAAACGCGAAATTGCCTCACCATCTACTAGGTAGGGCTGTCGGCTGCCAAAATTCGTTTCATACGCGTCACCAAAGAGGGATGTCTCGCGATAGCCCGCACCAAGTAGCATACCCCAATTATTGGAGAAATTGTACTGATACTCCAGCTGATGGCCAAGAACTTCGGTTTCGATGAGCGCATCGGGTTCTCCGACAAAAAGCTCTCGCGGAGAGAAGCCGAAATCTTCAGAGAAAATAACGCCGCGATCCTGCGGTAATTCCTGTGCTGTATATTCCAGCTCGTAAGACAGGCTCGATTTGTCATTTATGTTGATGTTAATCGAGGGGTAAAGCCCGTACTTGTTTGTTTCCTTGCCTTCACGAAAGCTCTCAGCATCTTCGTAGAAGCCAACCAGGCGAACACCTACCGTATCATTATCGCCTAAGACCGTCTGCCCATCGCCTTCAAGCCGGTATTGGTCCCAACTGCCGATTGTGCCCTGGACATAGCCACTGGTTTCAAAATCCGGCCGCTTGGTAATTAAGTTGATTGTACCACCAGGCTCGCCTCGGCCGAATAGGGCTGACCGTGGGCCCTTTAGAACTTCAACAGATTCAATTCCAGCAAGGTCGCGCGGTCCACCAAAGCCCCGGCCCGCATTGAACCCATTGACCAGAAAACCGCTCGGCAAATTGATATCGCCAGAGAAACCGCGAATGGAGAAGCTGTTCCACAAGCCGCCAAAATTATTCTGACGCGAAACTGAGGCTGATAGGTCCAGAGCATCATCCAGACTTAAGGCGCCTGTATCCGTCAGCAGGGCCTCATCAATAAGTTGGTTGACGGCAGTTTCTTCAAGAAAATCGAAATTACCCTGATACGCACGGCGTTCTCCCAAGACAAAGACCGTCTCTTCAACACGTTCTACTTCCTCCTCTTGAGCGAGCGCTGGCGCACTTGCTAATGCGAGGAAACTTGACGACATCATCGCGGCGATAAGCGTCATTTTTACAATTCTATTCGGGGTCATTTTACTCATTTCTAATTCCATATCTTGGACGAGCTCCAACGAGCAAAACGGGTTATGTTATTAAATAACAAAAATCAAGCGAGAGATAGTGGCTCATCTGCAAGACTCTTTCGAATGTGTTGCGGAAAAGTGTCATGAGAAGACTATGCAAGCGGTACTCGCAGCATCTAATTTTTATCGCTTCGAGATATTGTATCTGACTTTACGCCTCTAGCGAGCATGACCTGACTTTAAATTGACAGACTTGAGCGTATAAGGGCTCCTTAGTTTACTGGGGCCAGACATGCTCAGTGTTGAAAGTTACAGATTTTCGGTCGCCCCAATGATGGATTGGACGGATCGGCATTGCCGCGCCTTTCACCGCACATTGACGAAACGGGCTTTGCTTTGGACTGAGATGGTAACCGCTGCTGCGGTTATTCATGGTGAACGCCAGCGCCTCATTGGATTTTCAGACGCAGAGCATCCCCTAGTCTTGCAGCTAGGCGGGAATGAACCAGACAAGATGGCCGAGGCTTCCCGGATTGCGGAGGGGTTCGGTTATGATGAGGTGAATATCAATTGTGGATGTCCATCTGACCGAGTTCAGTCCGGTGCTTTCGGAGCATCCCTCATGCGAGCGCCGGAAACAGTTGCGACTTGCGTCAGTGCTATGAAGGCAGCGGTGTCTATTCCAGTCACCGTCAAATGCCGCATCGCGATCGATGAAGACCCGCCGCGCGAGACGTTGTTCGGCTTCGTCGATCAGGTTGCTGACGCTGGGTGCAGTGTTTTTACGGTCCATGCCCGCAAGGCTTGGCTAAAAGGCCTTAGCCCAAAGGAGAATCGGGACATCCCCCCGCTTAACTACGATTTGGTTGCACAGCTAAAGGCCGCGCGGCCAGATCTCACGATTATCCTAAATGGCGGGATTACTGAGCTTTCGAATTGCCAGCAGCATCTGGAAGATTTTGATGGTGTCATGCTTGGGCGCGCAGCATATCAACAGCCAGCATTGCTGGGCCAAGTCGATCGCGCGCTGTTCGATCAGCAAGCGCCAATTGTATCCTCGTTTGAGGCGGTCGACGCCTTTAAGCCATATATCGCGGCGCGATTGGAGGAGGGGGTGCGCTTGTCTTCCATGACACGCCATATGCTGGGCCTTTTCAATGGCAGACCCGGCGCGAGGCTCTGGCGACGCGTGTTAAGCGAGAAGGGGCCAAAGCCTGGGGCAGGGCTAGACGTTCTGGATGAAGCTTTGGCTGAAGTTTTGACGCGGGAGGTGGCTTGTTGAAGTCGCTTCCGCACGCTAGTCCTTAACGTCTGATACAAAGGGGAAATATCATGGCAGGACTACTCGATCTACTCACTGGCACTCAAGCGGCGCCGGCAAAGCAACAACTTGGCCAACAGTTTGGCCTCAGCGATGATCTCACACAAAAAGCCATGTCGGCTTTAATCCCTGCTTTGGCCGCGGGTTTGAAGTCCAATGCGAGCAAACCCGGCGGGGTCGAGGCTTTGCTCGGCGCTCTAAACAAGGGCAATCATAGCCAGTATATCGATGAGCCAAGCCTGCTTGGCCGCACTGAGACGCGCGATGATGGCAATAGCATTCTTGGCCATCTACTTGGCTCCAAGGATATGAGCCGCTCTGTCGCCAGTCATGCGTCGCAAAAGACAGGACTTGATTCTGGCTTGCTCAAGCAAATGCTGCCGCTCGTCGCCACAATGGTTATGGGGTCGCTATCCAAACGCAGTGAAGAGCCAGATACGCTATCGGCACTTGCGGGCATGCTCGGCGGCGGTCAATCACAGCAGCAATCCAGTGGTCTTGGCGGCCTTTTAGGTGGCTTGCTTGGCGGTGGCCGGGCTCAACCTGCGCCGCAAAGTAGTGGTGGTCTCGGTATGTTGGGCGCTTTGTTCGACGCCGACAAAGACGGCTCAGCTATGGATGACATTTTCCAGATGGTTCTGAAAAACCGATCATAGCTTTGCTGCTTTGTCTGTGCGCTTGTAAGCTCTAGTCGAAGAGTTCAGACAGAAAGTCGCTGAGGGCTGCAAAACTGCGGCGGTCGGCACCTGCGTCATACACGGTTCCGAAATCCGGATTGGCAGCTGCTGGATTTGTGAAGGCGTGTAATGTGGCCCCATAGGCGTGAAGCTGCCAATCAGCCTTGGCTGTGCTCATTTCCTGACTGAAGGCGATCACATCATCCGGGGTGGCCATAGGGTCATCCCAGCCATGCAGGGCGAGCACTTTTGGTTTAATTTTGTCAGCCGTGTTACCCGGTGCGCCAAAGAGGCCGTGGAAGCTTGCCACGCCCGCAACATCCATATTCGTGCGCGCCATGTCGAGAACAGAGAGGCCGCCGAAACAGAAACCGATTGCTGCCGATTTTTCAATGCCCGCTTCTTTTTTCGCAACCGCAAGCGCGAACTCCAGCCGCGATTGCAGTTCAGTGCGATTGCTGGCTAGCGGCTCCATCAAAGCCTGACATTCTTCGTTTGTCTCACCGCGTTTGCCCTTGCCGTAGAGGTCGACGGCGAAGCCAGCATAACCATGCTCGGCAAGCCATTTGGCTTTACCTTGTTCAAACTCAGACTGACCGCCCCAAGCATGAGCAACTATGACAACGGCTTTTGGTGCGTCCGAGGGCATCGCGAGGAAGCCTTCAAAGATCTGGCCGCCTTGGTCATAGTCAACGATGCGGGTGGTTACGGTCATACTGGTCTCCTGAGATTAATACACCAGATCAGATTAGCGTGCAGATCTGTATCCGGCTAGGGCTTGCCAAGCGGAAAGGCGCACGCCAATCGTTCCTTATGAAGAATATAATTATCGATTGCGATCCGGGCCTTGATGATGCCGTTGCTTTGCTCGCCGCTTTTGGCGCGCCTGAATTAAACATTCTTGCGATCACGACCGTTGCGGGCAACGTGAAGGCCTTTCAAACGGCGAAGAATGCTCTGACTATTTGCGGTCTGACTGGCACTTCAGAGAACGTACCAATCTGTTCGGGCGCACCTTTACCGCTTTTTCGGGATCCGGTAACCGCTGAGGACTTTCATGGCACAACCGGTCTTGGCGGCATTGATTTTCCTGAGCCGGTTCAGAAGCTGTCTGAAGATCATGCGGTCAATAAAATGATTCAGATTTGTAGCCTTGCTAAACCAGATTCGATGACGGTCATTCTAACTGGACCCATGACAAATTTTGCCCTGGCTCTACGCCTACGACCGGAGATTAGCGCTGCTATCGCAGAGATTATCTTGATGGGCGGAGCGAATACGGAAGGCGGAAATATTACACCTTATGCTGAGTTTAATGTCTTTGCTGACCCTCATGCTGCTGCGATTGTCTTTGCGTCAGGCATCCCTATTCGGTGCTTGAGTCTCGATGTAACCCACCAAATAAGGACGACCCAAAAGCGTTTGCACCGTGTCAGGTCCATACAGACGCCGCAAGCGAAGGCGGTGGCCGACCTGTTGGAAAGTTCCTGCAAACTGGAATTCTCTGCGAATGGTGCACGAGAAGCCCCCTTGCATGATCCAAGTACGATTATCGCTTTACTCCGACCAGACCTGTTTGAGGGGCGCCGTGCTGACGTTGCCGTTGTGACTCAGCCTGGTGAGCAGTTTGGACGAACAGTGCCAAGCTTTCATAAGGATGGGCCTGTTTTGTGGTACGAAACCGTTGATGATGATGCGGTATTTGAAACGCTTGATCGTCTACTGGAAGCCTATTGATGGCGGCTCGTATTGGTATTGTTGGTTCGGTGAACCTTGATCTCGTCGCGAGTGGCGTGCCTCTGCCGAACCCTGGTGAAACAGTGACAGGTGCACAGTTTAAGCAGCATCCCGGCGGGAAAGGCGCTAATCAGGCATTAGCAGCCCGCCGCCTGGGCGCAGATGTCTTTATGGTTGGCTGTGTGGGCAATGATGCTCTGGCTGAGCCCGCGCTGGCATTGCTTCGAAAAGACGGCGTTGATGTGTCTGGCGTTATGGCAGAGCTTGGTGCAGCGACAGGCGTGGCCTTGATTGCAGTATCGCCCGAGGGCGAAAATCAGATCACTGTAGCCAGCGGTGCAAATGCGCGTGTCAGCGAAGATGACGTGTTGGGTTTGCCCAAGTGTGATGTCATTCTTTGCCAGCTTGAAGTTCCGGTTAAGGCTGTTGAGGCAGCGGCGCATAGAGCCAGAGATACCGGCGCGCTATTCGCCATCAATCTCGCGCCCGCAATACCTGTTCCAGATGGGGTGCTGAAAGCTGCAGATATCCTTATCGTGAATGAGATCGAAGCGGCATTTTACGGCGATGCTCTGCATGATCGTGGTGGTCTTGTCGCGCTCACGCTCGGCGGGGAGGGCGCGGTACTTTTCAAGCTAGGCAAAGAGATTGCGCGTGTGCCTGCATTAGATGTCCTCGTTGTCGATACAACAGGGGCTGGGGATACGTTTTGCGGGGCGTTTGTGACGGCTTTGGCTGAGGGGCTCGCGCCTGAAAGGGCCCTATCGTTTGCGTCTGCCGCAGCTGCCTTAGCTGTCACGAAGCCTGGTGCGCAGCCAAGTCTGCCCTTGCGAGCTGAAGTTGAAGCCTTGCTGGCTAAGTTTTGATCAGGCCTATTTCGCGCAGGCGTTCCATCAAATAGTCCTGAGCCGTGATCGGCGCTTCAGCTTTGCCGCCTTCAGCGACGCAGGCAGGTAGGGCCTCAATCAGATAGTCTTGGTTGAAATGCAGGAAGAACGGCGTTGAATAGCGTGGAAACTTGGCACGTTCTGGTGATGGGTTGAGCACTCTATGCGTTGTTGAGGGCAGGATACCTGCGGTCAGGCGTTGCAGCATATCCCCGCAATTGAGCACGAGTGAGCCTGCGGGTGGGTTCACGTCCAGCCATTTTCCTGAACGATGCCAAGCCTGTAGGCCGGCTTCTTCAGCACCTAGTAGAAGTGTGATGACATTAATGTCTTCGTGCGCTCCGGCGCGGACGGTGCCTGCGGGAGGCGGGTTTTCCTGAGGTGGATAGTGGAGGAGACGGAGGATCGAATTCCCCATCTCCACCTTGTTATCAAACCAGTTTTCGTCAAGATTCAGATAGAGCGCAACGCCTTTCAAGAGCTCAGCGCCAAAGTTATCGAGCGCTTTATAGAAGGCGTGGGTAGATGCATCGAAGCCGTCTAATTCGGTGACATTTGGCGTTGGTTTCATGCTGGTTGCATAGGGGCTACCTGCGGGTAGGGTGCGGCCTGTGTGCCAGAATTCTTTGAGGTCAGCCGCTGCTGCGCCCTTTGCGTTCTCAATCCCAAAAGGCGTGTAACCGCGTTGCCGCCCACCTGGAGCATCATGATATTTTTCTTTCGCTGCATCTGGCAGCGCGAAGAAGTCTTTCGAAGCTCCAACGCCGTCATCAATAATTGCCTGAGCAATTGGGTGATCACTGATCACGGCAAAGCCAGTCTCGCGAAAAGAAGCGCCGAGCGCCTGTGCGAAGGCCTGTTTGTCGCTTGCCCAGAGCTTGAATGAGATCGGTGTGAAATAGTCAGTCATGGCGCTTCCATAAAGCTCCAATGAAAATAGGGGAAGTGCGGAACTTCCCCTATCAGGTAAATCTATCGGCGATATAGTGCCGCGCTAGTAACGTGTTGTGGGGTCCGGCAAGGTCCACCGACCATCATCGGTCTTACAAACCTCGACAGGCTCACGAACAATGCTGCCATCCGGAAGACGGGTTTCGCGGCGAACCGTTTCGCATTCACGTTCATAGCGACCCTGATCAGCTGGACCGCCATAAAGGTCATTATCACGTGCCGGCCCAGGTGTTGTTTGAACGGTCCGTGTGACTGTGCGTGTCACTGGTTGGGTCTGCGCCGCAGAATACGGATAGCGCTGCGATTGCTGCACGGGCGGATTTTCCCATGCCGGGCCTGTTGGCGACCGCGTAGGAGCGTATGGATCGTTTGGCGATTGCGCGTAAGTCCGGCTGCAATCTGTCGTGCTGCCAGCAATTTCGCTGCCGACAACAGCGCCGAGAATGCCGCCAATGACCGCACCTGCAACCTCATCACCATCATTACCGCGATGGCGATAGCCGCGATGTCCTCTATACCCGCGATAGCCTCTGTATCCACGATAACCTCGGTAACCCCGGCGGCGATAGTGATCATCATTATCGTCTGCAATGGCAACGCCTAGAGCGCCGCCAGCGACCGCACCGATCAGGCCGCCGACAAGACGGTCCTGATCTTTTTGGCGCTCGCACCCACTGCTGGCCACAGTGCGTGTAGACTGGTGATAGCTGCCATAAGACGAGCCATAGCGATCATGTTGAGCTTGGGCTGCAGGCGCAAAACAAAGCGCAGCGGCGCCAGCGAATAAAAGAGTTCGGATCATAGTTGTGATCTCCAGAGTCGCAGGGGATTTACCCATCTTGGAAATCAACCTGCCTGTCTGTTCCTGAACGCAAGCTGAAGGCGGTGTAAATCACGCACTGGACGAATAGGCCCGGAGCGCCCATTTTAACGCTATGGGTTTACTTGATGACGTTCGTAAAACAGCTGGCCGCGCACGCTATACAGCCGCGCAAGGCGTAAGATCGGCTTGGTATGGCGGGCAATATGCCATCGCCAGGCGTCGTTCAGCCGGGTTTAACCGCCCCGGCGAGCCTGTCTTCAAGCCTGAGCGACAGCCAGATTTAAAAGCTTTGCGCAAAGCCTATTTCGACCTCTACCGGAAGGATCGCGCAAACATAGAAGCGGGGCTGTATCCCGACCCTGTAGGGCGTGAAATGCGCGCGCGGGACCTGCCTTCAGCCATCCGTAGAGCCAGACTGTTCCTGCGCGATGTTGCTGAGGTCGATCGTCGGCGCCTGAACCGGAACGGGACAGAAGTGCGCAAAGCAGAAGCCGCTGATCCCAAGCGCTTTCCGGCTTATTACAGGCAAAATTTTCACTACCAAACTGATGGTTGGCTGAGTGAAGACAGCGCCGAGATTTATGATCATCAGGTTGAGGCGCTGTTTACGGGCTCGGGCGACGCGATGCGGCGGGCGGCTTTGGCTGAGCTGGCGCATGAAATCAAAGGCAAGGATCAGCGGGACGCCAAAACGCTTGATCTGGCTTGCGGAACAGGCCGATTCATGACGCAGGTCTTGAATGCGTTTCCGCGTCTGAAGCTGACCGGGCTTGATCTCTCGCCGCCCTATGCGGAAGCCTCGCGAAACGCGGTCAAACGCTGGCCACAAGTTGATGTAGTCGAAGGGCAGGCCGAGGCGCTACCATTTGAGGATGATAGCTTTGATCAGATCGTCTCAATCTATTTGTTCCACGAATTACCGCCGCGCGTGCGCCCAACCGTGATTGCCGAGGCCGCGCGCGTCCTGAAGCCCGGCGGCGCCTTCATCGTGGCCGACAGTCTTCAGTTTGGCGATGAGCCGGGGTTGGATGGCTTTCTGGAATACTTCCCGGAAGGATTTCATGAGCCTTATTACAAAGGCTACCTTGGTTGGGATTTTGCACCGCATATGGAAGCGGTAGGATTGTCATCTGAACGCATACAACTTGCCTTCCTGACGAAGGTCAGAGTTTGGCGGAAAGATATTTAGGAGGCTGTTATGGCTGATCGAAAACTCATGCTGATTACAGGAGCTTCGGCTGGGATTGGTGAGGAATTTGCGCGCCAGTATGCAGCCCTTGGCTGGGATATTGCGTTGACAGCGCGCCGGGCTGACCGCTTGGAGAAGATCGCGCGAGAGCTGGAAGAAAAGTATAAGATTGCGGCCCTCGTGATCACCCAAGACCTTGCGCGCGCCAATAGCGTCGATGCGATCCTGAAGGAAATCAAAGAGGCCGGACGGCACGTTGACGGCGTGGTGAATAATGCCGGGTATGGCCTGCCGGGGACTTTCTTTAACACCAAGTGGAAAGATCAGGCGGCTTTCTTGCGCGTCTTGTATACAGCCCCGCTTGAGCTGACGCATAAGGTTCTTGGCGGAATGTCTGAACGCGGGTTCGGGCGGATCATCAATGTGGCGTCACTGGCCGGGTATACGCCGGGTTCCAATGGCCATACGCTCTATGCCAGCGTGAAATCAGGCCTGATCAAATTCTCCGAGAGTATTCACGCCGAAGCGAAGGCGGCGGGCCATGAAGATGTTCACTGCACCGCGCTGTGCCCCGGTTTCACCTGGTCTGAGTTTCATGATGTGAACGGGACGCGCGAGAAGACCAATGAAATGCCAGATTGGATGTGGATGGAGGCCCAGCCCGTCGTTGAAGCCGGGATTGAGGCTTGCGAAAAAGGGCGCCCTGTTGTCGTTCCGGGGGCGGTCAATAAGGGGCTTGCAACCCTTAGCAAAGTTCTACCAGAACCACTTGGGCGCGCGCTCGTTGGGGCGCAGTCGAAACGCTTTAGGGATGCAGGTGAAGACTGATCCTTGCGAGGCAGCAGGAAGCGCAGTAGGTCACAGCAAAACAAGAATGGAGCAGTATCTTGAAAGACCTTCTTTGGGCCGTTCATAGCTATTTTATTTCGCCTGTCCTTACGATCTATTTCATTGCCCTGCTGGTCTTTGTAATCTTGGGCTGGCTGATGATTGGCGGCGTGGTTGACAATCGCAACCAAACTGTTCGCTCCATTTATACATTCCTTCACTCGATTATTGAGCCCGTCGCGCGCCCGATCAGGCGGTTCGTTCCACCGATTGGAAACCTCGATCTGTCAGTCTTGATCATTGCGCTGGCGATCCCATTCTTGCGGGATTACCTTATTCCACGGCTGATTGCTCTGGTTCCATTTTAAGATTGCTGTAAGGGGTAAAGGGCGATGACAGCTGATGTGATTTCCGGAAAAGAGGTCGCCGCAGGTGTGCGAGCGAGCGTTAAACAGGCTGTTGAGATTTTACCCGGCCAGCCAACGCTAGCTGTTGTGATCGTTGGCGATGATCCTGCAAGCCAAGTCTATGTCCGTAACAAGGTTCGCCAAACCGAAGAGTGTGGGATGCGCTCTCTGCACCACCATCTGCCTGCCGATGCGACCCAGTTTGAGGTAGAGAACCTGATCGCTGATCTAAACGGCGATGACACTGTAGACGGTGTTCTGCTACAGCTGCCTTTGCCGAAAGGCCTGGATGAAGCCGCGGCGATTGAGAAGATTGATCCGGCTAAGGATGTCGACGGACTGACAGAGGCGAGTGCAGGACGGCTCAGCCTTGGAAAACCCGGGCTGCGCCCTTGTACGCCGACAGGGTGCGTGATCCTCGCCAAACGGGCTTTGGGAGAGGACCTTTCTGGAAAGCATGTTGTGGTTATCGGGCGCTCGATCCTTGTCGGGAAACCTGCGGCTTTGTTATTCCTTGCTGAGAATTGCACGATTACGATCGCGCATAGTCGTACCGCTGACTTGCCGGGGCTTTGCCGTACGGCAGATATTGTTGTTCCTGCTGTTGGACGCCCGCAAATGGTCAAGGGTGATTGGTTAAAGCCTGGGGCTTGCGTCATTGATGTTGGGATCAATCGGATTGATGCGCCAGAACGCGGCGCGGGTAAGACCCGGCTTGTTGGCGATGCCGATTATGAGAGTTGCGAAGTTGTAGCAGGATCAATCACGCCAGTGCCGGGCGGCGTTGGGCCTATGACGATTGCTTGTTTGCTCAGGAATACGGTTCTGGCGGCTTGCGCGCGAAGAGGCTGGGACGTGCCAGCAGGGCTTTGAGCCAACCGTATCAGATCACCAAGACAGATCTTTTCGAGAGTTTGTGGGTAAAGCAATCTGGCCTATGCGCGCTTTGCCAGAAGCCCATGCTACGAAATCGCTTTGCGGCGAAACATGCCCGTATCTGGGCCAAGCAACGGGCGACGTTCGACCATATCATTCCGAAGTCAAAAAGTGGTTCTGATGCCCCTGAGAATCTGCAATTGGCGCATGCGCAGTGCAATAAGGTCAAAGGTAACAAGCTAGAGAAATAATCTCATCCCTCGACGTCGCTTAGGATAAGGGCAGCCCTTATTTGGACATCTCATCTGGAATGGACTGATCCATATTGCGGGCTGGTTCGCAACATGGTTGCTGACCTACGGGCTTGGCCGGGATCCCGGCAACAGTGCACTTTGGATGGACGTCCTTTAGCACGACAGAGCCAGCGGCGATTTTGGCCTCATCCCCAATCTTGATATTACCAAGCACCTTAGCGCCAACCGAGACCAGAACACCATTCCCGATCTTGGGATGGCGATCGCCAACCTCTTTACCTGTCCCGCCGAGTGTTACCCCTTGCAGGATTGAGCAATCATCGCCGACGACAGCAGTTTCGCCAATTGTAATATTTGTTGCGTGGTCCAGCATGACGCCCCGACCTATTTTTGTCGCTGGATGAATGTCCACGGCAAAGAGTTCGCTGGCGCGAGATTGAAAATGGAAGGCGAGGGTTTCGCGGCCTTGCTTCCAAAGATGGTTGGCAATCCTGTGGGTTTGCAATGCGAGGAAGCCCTTAAAGAATAAGAAGGGCTGCAGCATGCCTCTGCACGCTGGGTCACGTTCTAGGGTCGCTTGCATGTCAGCTTCTGCGGCATCGACCAGATCATGCTCAGAATCATAAGCATTTGAAATGACTTGGCGAACTTGCTGTGCCCCCATTTCTGGGCCAGCGATTTTCTCAGCCAAGTGAAAGG
This sequence comes from uncultured Hyphomonas sp., assembly GCA_964528975.1. Lineage (GTDB taxonomy): Bacteria > Pseudomonadota > Alphaproteobacteria > Caulobacterales > Hyphomonadaceae > Henriciella. The sequence continues at coordinate 19,199 of CAZGVG010000043.1, forward strand.
CCAGCGCCTGGCAGATCGTTTCATGGCTTAGAATGGCGGCATCAATATAGCTTGCCATTGTTGGCTCATCGGCAGCTGCTGCACGCGCCTCAAACTTAAGCCGCGTCCAAACTGGTGGCGGTGCACCAATGTCAGGATTATGTTCCATACCCTGCGCTCCATTCTGCATTAGGCTCTAAATGGCGCGGACACGTTTGAAGTTCAAGTTAAGATGTTCGGGCTCAGGTCTTCCGCTGATGCAGAAACCGGATTGCGAACTCGCCTGTAATAGCTCTTACGACTTCGCCTCTAAGACTCCCAACGCGAACATATTCGCCGACCAGCGGGACTGGGCCATCAAATTCAAACGCTGCACCTGTCAGCGAAATATCAATTACGCGGCATTGCATCTTCGATCCATTTGCACGCGTAATCAGCGCAGGACCGCCAGCAGCTTTCCTCGGAGAAGACCGCTCATCATCAAGCTCGTATTCCTTATGGTTGACGAGCCAAACAAGCCTGTCGGCGAGTTTATCGCGTTTATGGGGCGTGGTCACAAATGACAGCGCGAAGCCTTCACCAATGTGGCGAACAACATTGCCCATTACACGCCCAAGGTCATCAAAGTAGCAAACGATAGCTGCGCCAATTTCAGGTAGAGCGCGTGATTCCACATAAGCGCCTCCACAAGATAAGTTTATGGTTCGCAAGCTGTGATCAACTCCATCATGCATGAACCGACCCTCCAGCGACAAATCAACTCGATGATGGCGTCTGCGATCTGGCTTCGATCGCACATATGGTTTGGGTGTTTGGGGGTTTAGCAGTGCAGCACTCATTTATTCACTCCAGAATTAAATCAGCGCACCGCCCGATTGCTGAAATCTAAAAATAAGTCCATCAGGTTCACAAATGGTTGATAGGATCAGGAAAGCTGGCACTATTTACACAAATAAGAAAAGATTCAGGGCTGCGAACAATATGACTGAAATAAAGGCGTTTGATTACATCATTGTAGGGGCGGGCAGTGCTGGCTGTGTCCTTGCAAACCGACTCAGCGAAGATCCAGATATTCGGGTATGTTTGATCGAAGCAGGTAAAAAAGATACCTCTTTATTGGTCCGAATGCCTGCTGGCGTTGGTCAGATCTTGCCGGAAGCCAATGCGCAGAACTGGGGATTTTGGACGACGCCGCAAAAGCATATGGGGCAGCGCAAACTATACTGGCCGCGTGGCAAAGGCTGGGGCGGTTCGTCTTCAATCAATGGCATGATCTATATTCGCGGCCATGCGCGTGACTATGATCAATGGCGGCAATCCGGCCTGCGTGGCTGGGGCTACGCCGATGTTTTACCTTATTTCAGAAAATCCGAAGGATACGCGAGCGGCGAAGACGACTATCATGGCGGGGACGGTCCTTTAAAGATCACCGACAGTCCTATGGATTCGGTCGTTTTCGATGCGTTTGTTGAG
>CAZGVG010000044.1:0-8009 GCA_964528975.1 uncultured Hyphomonas sp.
GACTTGCGCTCGGCACTCCGCCGCCCGTCCCGATTCCGAGGCGATCACACGCGCCACATAGGTCTGTGTTTGTGACACGCGCTACCCAGTCAAGCTGGGCACAACGTGAGGCGCTACGCGCCAGCGTGTCAAAGCGGGTTCCGCGCCTACGGCGCATGAACCAGGCTGAGGGCTCACCCCCAAGACACTAAGTTCGCGTCTCTGAGCACAGTCCTGAACTTGGTTCATCGGAGGAGCAAAGCGACGATCGGGAACCCGCTTAAGCAAAGCGTGAGGCGAAGCCTCATAGCGTTTTGCAAACTCAATACTTCTCCTAAATAACCCGGCTTCCCTGAAGCACGGGCCGCACCTATTGCTCCACGGGAAGCGCGACACCCTCGCGCCGGGAATCAGCTCCGCCGATCAGGCCATCCTCTGTGGCCATGATCACATGCAAACCGCTATTCTCGCCGCGCCGTTCCTGCACAATATAGCCCATCTGGCGTAGCGCTTCAGCCGATTCCGGCCCGCCTTCGCGGTCAACCTCGACGCCCACAGTTTCGCCGCGCGCAATGATATTTGGCAGGTCAATCGCCTCTTGCGGGGTCTTGCCCCAGGCCAGGATGCCAATGATGGTCTTGGCCGTATAAGCGACAATCGAGTTTCCGCCCGGCGATCCGGTGACCAGTTTCACTTCGCCTTCGGCATCGAAAATGATCGTTGGAGACATGGAACTGCGCGGGCGCTTGCCCGGTCCCGGCGCATTTGCAACGGGCAGGTTGGATTTTCGCGGCTGGCGCGCAAAGTCGGTCAGCTCATTGTTCAAAAGGAAGCCTTTGACCATTCGCGAATTGCCAAACGCCGCTTCAACCGTGGCGGTCATCGACACGGCATTGCCCTGCTGATCGACAATAGAAAAGTGCGTCGTGCCCGGCGCATCTTCAGTTGGGTCTTGGCCCCACATGCCAACCATTGAACCGCGACCCAAGACTTCACCGGGATCGCCCGGGGTTGGTTTAGCAGCAGGCTCAAAGACTTGGGTGGCTCGGACATCCAGATAAGCTGGGTTGATCAAGTCCTCGGCTGGCACCTGAACAAAGTCGGCGTCGGCCACATAGTGATCACGGTCGGCATAGGCGAGGCGCTGGGCATCAACAAAGGCTTTGAGGAGCGCCTCTTCGTTGTCTGCCTCTTCCGGAACGAGCCGGTCATACAGCCCGGCAATCATGTTCTGGGTCACCCCACCAGAGCTGGGCGGCGGCGCAGAACAGATGCGGTAGTCGCGCCAGTTCCCGCACAGCGGCGGGCGAACTTTAACAGCATAGGTCGAGAGGTCTTCAAGGCTCAGTGCGCCAGGCCGCGGATCTTCTGCGAGGGCGGCCACAATCCCCTCGGCAATTTCACCTTCATAAAAGGCGCTGGTCCCCTCACGCGCCACGCGGCGCAAGGTCTCGGCATAGTCAGGATTATCCCTGACATCGCCAACCGCCAAGGGCTCACCTTCTGGATAGAAATAGGCGGCGCTGACCGGATGATCATCAATGCGCGTGAACCGCCGAATGCGTTCACCCGATAGCAGGCCCGCCAGACGCGGGCTGACCACGAAGCCCTCGTCGGCCAGCTTGATCGCAGCCTCAAACTGTGTGCCCCAATCCAGTACGCCATGATCTTTATGCGCGCGGTGGTAAAGCGCAATCGCACCCGGCACGCCCGCCGACTTGCCAGACTGCCAGGCGTCGAGGAAGCCAAGCACTTCGCCGTCCTCAATGAACAGATTCTCAGTGGCTGAGAGCGGCGCCGTCTCGCGGCCATCATAGACGGTGGTCTCGCCGCTTGCGCGGTCAAAGACCAGCATGAACGCCCCGCCGCCAATGCCAGACGATTGCGGCTCAACCAAACCGAGCACGCTATGCACGGCGATCGCAGCATCCACGGCATGCCCCCCCTCGCGGAGCACGGCGAGACCAGCCTCGACCGCGCGCGGGTCTGCGGCAGCGACCATGCCGCCTTTGGTCCAGGCAGCCTCTTCAGTAACTGGCGGTGCAGGAGGAGTTTCGACTTCGGGCTCGGCTGCTTCTGGCTGGCAAGCGGTTGCCAGCAACAATGCAGAAACAGAGATAAGGCTTTTGAATGAAATGGGAATCACGAACAAGGCTCCGGCTTGGCGAATGGACAGGTTCAACGTAGAGCCTATGCCACACAGTTGAAAGGCCCGATTGATGTCGACCCCTGGACCAAAGAATTTGATCACCGATGTTGCCGGCCTGAAAGTTGGCAATGCTCAATTGGAGGGCGTGTTGACGGGCACAAGTGTGATCTTGTGTGATCAGCCTGCGGTCGCAGCCGTGGCTGTCGCGGGCGGTGGTCCCGGGACAAGAGAGACAGACCTTCTGGCCGCAGATACGCTGGTCAATGCTGTGGACGCCATAGTGCTGTCGGGCGGCAGCGCATATGGTCTCGCCGCGGCCGATGGCGTCGCGGCTGAACTTGGCGCGCAGGGACGCGGCTTCGGCATGGTCGACATACCCGGCGTTCCCAAGACGCCAATCGTCCCCGCCGCCATCTTGTACGACCTGGCCAATGGCGGCGACAAAGCCTGGGGCAGCGCCCCGCCCTACGAAGCTCTGGGGCGCGCAGCATTAAAGGAAGTCGGGGCTAAGTTCGCCCTTGGCGCAGCTGGCGCAGGTTATGGCGCGCGCGCCGGGCAACATCGCGGCGGGCTTGGCTCAGCTTCGCTTCGGACCGATGACGGGATGACCGTTGGCGCGCTCGCGACCGTCAATTGCTTTGGCTCAGTTTTGATGCCCGGCACAGACGCCTATTGGGCTTGGCCTCACGAAATCGAGGGTGAGTTTGGCAGCGCCCGTCCGCCTGCTGACTATAGCGCCGATGCAGAAGACTGGGGCGCCGCGAAGCTGAACCCACAGCCTGGACAGAATACGACCATCGCCTGCGTGGCCACAGATGTGTCGCTGACACCCGGTCAAGCAGGGCGCGTCGCACAGATGGCGCTGTCCGGCTTTTCGCGCGCCATCAGACCGGTCTTTGCACCGTTTGACGGCGACGCTGTTTTCGTTCTGTCAACCGGGCAGCAAGCCTTACCGCAGCCCGAACCGATCGCCATCGCACGCCTCGGCGAACTTGCCGCCAGCACCTTGGCCCGCGCAATTGCCCGCGGCGTTCATGAAGCGCAGTAAAAAGCTGAAAACGGTGGTTGCTTTCGCTTAGCGGCGCCTGTATGTGTCCGCCTTCGGCCTGCTCTGGTAGCTCAGTTGGATAGAGTACTTGACTACGAATCAAGGGGTCGGGGGTTCGAATCCTCCCCAGAGCGCCACTAAACTCCTAAAAGTCGTAAACTAAGCCCTGTGTCTAAACGATATTTTTCAGGGGCTTATGGCCTACCTGCTCTGACTGGCCCAACCGTAATGTTAGGATCGCCGGTTGGTTTATCGCGGCGTTCATGCCGCCTCCAACTTATAAGGCGGCATGAAGATCGCGGGCAAAATGATTCTTGGCGCGGGCGGTTTGCAGCCCAGCGAAGAGTGTGGTCTGGCGGTGTTGTAGAGCAGCCTCCAGTTTTCGATCAGGACCTGCGCCTCTCGCAGATCATAGAAGGTTTCACGCGCCAGCAACTCATCCCTGAGTTTTGAGTTGAAGCTCTCGCAGTAGCCATTTTCCCAAGGCGATCCCGGCTTGATATAGAGCGCCCTGACATCCAGTGCCTGCAACCATTCGCGCAAGGTAGTGGCGATAAACTCTCAAAACATGGGCCAGTTTTTCTAAGGCAGTACAGATATTAGTCCGTCGTTTTTGGATAAACGACCAAACCGATGACACCCAAAACGGTAATGATGGTCCAAGGGTAAGGCGCGGGGGTCCTCCATACGACTGGATCACCAAACAACGCCAATCCAATCGCCAAGGCTGCAAATCCGGCGCTCATGAGCGTCGCAAACGCTGCAAGCAGTCGACCATATTCAAAACGGGTTGCTGCGATGAAAAGGGCAGTCATGGCCAAAACCGCAACGGTCCCAACGTGCCAGGAGAAATGGTGCAACCAAATAACGTCTGAAGGTAGATTACTTGTCGCAAGGGGTGCCAAGACTTTCGGTGATCCCAGCACTTCATGTGCCGCTGCGCTGACTATGCTTAGCAGCGCGGCGAGGAGAAACATGATCGAAGAGAAGCGCATGGTAGTAGTCCTGTGCAAAGTCGGAGGCGACCTCACTAACACCGCAGACGCGCACCCTCAAATCGTGGGAGAAGCTAATGACTGGTTTTGTTCATGAAGCGGACACCATACGCGAAAGCTATTGCCCGGCTTAAATCGCCCGCTGCTTCTAAAGCAGCCCTTCTCCGATCAAAGCCGCTTCCAGCCCTTTTGCGCCTTGAAAATGGTGCCCTCTAAATCCCATTGCGGTGGCGGTTTCGATATTTTTCAAGCTGTCATCGATGAAGAAAATATCGGCTGGATCAGGCTGACCGAGGCGCTCCAAAACGATTTCATAGATACGCGGATCGGGCTTCACGACTTTTTCAACGCCTGAGATGATGATGTCGCGTAGGATTTTGATCATCGGGAAGCGGTCAAAAGTCGATTGAGCAACCTCGGCTGGTAGGTTTGTTAAACCGTAAAGCGGGACCTGAGCTTCTTCGAGGCGCGACATGATTTGCGGCGTACCTTCGACATACCCCGCAAACATCTCCATCCAGCGCGTTTTCCAGGCGCGAATCTGCGCTTCAAACTGGGGGTATTCAGCAATCAGCGCGGGGGCGTTATCATCCATGGAGACGCCGCGATCGTGATTGACGTGCCAGGCCATATTGCAGACATGCGTGCAGAACCACTCGGCCTCCGCCTCGGTCTCAAACATGTTTCTATAAAGCAAAATGGGCCGCCAATCGACGACCACATTTCCTAAATCGAAAAGAACGATTTTTGCTGACATGAATTACCGCCCAAATATGGTCACGGTATTCATATTCTGATCAGCCTTGCTTCGCTTTAAAGCGAGGGTCAGTTTTGTTGATCACATAGGTCCGGCCACGACGGCGAACGACCTTACAGTCACGGTGGCGCGACTTGAGTGCTTTGATCGAGGATTTCACTTTCATGGCTTTTGCCCAGACGTTAGAAATGTTTTCACGAAAGCGCGGGAGATACACATCGTGTATAGGTGAGTCAATGTTGGCTTACATAGCAGTTGCATAAGGGGTGCATCAAATGAGTTACTTTACTGGGTCATCAAGGCCAATTGCAGGAATGATTGCGCTTGCAGCCCTGCTGACAGCGTGCGCAGCATCGCCGCAAACAGAGATTCGAACCCCGCCAATTGCTGGCCCGGTCTCCGATGAAGGCGGCGCGGCGACTGAGCTTGCCGATTTCAGACCCTCAGGGAATACAGACATGGACCGCTGGCGCGATGATTTTGCCTCACGCGCCATTGCGGCGGGCCGAGACGCAGAGATCGTTCACGCGACGCTACAAGGCATCAAACCGCTGGACCTCTATCTTGGTGCATCTGCGAGTGTTGCGAAAACTGACGTCGCGAGCCAGGCCGAGTTTGCAAAACCGATCTGGGAATATGTCGAGGACGCCGTCACAACCGGCCGCAAGACACGCGGGGCAGACAGGCTTGGCGATCTTGCAGGCACATTTGACCGGATCGAAGCGGTTTACGGCGTCGACCGCGAAGCCGTAACAGCGATTTGGGCCATGGAAACCAATCTTGGCTCTTACATTGGCAATTTCGATGCGGCCAACACACTTTCCAATATGGCCGTTGAAGGTCGTAGGCAAAGCTTCGCTGAAGGCGAACTGAGCGCTCTGATGAAATTGCAGGAGCGCGGCGAGGTCAGCCGCGATGATTTGATCTCAGGATGGGCCGGGGCGATGGGCCAGACCCAGTTCATGCCGTCAACCTTCCTGACCTATGCGGTTGATTTTGACGGAGACGGCAAGAAAGACCTGTGGAAAAGTGAAGCTGATGCGCTGGCCTCGGCTGCAAACTATTTGCGGGCCTCAGGCTATCAGAAAGATGTGCCATGGGGCGTTGAGGTGATTGCCCCTAGCGGCTTTGACTGGTCGCTGGCAGATGGTCAGGACCGCAGGCTCTCAACCTGGCGCAGCAATGGCTTGTCGCCGATTTCAGGCGGGGGCTTTAACGTGAATGACAGCGCCTATGCTGAGTTCTGGCTACCAACTGGGGCAACAGGGCCGAAATACCTCTTGTTCAAGAATTTCAATGTCTACAAAACTTATAATCGCTCTGACAGTTATGCACTGGCGGTGGGTTTGCTAACAGATGGGGTTGCAGGCAAGGATGGTCCGGTTGCGATCTGGCCCACCGACCTCACACCGCTGTCAAAGCGTGATGTCATGGTGCTGCAGGATAATCTCAATCGTCTGGGATTTGACGCTGGGCCTGTCGACGGTATCGCCGGGCGCGGTACCAAGGGCGCACTGCGGCGATTTCAGGCGGCGAACGGGATCAATCCAGCCGATGGCTATCCAACCAAACCCGCTTTAGATCAGGTCATTGCGGCCGCAGGCTAGTCAGCAATCTCTTCATCCGCCTCGCCAACGCCTGGTGCAATTGCGCGCCAGGCGAACAGCGCCATAGCGATGAGCAGAGCCACGCAAATCCAGAACGGCAATGACGGATCGACATATTCGTACAGGAACAGGCCGAAGAGCGGCGTGATGATATAGCCCATCCCATTGGCTGAGATCACTAACCCGGCCACATTGCCCTGGAGCTGCGGCGAGACCGCCAGCGATGCGCCGCTGGAAAAGCCTGGCCGCGTCAGCCCCTGCCCGATGCCAAGGAAGAATTGCGCAAGGATGAGGGTCGGGAAATCCTGCGCCGGGATCAAGATGAGCGCGCCAATCAAGAGCGGGATACAACCTGTGATCATCAGGGTTTTGTTGCGCAACTTCAGACGCGGGATCAACACTAGCTGCGCTGTCATCACCGCCATTGCGCCGACCATAAAGGCTGGGCCTGTATATTTGGCGGCGTCCGCGCCGGTGACCCCCAGCTTATCCATGACCGCAAAGACAAAAACCTGGGTCAGGATACCCGTGACCAGAGACAGGGTTACCGCATAGGCGAGGAAAGGCAGCACGTTTCTGGATCGCCACAGCCCAATCGCGCCGGGTACTGCCTCTATCTTTGTCGCATCCTCAACAGGCGCGCGGTTCTCTGGCAAGAACTTCCACAATAGCACAGCCATTATACCCGCCATCAAGCAAGTGATCAGCATCGGGCTAAGCAGGCCGAAATTCGCCACCAGCACAGCGGCAAAAGCCGGGCCGACCACCGTTCCGAAGCTAAATCCAGACGTGACAAAGGCGATTTCGCCCTGACGCTCTGACGGCGTTGTTCGATCTGCGACATAGGCCTGCGCCGCTGGGCTTGAGCCAGACCCGACCAGTCCAAATACGGTGCGCGATAGTGCGAGACACGCAAAGATTGCAAGCGGCGCGGTGACAAGCTCCGAGATCGCGGCCCAGGACGCCATCAGCAAGAGAAACATAGATAGCGAGTAACCCGCCAAACCCATCGCCGCGATTCGGCGGCGACCATAACGATTGGACCGCTTGCCCCAGAAGGGCGATGATAAGGACCAACAGAGCGCGGAGAGGGAGAAGATTGCCCCAGCCATCCAGTCTGGCAGACCCAGCGTCCGGGTCAGGGGCGGAATGACTGCGGCAATCAACATCGTGTTGCCCGCGCCAATTGCCATTAAAGAAAAGAAGAGCAGAAAAAACGCGCCCCGCCGATTTGGCTGAGGCGCGTCTTGTTCAAGTCTGGGTCTTGTATCTGCCATGCGCGCTTTTCAAATGCGCTGGGGACAAAAGCAAGCCCTATTCAGAGGCTGTCTTAACCGCGGCCCGTTGCAGCTGCCGTTGGGTAACAAGACCCTGTATAGTCTTCCAGATCAGCATCCATGATGGAACGGTTGGAATAGTCGATGCAGGCTTTGCCGAAGTCGCGAACAACTTTCGTTGCCTGATCCTCAGCCCA
>CAZGVG010000044.1:8109-20261 GCA_964528975.1 uncultured Hyphomonas sp.
GTAAGCGCTAAGGCGACAATTGTTCTCTTCATGGAACACAAGCTCCTGTCATCTATAAACACGATTTAACCCGAATCTGCTTAACAGCACGTTAGCATTTCTGCTTGCGCCCCGCCTGAAAATCCGGCCTCAACTCCTTCGTGCAACCTTGATGCCTCTTATGGCGAGACTTTGGCAACGGTTTTAGAATTAACATTGCATTAGACGCCCGGCAACGCTGATCCTCAGTATTCACCTCAGACGCGAGTATGCTGAAATATATTCGCTTTTTTGCAGTGAAACGGCTTTGAAAGGAAATTCTGGGACACAAGGCTTTCCAAAAGACAAAGACGCAGGTCCCGAAATGACACAACTGATTGGATTTCTGATCGTCCTCTGCCTTGTGCTTGGCGGTCTCGCTGTCAGCGGCGGACCTGCTGTCCTGAGCGCGTTGCCCTTTGAATTGGCCTTAATTTTGGGCGCCGGTCTTGGCACAGTCCTGATTGGCAATGCCCCGTCAGTATCCAAAGCAGCGCTTGAGGGTTTGGGTCGTTCGCTGCGCGGCGCAAGGTGGACCAAACAGGACTATCTTGGCCTATTAAATATCATGCACGACCTGACATCGCGCGCCCGTCGCGGCGGGCTGGTGGCGATTGAGGCTGATATTGAAGCCCCGCAGAGCTCAGCCGTTTTTCAAAGTGAGCCGCGCCTTCTCAAAGACAGCGCAGCGCTCAGCCTGATCTGTGACAGTTTCCGCTTGATCGCCCTCGATCCGGCCACACGGGCTGAAACTGGCGCGCGCCTGCAAGACAGCGTCGCGGAGCTCGTTGAGGAACGCCAGCGCGCCGTTTCAGCGTTGCAAACACTTGCAGATGCACTCCCTGCACTCGGCATTGTTGCGGCCGTTCTGGGCATTATCAAAACGATGGGCGCGATTGATCAGTCCACAGCAATCCTCGGCGAAATGATCGCTGCGGCTCTGCTCGGAACCTTTCTGGGGGTCTTTCTCGCCTATGGCTTGATCGGCCCGATGGCCAATCGGTTTGGTCAGATCGTTGAGGAAGAAGCACTGTATCTCGATACGATTGCGCGAATCATTACATTCTACACGCAAGATACATCACCGCGCACAGCGATCGAACTTGCCCGATCAGCCCTGCCCGCACATTTGCGCCCGGACATCCTTGAGCTTGACGAGGCGCTGCGCATCACACGCCTTAACCCGGCGCGGTCTGCCGCCTAAATCTTTGTTTTACATGAAATTTCAAAGACCGACTTAAACGGATTGAAAATTTAAGATTGGATATTCGCTAAAAGTAGAGCGGAAATCACCATGACTAATTTTGCCAAATCTCCTGAAATCAGCCGCAGCTATTGGGTAAGCGGTCTGCCTGGCCAACTCGCCATTGGTCTGTGCGGTATGATTGCTGTTCTTGTGGCGCTGAAAGCAGCGGCCTATGAGCCTGCGCTTGATCCAACAATGCCGCATCAGGATCACTTCTTTCGTATTCTGGCTTTTGCAGCTCTGACGATCTGGACCACGTTTGCTGTTGGCATCCGCAGACGCGGCGCCGCAGCCATGATCACGCTAGGGTTTGCGGTTTTTGTGGAAATGATTCTTGTCCCGATCAAGCATGACGGTATGTCGACGATCACCTCAGCCAATCTAGGTATCGTGCTCGCCTATTGTACAATGCATCTTTACTGGCTGGGTCTGGTCAAGCGCCGCTTGAATAAGTAACTCCAGTTAAACCCATAAAAGCTCTAGCTTTCAGGGCAGTCGCGCCCTAGGCTCGCCTTCAAGTCACAGGGGAGCTGGTTTATGTCTCGTTTCGATGAGCTGATTTCCACCGTCGCGCACTATCAGGCACTGGCAGGTGAGAATTATACTCGCGTTCGTACATTGGCCGAAGAGTTGCGGGAAGGTCTTTGCAGCCATATCGGCTCGAAGGATGGTGTCTGTGTGCGCCTCGTTCCACCTGCAGGCCCTTTCGAACCAAAAGACTATGGCGACCAAGCCTTTTCTGTACCGCCAAAAGGCTTCCGGCCTTTGGGCTCTGTCTTGTTTGGACTGGCCGTTCGGGTTTCCACTGGAACAGACTGGATGCGGATCACGCTTGAATGCCAGAAAATTGGCGAGACCTTCGTGACCCAAATCGTTGGTGGCGAAGAATATCAACTTTCAATGCCGCTCAAGGACAATGATCCTGAACCCTTTTATGATCATATCTATGAACATGTTCTGGAATGGTTTCAGACGCAGATCGACCGCTATGAAGCGGGCGAGTATGGTGGCCGGGAAATTGGCTTCGATTTTTCGCGTGATAGCGAACAGGATATTATGGCCTGATCGGCCTATAGCTTAGGTTTCATATGGATTTCGGAATTCTTCTCGCGGGTGCCGCAGGTAGCGAAGTGATCTTCGCCTGCGCCCTGATTGGCGCATTGGGACTGGGCGCTCAATGGCTGGCATGGCGGCTACAAGCCCCTGCCATTGTGCTGATGTCGCTCGCCGGGCTTGCGGTCGGGCCGCTTTGGTCAATCCTGTTTGGAGACCCTCTCCTCAACCCGCAAGCGACTTTTGGTGACGTTTTCAGACCGATTGTTTCCTTAGCTGTTGCAGTGATTCTGTTTGAAGGGGGGTTGGTTCTAAAGTTTGAGAACCTGCGGGATGCTGGCGCATCTGTGCGCCGAATGGTCTTCATTGGCGGGCCTTTGGCTTGGTTGCTTGGCTCTTTTGCGGCGCGCTATGCAGGTGGACTGGACTGGGCCAGCGCCGTGGTTTTTGCCGGTGTTATGGTGGTGACAGGGCCGACCGTGATCATGCCGCTCCTGCGCCAATCAAAGCTTGGTGGACGCCCGGCGCAATTCCTGAAATGGGAAGGCATTGTCAACGATCCAATCGGGGCGCTGTTTGCTGTCGCAGCCTATGAGTTCATCAGGGTGGCTTCACAGGGCCAGAGCGTCTTTGGCGCGGGCATCTGGATCATTATGGCGGCCTGTTTCGGGATCGCCCTCGGCATTGCTTTTGGCTGGATCATGGCCAAAGCCTTCCGGGAAGGCTGGACCCCGGAATATCTAAAAGCGCCACTGATTCTGGCCTCGATCATTCTCTGCTATGCAGTCGCCGAAATGTTCGAAAAGGAAATCGGACTGGTTGCCGTCACCGCTTACGGAATGACACTCGGCAATTCCAAGCTGGCAGGCCTGACTGAGTTACAGAAATTCAAGGAGGACATTGCCGTCCTACTTGTCTCTGGCGTTTTTGTTATGCTGACGGCGGACTTAACCCCGGCAACAATTAGCAAAGCGATCAATTGGAATACGCTGGCTTTCCTGATGTGTATGTTGTTCGTCGTCCGCCCGCTATCGGTCTGGATCGCGACATATGGCACACTGACGCGCAAGGAAGCGCTGTTACTGGGCTGGATTGCGCCGCGCGGGATTGTGGCGGTTGCGGTTTCAGGCCTGTTCGGATCTTTGCTCGTTGATCTTTCACGTGAGGGGCGCTTCTTTTTTGCAGGTGCCGATCAGATTACGCCGCTCGCCTTCGCTATGGTGTTCACGACAGTGGTTTTGCATGGCTTCACCATTGGTCCGCTTGCGCGCGCGCTTGGCTTGGCTCGGAAAGAAAAGCCGGGAGTTATGATCGTTGGGGCTAATGCCTGGAGCGTGGAGTTTGCCAAGGCTCTGGAGCAAAGCGACATTGAAGTGATTGTCGCCGATAGCAATTATCGCCGCTTGAAGTCCTCTCGCGACGCCGACCTCGACATCTTCATGGGCGAGGTTTTATCAGAAGACGCCGAGATCAAGCTCGATCATGCGCGCTTCTCAACCGTCATCGCGCTTTCGACCAATGATTCTTATAATGCTTTGGTGTGCAGTCATTTTGCGCCAGAAGTCGGACGCCATATGGTCTATCAACTGTCACTTAATGATGATGAAGAAAATGATGAGCGCGGCTTGAGTTCAAATGCGCGTGGCCGAACCCTGATCAAACGGGGACGCACCTATGATAGCCTGATCCGTGATCAGTATCGCGGCTGGGAATTTGCCCGTACGCGCCTGACAGATGTTTACACGCTAGAACAATTTACCAGCGATCGCCCGAACGCAGATATTGTCGCGGAAATTCGCCCAGATGGCACGCTCTTACTACTTGGTCCGAACCGCGAAGCCCGCGGCGGTGAGGGAACAACCCTGATCAGTTTTGCCCCTGAACTTAAAAACGACGCAAAGCCTGCTGGTGCGCCCGCCCCGGCTTAAGCCTTAACGGCATGTAGCTCTCGGCCATGGCGACGAAGCCAGCCGCGCTCCTGTTTCCAGCCCGGGCGACAGGTTTCGACATGTGCCCAGAAGGCCGCGCTATGATTCATTTCGAGCAAATGAGCGCATTCATGGGCTGCGACATATTCGAGCACCGAAGGCGGCGCCATGATCAAACGCCAGGAAAATGCAAGCCGCCCATCAGAGGTACAAGACCCCCATCGTGAACGGGTATCTTTGACGGTCACACGGCGCGCTGCGACCCCAAGGGCGTCACAATAACGCTCCACAGCCGCGGTTAGATCTTCCTTGGCACTTTTCCGGAGGAAGCGCTCAACCCGTTGTCCAATCGTTTCCGGCGCGCCTGGGGCATGCAAGACTTGAGGGTCTCCTGGCGCCAGATGCGCTGTGCGGCCTGGTCCTTCAAGGCTAATCACGCAAGTTTTTCCGCGCAAAAAGAACGTACTCCCATCGCCCAAGCTCACAGGATCTGGCAGCGCCTGAAGGTGCTTCGCGATCCATTCCACGCGGTCACGTGCGAAGGCCGCCGCCTCCCCAAGTTTGCGCTTACTCGGCGCAACGGCCACCGCTTCACGGTTATGTTCATCGAGCCGGAGGATGAGCCGTCTCGCTTTTGGATTAATTTCAAGGCGTACGCTAACCGATTGTCCACTCTTTGTGGTCAATGCCATCTTGTTGCCTTTATCGATAATCATGAAATATGCCTCGACAGAACTATATGATAGAGTTAACGCAAACCGCCTAATAGGGGAATCGACTATGAAACAATTAATGATTGGTGCAGCAGCACTGGCTTTGCTGACCGGATGTGGCGGTGACGATACACCTGCTAATATCAAAGAACCTGTCCTGAAAGAACTCACTGTACGCGCTGGTGATCCAGCCAAGGCAGCGGATGCTTTGGCAGCTATGTCACTGACCGACAGTGGCAGCAGCGTGTTGTCTTTCGCGGGTAGCACAACTGACGGCGCTTCAGCGACTTTCACGGACCTGACCATCACGGGCGAAGACGCTTTGAAAGCCGGCTCGCTTGTCTTTGACGGCCTGGATATGGCAGACGGAAAAGCAAGCTTTGGCAAGATGAGCCTCAATGACATTGTCATTTCAGGCGAAGAAGTCGGTGAAGACGTAGACGTTAAGCTCGGTAATATCGAGCTGGTCAATCCTTCACCCGAGCTTGCAACCTGGATTACAGGTAGCCTGAACGGTCAGGAACTGCCCTTCCCATCCGCAGACAAGGTTATCTTCGACAGCTGGTCAATGAGCGGCCTCACAGGAAGCTTTGCAGAAAACGAAGCCGAAGGAACATTCGGCATCGACAAGATCGAAATCCGCGACATGGTTGATCTGAAAGCGGCGAAAGCTGTCATAAGTGGTCTGTCTGTGAGTGGATCAGATCTGAGCGACGACATCGACTTCAATATGAAGCTTGGTAGCATTTCTGCCACGAATATTGATGCCAAATTCGTCGAGGCGATCCAGGAAAACGCAAGCGATACCGAAGCGCTAATGACAGCGCTTATGGATGTTGCCTACGAGAACCCAATGGACCCAGGCTATGATAGTTTTAAGCTGGACGATCTGGCCATTGATGCGGCGGGCGCGTCTTTCGCGATCCCAAGTGTTGTTGCCTCGGTTGAGCGTAACGCTGCTGGACAGCCGGTGAAGTATGTCACTCAGCCCTACACTATGTCTTTGAAAGCCGATGCTGAAGGCGGTGAAGCCGGCGCAGCTCTGCTGCAAGGCCTCAGCGTACTTGGCTATGAAGAGCTAGAGCTGAAAGGTGCAAGTGTTGCGACGTATGATCCGGACAAGGACATTGTCGATTTCGATGCCAAGGCGAACTATGTCGAGCTGACCGATGGCGCGAAGTTTAGCTTTGGCGGTAAGATCGAAGGCTATAGCGCTTACGCAAAAGAAGCTGGCAATGCGTTCAACTTCGAAGACCTCGCTGCTGGTGCAGAGCCAGATCCATCGGCGATGACAGATGCGATGGGCAAGCTCACATTCCACAATTTCGAGCTTTCTATCGACGATGACAGCCTGCTGGATCGTGCATTCAATGCTGCGGCCACTTCGCAAGGCGCTGATCCGGCTGAGATGAAATCTCAGATCGGCATGGGCCTCGCTATGGCTCCGATGATGGCACAAGGGTCAGGCGTCGACATGGCGCTGGTCTCAGAAGCAACAAGTGCTTTGTCAAAGTTCATCAATGATGGCGGTACGCTGACCCTCAAAATGGACCCGGCAACGCCGCTTTCAGTGGCCTCGATCATTGAAAACCCTGATCCATCTGCCTACACGAAGGAAAGCCTTGGCTTCTCTGCCTCGCAGAAATAGGCTTTGATCCTGACCTAATTGAGAGCGCGCGGTGTTTGACGACATCGCGCGCTTTTCTTTTGGGCCTCATCGGCGCATATAAGCCTTATGAGACTAGCTTTTTTTGGTGATGTTGTCGGCAAGCCCGGCCGAAAAGCGGTGCGGGATCACCTGCCGCACGTACGCGCTGAGCTTCAGCTCGACTTCGCTGTGGTGAATGGCGAGAATGCAGCCGGCGGCTTTGGCCTGACCGAATCGATTGCCAATGAATTCTTTGATGCAGGTGCGGACTGCCTGACGCTTGGCGACCATGCCTGGGACCAGCGTGAAGCGCTAACTTACATTGCGCGTGAACCAAGGTTGCTGCGCCCGATCAACTATCCAGAAGCCGCTGGGGCCCCAGGCAATGGCGCGCATTTATTCGTGCTACCAGACGGGCGGCGCGTTGGCGTGATCCAGGCGCAAGGTGTGGTGTTCATGAAGCAACTTCTGGAAAATCCGTTTGGCGCTGTTGATCAGGCCCTGGACGCCATGCCGCTCGGCACCGTAGCAGATGCGGTGATCGTTGATATGCATTGCGAAGCGACCTCTGAAAAGATGGCAATGGGCCACCACTGTGATGGCCGCGTCAGTGTCGTTGTAGGCAGCCACACGCATGTTCCAACCGCAGATCACATGATCCTAACCGGCGGCACAGCTTATCAAAGCGATGCGGGTATGTGCGGCGACTATGACAGCGTCATCGGGATGCAGAAGGACAACTCGCTGCGAAGGTTTGCAACCCAGTTGCCAGGCTCACGTTATCAGCCAGCACTCGGCGAAGGCACACTTTGCGGCTTATTCATTGAGACCGATGATGCAAGCGGCCTCGCAACACGCTGCGAGCCGATCCGTTTGGGTGGGCGGCTTAGCGAGATGATCCCGACCCTCTGAAACAGCCGATCCCTTTGAAAAATCGGATAAGCTGCGTTAAGCAGCAAGCATAGACATTTTACCGACAGGAGCCAGCATGGCGGGCCATAGTAAATGGGCAAATATTCAGCACCGTAAAGGTGCTCAGGACAAGAAACGTGCGGTTCTGTTTTCGCGCCTGTCAAAGGAAATTACCATCGCTTCAAAAATGGGAGGTCCTGACCCAGACGGCAATCCACGCTTGCGTCTCGCTATCCAGAACGCCAAGGCCCAGTCGGTTCCCAAGGACAATATCAAGAGAGCTGTTGATAAAGGCCAAGGCGGCAGCGGCGATGATTATGTCGAACAGCGCTATGAAGGCTTTGGCCCGGGCGGGGTTGGCATTATTGTAGAAGCCTCAACCGACAATAAGAATCGCGCGGCCAGCGAGATCCGGACAGCCTTTTCCAAGAATGGCGGCAATCTTGGCGAAACAGGCTCAGTCTCTTTTGGCTTTGAGAATGTCGGCGAAATCCAGTTTGCAGCAGACGCTGGCGACGAAGACACGGTTATGGAAGCAGCGATTGAGGCTGGTGCCAGCGACGTCGAAAGCGATGCAGACGGGCATTTCATATACACAGACCGCGAAGACCTGATGACCGTCGCTGCGGCCTTGGAAGGTAAGTTTGGTGAGGTAGAAGCCACGTCAACCAAGCTGATCTGGAAGCCGACAAATACAGTGCCTGTGATCGGGGATGATGCTGAAAAGCTGATGAAGCTTCTGGATATTCTGGACGATCTGGATGATGTGCAAAACCTCTACGATAATTCAGAATTATCAGCAGAAGAGATGGAACGGCTAGCCGGTTAACCAATTGTCCGTGCTCTGTTCGCCTCACATCTGAACAAATCCCTGTGATCACTGAAAACAGCGCTCGATTTCGCCACAAACGCGCTCCATATGCTGTGTTCCCCCACGACACGCACCTGAAGTAGACGCATATGAAACTGACACATCCTTTATCGATTGCCTTGCTTGCAGGTGGCCTCACCGCGATTGCAACTTTCTTCCTAAGCGCTGGCGCTGAGAATCGCCCGAACGTGGAGACCGTGACGACGCTTGAAACGGCTGTGTTTGCTGGAGGGTGTTTCTGGTGTGTTGAAAGCGATTTCGACAAAGTCGATGGCGTTCTGGAAACAGTTTCTGGCTACACGGCTGGAACGACAACGAACCCAACCTATAAAACCCACACCAAAGAAGGCCACCTTGAAGCGGTAAAGGTCGTTTACGATTCGTCTAAGGTCGAGTTTGGGGAATTGGTTGATTATTTCGTGCGCCACATTGACCCAACCGATGATGGCGGCCAGTTCTGCGACCGCGGAAATTCCTATCGCAGCGCCGTTTTCGTCGAAACAGCCGTTGAGCGTGCGGAAGTTGAAGGTCAATTTCAAGCAATTGCTCAAAGCGGTATCTTGCCAGGTCCAATCGTTACGCGTGTTATGGATGCAGCGCCGTTCTATGAGGCCGAGAAATACCATCAGGATTATTATAAGAAAAATCCTGCCCGCTATAAGTTCTACCGCGCAGGCTGCGGCCGCGATGCGCGCGTGAAAGAGGTTTGGTCCGGCGAAGGTAAAAGCTAAGGCGCAACCCATTTGGCCTGGGCTTCAGCGCCGCTCCAATCGAAAACAGCACGTTGGTGCCCTTCTCTTGCGAGTGACAACCAGTCCAACTGATGGGCTGTCACCTCAACCACACAGAAATTGTCTCTCGCAAGCGCAGACTTGTAGCTCATCTCACCCACCTGACCGGGAACTGTGAGGCTGGAATAATCCTGCTTTCCGCGATCACTCAGGCGCTCCCAATGAGCCTGCCAGACAGAGCCCTCGCTCAGCACCTCGGCTGGACCAGAGAAGCGATACTGCTGCATCGTCTTAGCGTTCAGAAACAGGCATGACACGTTTGGGCTTGCTAGAATTTCCGTCACTTTAGGTGTGCGCCTGTCAGTGTAGAAGGTCAGCGTTCTAGCCTCTCTGTCACTGCCTCTCAAAACTACCGTGCGAGCTTGTGGCTCATTTGAGCTGATCGTCGCCAAGGTGAACCAACGCATTGGGGAGCGCCGATCGACAAGCGCGCGGCCAAGCTGATTCCAGATATCGCTTTCAATCGCGTTCAAAGCCTTATGATCCATCATCTGCAAGCAGATAGAGCGCAGCGCTTGCACAGGCCAGCCCAAAGTCCCAAATAGGCCTCTGACGCAAACGGAACCATGATCATGACGAGCACCGCCCCCACCGAGAATATCAAGGATTCAACCGATGAGGCCTTCATGGCCGATGTGATTGAGGCTTCGAATGACCAGCCTGTTCTGGTTGATTTCTGGGCCCCCTGGTGCGGGCCGTGCCGGACCCTGACCCCAACGCTGGAGAAAGTGGTGAACAGCCACAATGGCAAGGTGAAACTGGTCAAGATCAATACCGAAGAGCATCCAGGTGTTGCTGGGCAAATGGGGGTTCGCTCTATCCCGTCTGTATTTGCTTTTGACAAAGGCCGTCCGGTCAACGGGTTTCAGGGTGCACTGCCCGAAGGCCAGGTTCGCCAATTCATTGATCAGGTTCTGGGCGGCACAGATGGTGCCAAACAGATCGAGGAAGTGCTCGAAGAAGCGATGAGTGCCGTTCAGGCGGGCGACGTCACCACTGCCGCGCAAATCTATGGGTCCGTCCTCGAAGCTGATCCAGAGAATATTGCTGCGATTGCAGGCCTTGCGCGCTGTTATCTGGCGAATGGTGACCCGGACCGAGCGCGGCAAGTGCTTGATATGGCGCCTGAGGACAAACAATCTGATCCTGCCATCAAGTCTGTCAGAATGGCACTCGACCTGATGGCTGATACTCCGCTGGACGAAGAGATGGCGCAGGCCCGGGAAAAGGTCGCGGCCAACCCGGGTAACCATACCGCCCGCTTTGACCTGGCTGAAAAACTCATCGGATCGGGTAAGAATAAGGACGCCGCTGATCATTTGCTGACGATCTTAACCGCGGACCTTGATTGGGAAGACGGAAAAGCCAAAGCAAAACTGCTTGAGATTTTCGAAGCCGCTGGCCCGAAAGACGCGGTTACGGTTGAGGGGCGCAAAAAGCTCGGCTCTCTGATGTTTGCGTAATTCAAGCTTTAATACGGTCGACAGACAGCCAGAACGCTCCATTTATGGTATAATCCTATAAAAGATTGGAACGCGCCTTGGCTGTCGAAACATATCGCAAGCTCTCTGACCTACCGGATATAATTCCGGTCTTTCCGCTCTCGGGCGTGCTGCTCTTTCCGCGCTGGTCTTTGCCGCTCAACATTTTTGAGCCGCGCTATTTGAATATGATTGACGACGCTATGGCCGGACGGCGCATCATTGGTATGATCCAATCAGGCGGCGGTGATAAAGCCGCACCGGACCTGCTTGGAATAGGCTGCGCCGGACGTATTACGTCCTATTCTGAAACCGATGATGGGCGGTATCTCATTTCTCTTACCGGGATTTGCCGCTTCAAAACCGGGGAAGAACTGAGCGCGACGACGCCTTACAGGCAGGTGCGCCCTGATTGGCAAGCCTTCGAACATGATTTGACTGAACCTGCAGAAGCAAGCCTGCCTAAGCGGCCTCTTCTAGTGTCCTCACTCAAACGCTATACGCAAATCAACTCTATGGAGGTGGATTGGGAAGCGGTTGAGCATGCGCCGCTTGAAACGCTTGTAAATGCGCTTTGCGCCGGGTGTCCGTTCGGAACAGTGGAAAAGCAAGCGCTATTAGAGGCACCGACAGTGGCAGATCGGGCCGCGACGCTGATCGCTTTGCTTGACATGGACATGCCCGGCGATGACACATCGACACTGCAATGACTGATACACCCGAAACACCTGAGACTAGACCTTGCGGGATCAATCCACGCTTGCTCGAGCTGCTTATCTGCCCCGTCACGGGCGGACCGCTCACCTTTGACCGCGAGACGTGCGAGCTGATCTCCAAGAAAGCCAGGCTCGCTTATCCGATCCGCGATGGCCTGCCGATCATGCTGGAAAGCGAAGCGCGGGACCTGGACACAACGCCATGAGCAAACGCGTCTGGCCGGAAGAATTGCGCTTCTCCCGAAGCGCCAGAACACTGACTGTGGCGTTTGATGATGGTGAGGTCTTTACTCTGCCTTACAAGCTCTTGCGTCTGGAAAGCCCTTCAGCTGAAGTTCAGGGCCATGGCAGCGGCCCCAAACCGGCGCCGCCACTGATTGCAGATGATCTGGTGATTGAAAAAGCTGACCCGGTTGGACGCTACGCCGTTCGGATGTTCTTCAGCGACGGGCATTCCAGCGGTCTGTATACTTGGGCTTATCTGCGTGAGATTGGTGAAAAGCAGGCGCTCGCAGCCTGACCCCCTTACCCGAAGGGCGAAACACGCCTATATCCACTAAGCACAGAGGCTGGGGCGTTCGAGGACGATAGCTATCCGCCGACCTTAAGTTTCCTTAGGGAGCCGGCGCTGGGATCGACCGTGGTCTTTTCCATCTAGCACCCACCTACATTGTAGGTCGACGGGATACGAATTCCGAGACGGCGTCTGCCGGTCCTGTGCGCTCCAAGGCTATAGCTTATGCACGCTGAGGGCCTCATAAATAGGCATAGCCAG
>CAZGVG010000045.1:0-3971 GCA_964528975.1 uncultured Hyphomonas sp.
AGACTTGGCGCGGGATTTTTCAGCCACAGCAATGTCGCGATCTTGTTCAGCCAAAGCGATTTGCTTGGCTTTTTCGACTTGAGCGGCCTCAACCGTTTGCTCTTTGGCGATTTCCTTTTGCAGAACGGTGCGGGTCTTTTCGATGTCACGTTCGGCGATGGCCTGCGCGGATGCGATCTTGGCTTGTTCGGCCTGTAGTTCGCGCTCGGCTTGTTGCTCAGCAATTTGAGCGATTTGTTCGGCCTTGCGGATTTCAATCTCGCGTGTCTGCTCTAATCGCGCATACTCACTGTCGCGGGCAATTTGAAGCTGTTGCTGTTCTGCGTCGAGATTTTTGCGACGGATCTGAACTTCTGTTTCCTGTTCGATATCGTTGCGCTTCTTGCGGCGCGCTTCGATTTCTTCAGTCAGCTTGGTCAAGCCTTCGGCGTCGAAGGCATTGTCAGGGTTGAAGTATTCTTTCGAGGTTTGATCAAGGCCCGTCAGAGAGACCGATTCCAGCTCAAGGCCGTTCTTCAGGATGTCTTCCGACACTGCGGCTTGCACTTTCTGAACGAAGCTGACGCGTTGTTCGTGCAACTCCTCCATTGCCATTTCGGCGGCCACCGCGCGCAGGGCATCGACGAACTTGCCCTCCACCAGGTCTTTCAGCAATTGCGGTTGCATCGTACGTTGGCCAAGGGTTTGGGCGGCATTGGCAATGGCTTCAATCGTAGGCTGAACGCGGACATAGAATTCAGCCTGTACATCAACGCGCATGCGGTCCTTGGTGATCAGGGCCTGTTCAGCGTTCCGGCGCACTTCGAGGCGTAATGTATTCATGTTGACCGGGATGATTTCATGCAGGATTGGGGCGATCAAGGCACCTCCATTCATGATGACTTTCTGGCCACCAAATCCGGTGCGAACAAAGGAAACCTCTTTGGAAGCCCGGCGATACAGGCGCGCCATAATCATCAACAGTGCGATGACTGCTAAGACGATAATCCCCAGTGGAATTAGAATACTTGTATCAAACAAACCCATTTTGCTCTCCTTTTTGCCGTCAATGATTGATCTTGCAGGTCTTATGCCTGCGATAATGCTACATTCGTGCTGGCGATGGCCTTGAAGGTCGCACCGTCTCTCTCAACCAGCAGAACCTTGTCCCCGGCTTTGAAAACTGCATCAGCCAGATCAGGCTCGACCAGCACATATTGGGCCTTACCTTTGATGTCTTTCAGCTTCGCCTCTGCGGGTAGGCCGGGCTTGGCCTCGCCGCGCAGGATGACCGCGACCTGACCGACAAATGTGTCAGCTGAGACCGCATCTGTTTCTTCTTTCGGCATAATCCGCGCGAGCAGTAGGCCGCCATGCCGGGTTGCTAATAGAGCGACCACAAAGGCCGGGATAATCATCAGAAAAGCCGGAAGGTAAAAGCCGAGCACACCGTGAATAATATTCTGAGCAATCCAGCCAGAGAGGCCAAACCCGGTCAAGAAAACCACGACCAGCATCAAGACCGGCACGCGGCCAACGCTGAGCCAGCCAAAGAATTGGCTTAGGATACCAATATCGCCCAGCTCTGGCCCATCCACATCTATATCAGCGTCAAAGTCTGGCAGCATGCCGTCGACGAGATCGGACAACGCCGCGCCAAACAGGACGCCAGCGACTTCCATGACCAAGATCAAAAGCATGATGATGATCGCAATCGTGAAGGGGGTGAGATCAGGATGGAAAAATTCCATTGGGGGTGTTGTTACCTTTCTACTATGTTTTGACTGGTCTTTTGAGCTTCGAAGAGGGCTTCGAGTTCAGCAAGTTGTTGCGTTTGGCTGGCGCTAGACCCGGGTGTTTGGTCTTCACCAAGCACAGTCAGTTTGTGCAGCGCGATGCGGGCCAGTGCTTCTTCCAGATGCGCTATCTCGGTCTGTAGGTTGTTCTGAGTTTGGTTCAGATGTTCGACCTCTAGCGAGATGCGTATCTTCTCAGACAGCGCCGTTCTGGCGAGATCATCGCGGCCTTCTGAAACCGCGAATTCTGCCTTCGCTGCGAGGTCAGCCTTTGCTGCGTTGAGCGCGGCTAGGCTTTTCTCCAGCTGGTGCTGTGTCGCCAGCCTTTGGCCCAGTTCAGCTTGAGCATGCAGCGTCAAAGCGTCGATGCTGCGGATCGCTTTTTCACTGCTCTCAGAGTCGATATCGAGAAAGTCAGCCAGATCAGAAGTGATGAGCCGCGCCACGCGTTCCATCAGATGTCCAGTCATTCACGGCCTCCCTTACATATCGAATATCGGTATGTGAATGGAAGATAACAAGGGGTGATATAGGATTTTCTTATCGTACTTGTCGAATTTTATGCGTGTTAGTGTCGTGAATATTATGGTGGCAGGATTTTTACTTATTCCAGAGAAAAGTGTCTGCCCTCAGCCGCAAACATAGAAGCCATACTGTTTTTCTAAGTTGTGTTTTGACTTAAGCGCCGTCTTTCGCTGCGATCTGATCTGCAAGGTCGACGATGACTTTGGCTTGTTTCCAGGTGGCATCATCCTGCATCTTGCCGTCTAGCATGGCGACACCTGCGCCGTCCGGGATGGCGGCCAGAACGCGGCGGGCGAAGGCGACCTCGTCCGGGTCGGGGCTGAAGACTTTCTTTGCGACCGCGATCTGGCTGGGGTGAAGCGTCCATGTGCCGACGCAGCCCATCAGGAAAGCATTGCGGAATTGCTGTTCACAGGCCGCCAGGTCGGCAATATCGCCGAACGGACCATAGAACGGTTTGATCCCGGCCATGCCGCAGGCATCAACCATCTTGGCGATCGTATAGTGCCACGGATCTTGCTGAGCGCTCTGGCGAGGGCTGCCATCCTCATGTGGGTCTTCGATGACTTTATAAAAGGGATGGCCGCCGCCGACGCGGGTGGTTTTCATCTTGCGACTGGCAGCAAGGTCAGCCGGGCCGAGCGAGATGCCCTGCATGCGCGGGCTGGCGAGGCAGATGTCTTCGACGCGGGCCACGCCCTCAGCCGTTTCAAGGATGGCGTGGAGCATAATGGGGCGGGAGAGACCGGCTTTAGCTTCAAGTTGCGCAACGAGCTGGTCAACATAGTGAATATCCCACGGCCCCTCGACCTTGGGGATCATCAGGACGTCAATCTGGTGCCCAGCCTTGCTGACAAGCTCAGTCACATCATCGAGGAACCATGGCGAATTGAGGCAGTTCACGCGGCTCCACAGGCCTGTGCCTTTGGCTTGCCAGTCCAACATGCTTGCCATCTCGATCACACCAGCACGAGCGGCGTCCTTGGCGTCTGCAGGGATCGCATCTTCAAGATTGCCAAGTACGACGTCGCATGTGTCGGCCATGCCAGGAACTTTGGCGCGAACTTTATCCAGATGAGGCGGCACAAATTGGATCATGCGCTCAACTTTGACCGGCAGATCACGATACGGCTCTGGGGCTCCAGCAGCGAGGGGCTTAAAGAATTGGCGCGGCGCTTTTTGGCTCATCTGGGATCCTCCATGTGTGCGGCGCACCATATTCACAACGGCGCTGCTGGCAATGGGGGGATGGTCGCAGGCTTTAGGGGCTTGCGGGTGAGGCTATCAGTGTTGCGTCGAAAGCGGTCCCGCTTCAGACAGTCTCTTTTCGCGTGCACTTATTGGCAAAGCGTTCGCGGCAACATCCAGGCGAGCGCTGAGTCGCTATTGCCGGAAAAATCCTCGCCGCGGAAACTGACCAGGGCATTGCTGCCCAAGCTGTCAGAGTTAAACAGCAATAAAAGGGCTGTACGCGGGTCATCTTGATCGCCCGTAATCTCGACACGGCGATAGGTATAGGTATTGCCGCTGGAGAGCGTCTGCGCATGTGGATAAGTGGTTTCGTTGGCATCAAGCTCTGTGACGGTGATTGAGCCTTCGGGCACACTGGCTGTGATTGTGTCATCATTGAAGCTGACCCGGCCTAAAGCTGCGCCGCCTTGGTCACTGGTG
>CAZGVG010000045.1:3981-20073 GCA_964528975.1 uncultured Hyphomonas sp.
GGGGTTGCGCCGCCGTAAAAGTAAGCGGCGTCCAGGCTGGCCGCCGTCCACGAGGTCACGCCGCCATAGGTGTTCTGGATATAGCTTGTGACAGCAGCAGGATTGGCGCTGGTGCCCGCCGGGCATCCGGTGTCCAGATCAGCCGTGCTGTCTGTCGAGGCGACAGTTTTCCAGCCACCATCATTGAGTTGCAGTGAAACCGTTGGGTCCACAGTGTCATTGGCCGGGATTGTTGTTTCGCAAGCGCTGAGCGTTGCAGCCGCCAATAGTGCAGGAATTAGATATTTCATGGGGGTCCCCTCCCGATAGAGCGTCGTCAGAAATGGCGACACGGGTAGTATGCCATACAAATTATTTTGCGGGATTAAGACCTGTTAAGAGTTGGCGAGAGGGTGGCTGGTTTCGAGCAATTCTGCCAGCTCATCTGTCAAAACATGCGTATAGATTTGCGTCGTCGCAATATCTGCATGGCCAAGCAGGGTCTGGACGCTGCGCAGGTCTGCGCCGCCTTGCAGTAAATGCGTGGCATAGGCGTGGCGAAGGGCATGGGGGTGGACGCGGGAGGGCTTGAGGCCGGCATCTATCGCAAGGCGCTCCAGGAGCTGAGCCAGACGGCGGCGCGTGAGGTGGCCAGATTTCCCACGCGACGGGAAAACATAAGCGTTGCTGCCTGTGCCATACTTGTCGTCATCACGCTCTGCCAGCCAATTGGTGAGGGCAAGGAGCGCCGGAGCACCGAGCGGGCAGAGGCGTTCCTTGCCTCCTTTTCCGCGAATGATGATTTCCCGGGTTTCCCATCGTCCAAGACGGCGGCGGGGCAGGGTGCCGAGCGTCAGGCTGACAAGCTCGGTCACTCGCAGGCCCGCGCCATAGAGCAGTTCAAGCAGGCATGTCAGGCGTGTATCCTCACCGCAGACCTGTAACAGGCGGCCAACCTCTTCGCGTGACAGGACATCTGGGATATCGCGTTGGACTTTCGGGCCGTCGAGGCGGGACGTCGGGTCATCTTTGCGGTCACCTTCTTCGAACAGGAACCGGAAAAAGCGTTTCAAGGATGACAGCTTGCGGGCCTGCGTACTGGCGGCGAGACCATCTTTGGCAAGGCTCTGCATCCAGCCGGAGAGATCAGTGGGGCCAGCCTGGGTGAGATCACCGCCAAGATAGCCGGAAGCATCCAGAAGGTCGCGGCCATAGGCGTCCAGCGTGTTGACCGACGCGCCGCGCTCTGCGGACATCATCTCTAGAAAGGCTTCGATACGGGCATGATCTGACATGGGCTCCAGGATAAAGCGGGAGGGTGAACCAAAAGAAAACGGGCGCCCGGTTAAGAGCGCCCGCTTTGGTTGGTTGATTAAGAGCTACGACTTTGGATCGTCATGCTTTATCATGACGGTGTTGCCATCCTCTGTGTCAGGATCACCATTCTTTCTGTGCATCGCAATGACGACGCCAGAAAGCGCAACAATCGCGATGAGGTTCGGGAAGGCCATGGACGCGTTGGCAATATCACCAAGCAGCCATAGGGCATCTGTATTCGTCACCATTGCGCCTGCGAAAACGACGATGACCCAAACATAGCGGAATGGATGTGTTGCCCATTCCCCTAGCAGGTAAGTCGCGGCTTGTTCGCCATAGTATGACCAACCTATAATGGTTGTGAAGGCGAAGAAGAACAGGGCGACAGGAACGATAAAGGCTCCAAATCCGGGTATCGCTTCTGCATAAGCACGGGTTGTTACCGCCGAAGAACTCGCATCTGTTTCCCATGCGTGTTTGACGGCAAGCATCAGTTGATTAATTGGCTCTTCCAGTTCAGCATTGATTTTCTCAAGGCTAGCTTTTGCCTCTGTACGCGCTTCTGCGCTTAATTCTTCATTCTCAACCTGGCTTACAAGCTCAAGAATGGTTTCCAGGCCATAGTCGATGACGGGCGCGGGGTTTGTCGCGGCAAAGGTCGCTTCAGACAGAGAGAGTTTCACACGCTGAGCCGTCGCGAGGTCTTTCGCTTCAACTTTTGTGATATCGCTTTTAACGCTCAGAGTCTGAATTTTCGCATCGACCACTGTCGCACATGACATGAGAACTTGCTCAGCATCACTACCGTGTTTTGCGTAAGTCGTTGCGCGATCAGAGCTATACGCTCCCGGGAAGAAATCGCCCACAGAGAAGCGCTCTTTGTCTTCTGGTGCGATTTCTGCTTGATCAGGTTTGTAAGGCATACTCACATACTCATTCTCAACGCAGTTCGCGGCAGCAATAAGAGCAGGGTTGCGTTTGAAATCACCTTGAACGGTGAGGATAACCAAGGCTGTCATTGTGCAAATAATCATCGTATCGATGAAAACACCGATCATCGCGATCTCACCCTGTTGAACGGGGTTCTTGGTCTGCGCGGCAGCGTGTGCAATTGGTGCTGAACCTTGCCCGGCCTCATTCGAGAAAAGGCCCCGTGCGATACCAAAGCGTACAGCTTGCATCATGCCATAACCGGCTGCGCCGCCAACAGCTTCGCGGAAACCGAACGCAGAACTGAAGATTTCGGCAAATGCGCCTGGAACCAGTGGTGCATTCATGATGAGAACGATAAACGCGATTAGCACGTAAAGTGCAGCCATTGTTGGGACAACTTTACCTGCAACGCTGCCGATCGATTGGATGCCGCCAATAATGACCGCAAAAACCAGACCAGCGATAACAAGACCGAACACCCACGTTGGAATGCCAAGACCGAATTGTACATTCGTCAATTCTGTTGCTGCCTCGGTAATAGAGTTGGCTTGGATCATGGAGCCGGTTGCCATCGCGGAGAACAGCGTTCCTAGACAGAAGATGACTGCGAGCCATCCCCATCCTTTGCCAAGGCCGTTCTTGATGTAATACATTGGTCCGCCATTGATGCGGCCATATTCGTCTGTTTCCCGATACTTAATGGCAAGAGAGCTTTCTGAAAAAGCGAGCGCCATACCGAACAGTGCAACGACCCACATCCAGAATATTGCACCAGGTCCGCCAAGGGTTAGAGCTGTCGCAACACCGGCCAGATTTCCTGTTCCAACTTGGCCAGAGAGCGCTGTTGAAAGTGCCTGCCACGGTGTAATTGAACCCTCATCGCCTTGTGCTTTGCGTCCAGCCCATACTTCCTTAAGGGCAGGTACAAATCTTAGGAGTGGTCGCCCAGCGAGGCGCGCCATCATGTAGAGGCCCGTTCCGAGTAGGACGATGGCAAGGGGACCGACCGGCAGAAGACGGGTATCGCCCCATGTTCCGCCCCAGATAAATCCGCTGATCGTTTCAATCAGTGTCACAATGCTTTCCATGATGCCTCCCCGGCATAGCTGTTGTTCAATATGCTGCCACCCTAGAACAGAAACGGGCGCTGTGAAGCGCTCGGTCTATAGTTTTTGCAGATATGTGACAGGTTGGGCACGATTTACCCACCAAAGCCCTCACCCACACCAAAGTCGCGTCGGGCCGAAACAATCGTGACAACCACACCCGCCAGAACATCCAGAAGCGCCATAACGGTCAGGATGAAGAAGACCGAGGTTGAGAAATTTGGATGCAGAAGGAACAGCATCAAGCAAATAATGAAGACGATCATGGACAGCGCGTGGTTCATGATTGTGGCTGTGCCCGTGCTCGTGCTTTTCAGGATTTCCATAAACAGAACGCCGATGGACAGAACCAAAAGCGCGTCGCCTTTGGTCAGGACCCACTCAACATTGCCGCCAATCATACCGATGGCAAAGAATTTCTGGCCCAGTATCGCCATAAGCGGCGAAGCTTTCTCGCTAAGAATTGCGCCATCGTGAACCATCTGGATTGGCTCTACAGGGCCTGTCAAAGCGATCAGGCAATAGATGCCAACCGGAATGATAAAGAGTGGAAATGCGCTCATTAAGCCTCGCATTAGATTTCCCCTTTTACGTTGGGCCTTGCCATTCTGGCGTTCAGCCTGTTGTTTCTTTTCTTCGAGACGCGCAGCTGCTGCAGCTGGAAAGATCACTGACATGCTCGCCTCCTGACCTCGCCAGTTAACCACATTGAGTAACAAAGCAAAGACAGGTTCTGCTGTGGGATTTAAAAGCTTGCTAGATTGTTAAGGAGATGGTGGGCTAGTGAAATAGTTTGATAACAGCCAAAATGTTAGAGGCGGAAAAACTATAGAGGCCCACATGATTCCCCAGCAGTCAAAGTAGTACTTGATTGAAATAAATACTCGCTCGAGGAATTTATACTTATCTTTTTTTGTTTTTGATCTAAAGTTTTTAAAATCAGACTCAGAGTGATTGTATGGAAATTCGTTTATTAGTTCATTGTACTTTTTTAAAGTCTCTTCAATAATGATACGGTCTTCGATGCTGGTCTCAATCTCGTAATCGGACTTATCATGAAGCTCGCCGATATTTTGAGCGTTCCTCAGAAATAATTCAGATTTTAACTCATGTTTATGGCCGCTTTCAAGAACACTAAAAGCAATAATAAAAGCCGACATAACGATACTTATTATGCCTAGTAATGACTTTGTAATTGGGTCCATGTTTGCTGAGAAAATCACGGTAAGTACGTTTGATGTAAAAACGTAGAGTGACAAGGATATTATTGCCCAAATTGAAGCTTGAGCCCGCCTTTTATGTCGCTGTGCAGCTTGGTAACGAGCGCCGCGTGTGATGCGCATGCGATAAACAAGTTTACTGTAAAAGTCGTGTAGTTTTGCTTCTTGTTGAGCAAATTCAGCGTCTTCAGCTGCATGAGTAATATCTAGAGATGCTATATTGGTGTCGTCAGTCATCAATTAGTGTTAGCATACATTTTTGTAATTATTGAGTCTAAATCTCGTCAGCCGCCTCCGGGTTGCGCCGCCGGCGGATCAGCCACATGACGCCGCGCAGGTCAGATAAAGCGGCCCAGAGACGGCCGAAATTGGTATATTTGGACTGGCCAGCGCCGCGCTCGCGGTGATTGACGTCCATAAACTCAACCTTGTAGCCTTCAGCGCCCATCAGGGCTGGCATATAGCGGTGCATATGGTCGAAATATGGAAGCGACAGAAACGCCTCACGCTTCATAACTTTGATACCGCAACCGCTATCGGTGCAGTCATCCTTCAGCATCCATTTGCGGATGCCATTGCCAAAACGACTGCCAAACTTCTTCCACGCGCTGTCTTTACGGCTGGCACGGCGGCCCATGACCATCTTCAAACCTTCTGGTGCGTCGGCCCGGGTCAGGCTTCGATAAAGCGCTGGTAGATCAGCCGGATCATTTTGGCCGTCGCCATCTAGCGTCCCGATGATCGGCGCACGGGCGGCCTGAATGGCGCTGCGCAGGGCGCGAGACTGGCCGGCATTCTTGCGATGAGAAAGCACGCGCAGTTGGGGATAGTCGGCCTTCAGGCCCGCCAAAACGGCGCGCGTATCATCGGTTGAGGCATCATCCGTGATCACCATCTCAAAGGCGCGACCTTCAAGCGCCGCGGCGATTTCACCGATCAGAGCCGCCGCATTACCGGACTCGTTGTGCATGGGCACGCAGACAGAAAATTCAGGCGATTGGGTCACGATGGGCACTCTCTACACTAAAGATTGTTTGCCTTTAGTTGAAATTGCACGATTGCGAAAGCGGGCCACTGAAGACATGACTGTGAATATGACACACCTGCCGATTGAACCCCTCTTATCTGAGATTGCCGCGACTTTGCGTGATCAGAAACGGCTGGTGCTGGCGGCGCCTCCGGGGGCGGGGAAGACGACGCGGGTGCCGCTGGCATTGAGCGGGCTGATTGAGGGTTTTCAAGCGCTGCCGGGGAAGGTTGTGATGTTGGAGCCGCGCCGGATTGCTGCGCGAATGGCTGCGGAACGGATGGCATCGACGATTGGTGAGAGAGTTGGTGGCCGGGTTGGGCTGTCGACCCGTATTGATCGGCGGGTGAGTAAGGATACGGTCGTTGAAGTCATCACGGACGGTCTGTTCACACGGCGTCTCTTGGCAGACCCGGAGCTGTCCGGGGTCAGCGCGGTGATTTTTGACGAGGTGCATGAGCGCGGTTTGAACGCTGATCTGGGGCTCACCCTGGCGCTTGAGGTGCAAGGCGCGCTGCGCGACGATCTACACATACTTGCCATGTCGGCGACATTGGATACGGCGGGTGTGGCAGCAAAGCTGGACGCGCCTATCATCGAGTCGCAAGGGCGGCAATATCCAGTTGAGACGCGCTATTTGGGGCGGTCACGGGACCGGCTGGAAGATCATATGGGGCGTGCGATTGAGCGGGCGGTGCGGGAAACGGATGGGTCAATCCTGGCTTTCCTGCCGGGGGCTGGCGAAATTCAGCGTGTCGCGGAGCGTTTGAGCCTGCCGCAGGACATCTTAATTGCGCCTCTGTTTGGCGCTTTGTCGCCCAAGGAACAGGATGCGGCGGTGTCTCCCTGCAAAGAGGGCGGGCGTAAAGTGGTTCTGGCGACCGATATCGCCGAATCGGCCCTGACGATTGATGGTGTTTCAGTCGTGGTGGATAGCGGCTTTGCCCGTGTTCCGACCTATGACCCAAATGGCGGTAGCACCGGTTTGCAGACGATCCGAGCGGCGCGGGCAAATGTTGATCAGCGCCGAGGCCGCGCCGGGCGGCTGGGGCCCGGCATTTGTTATCGGCTTTGGGATGAAGCCGAGACGCGCGGTCTGGTCGCCGCTCCAGAAGCTGAGGTATTAAACGCTGACCTTGGCGGCCTCGTCCTGACTCTGGCTGAATGGGGAGAAGGCCAACCAGAGCGACTGACGTGGCTCGATACACCGCCAGCAGGCCGGCTTGAAGCAGCGCGGGCGCAATTGCTGGCTTTGGGCGCGCTGGATACGGACAGCGCCTTGACGGCGAAGGGCAAGGCGATGGCGCGCTTGCCGCTGCCGCCGCGCATGGCGGCTTTGGTGGTGAGTGCTGAAACGCCGGGCGAGAAAGCTTTGGCAGCGCGCATTGCGGCGCTTGCGGGGGAGCGCGGAGTAGGCGGCAACAGCGCTGACTTAGCCGAGCGGCTCGGGCGGTTTGAGACCGAACGCTCACCGCGCGCCACGGCGCTGAGACGGCAAGCCGACCGGTGGAGTGACGGGGCAAAGCCGACCGGGTCTGCTGCTGAAGTTTTGGCCAAAGGCTGGCCAGATATGATTGCACGGCGGCGGTCACCTGGATCAAGCACGTATTTGCTGGCGTCTGGTCGGGCGGGGCAAGTGGATGAAACATCGCCGCTCGCCAAGTCTGATTGGCTGATTGTGGCTGATATGGTCGGGGCCGCTAAAGGCGCGCGCATAACGCTGGCGGCAGCCTTGAATGAAAAGACGGCGTTGGCATCGGGGTTTTTGGAAGAACGCGAAGAGGCGCAATTTGATGCCGCCAAGGGGGTATTCAAGGCGCGGCGGGTTCGGGCGCTGGGGGCGATTGTC
Source organism: uncultured Hyphomonas sp. (assembly GCA_964528975.1). Lineage (GTDB taxonomy): Bacteria > Pseudomonadota > Alphaproteobacteria > Caulobacterales > Hyphomonadaceae > Henriciella. Next base: position 11,413 of record CAZGVG010000045.1, read on the forward strand.
CTGTCTGAACAGCCTTTGCCGAAGCCGTCTGGCGCTGCAGCGCGCGCGGGGTTTCTGGCGCATATTGCGGAGGCTGGATTTGAGCCAACGGGCTTGCAGGGCATAGTTGCGAGCTTTGCTGCAAGGATAGCGTGTTTGCGAGAGGTTTTTGGTGATGTTTGGCCAGAGCTTTCAGTAGAGTATTTACAGGCAACGGCTGATGCGTGGCTGGCGAGCGCGCTGGGCGGCGGGAGCTTTAGCGTGCCAAAGCCGGGTCCAGTGCTGGATGCTTTGAAAGCAACGCTGGACTGGCCCTTGCCACGCGATCTGGACCAGCTGGCGCCTTTAGGCGTGGCTCTGCCTGTCGGGCGAAAAGCGCGGGTTGATTGGTTGGATGAGCGTCGTCCGCTGGTCGAATGTAAAGTGCAGGAGCTTTATGGGCATTCTGGGCCGATTGCGCTGGCTGATGGACGGGTTCCGGTCACGCTGCAAATGCTGTCGCCGGGCGGTAAACCTGTTGCAACGACGCGCGATCTGCCAGGCTTCTGGACCGGGGGCTATAAGGATATGGCGAAGGATATGCGCGGACGCTATCCAAAACATGACTGGCCGGATGATCCGGCTTCAGCCAAACCGCATGCCGGGGTGACTAAAGCCCGATTGGCACGGTCTTAGGCGGCGAGGAAGTTTCGCAGCAAAGCGTGGCCATGCTCGGTCAGGATGCTTTCGGGGTGGAACTGGACGCCGTAAACAGGCCTTGTCTTGTGACGCACGGCCATGATCTCACCATCCGCCGTGAAGGCATCGGCGATCAACGTGTCTGGCAAATCTTCGGCGCGGATCGAAAGCGAGTGATAGCGCACCACTTCAAATGTTGCCGGTAGGCCTTTGAAAAGCGGGCCATCTTTGTGGTGGATCGGGCTGATCTTGCCATGGCGAATTTCCTGCGCGGTGATGATCTTACCGCCTTCGGCCTGTCCGATGCTTTGGTGGCCGAGACAGACGCCTAGAATGGGGAGATCATCGGGCGCGCGCTGAACCAGCTCGACACAAATGCCTGCTTCATTCGGGGTGCAGGGACCAGGCGAGAGGACGATGCCGTCAGGCTTGCGGGCGAGGGCTTCATCAACTGTGAGGTCGTCATTGCGAACCACGGTTGTACGTGCGCCAATTTCTTCGAGATAATGGACGAGATTCCAGGTGAAGCTGTCATAATTGTCGATGACGAGGATGGACTTGCTCATTGGTCGAACTCGTATGCAGCGGCAAGAGCAGCGGCTTTCTTTAGGGCATTGGCTTTGTGGACGGTTTCGTCGAACTCATATTGCGGGTTACTGTCGAGGACGACGCCGCCGCCGGCTTGAATGTGCAACTGGCCATCCTTCAAAACGGCTGTGCGCAGGGCGATACAGGTATCGAGATCACCATTCCAACCGAAATAGCCAATCGCGCCGCCATAGATGCCGCGCGCGTTTTGTTCCAACTCGTCAATGATCTGCATGGCACGGATTTTGGGCGCCCCTGAGACTGTTCCCGCCGGTAAGCCTGCGAGCAACGCATCGACGCTATCAATGCCCTCGCGAAGATTGCCTTCGACGTGCGAGACAATGTGCATGACATGGCTGTAGCGCTCAACAATGAAGCGCTCAGTGACTTCGACGCTGCCATAAGCGGCGACGCGGCCAACATCATTGCGGCCAAGGTCGAGCAGCATCAGATGTTCAGCAATTTCTTTCTTGTCGTCGAGCAGATCCTGCGCGCGGCGTGCATCTTCTGCAGGTTCACCAGAGCGCGGCCGGGTTCCAGCGATTGGGCGGATCGCGACACGGCCATCACGCACACGCACAAGGATTTCTGGGCTGGAGCCAATCAGACGCACATCGCCCAAGTTCATATGGAACATGAAGGCCGATGGGTTAAGGCGTCTGAGTGCGCGGTAGAAGCTGATGGATTGGCGCTTATAGGGCGCGCTGAAGCGCTGGCTGGGCACGACCTGAAAGATGTCACCCGCCTTAATATAGTTGCGGGCGGGATCGACCATGCCGAAATACTGGTCTTTGGTTGTATTTGAGGTGAACTCCAAGTCTTCCGGTTCGCCATCACGCGGGCTGAGCGGTGGCGGACTTTCAAGTGCGGTTTCAACCTTGTCGAGCAGGGCATTGGCGCTGGCTTCTTCGCCTGCGGCGTGGCGGCCAACGAGGATCAGCTGCTGATACAAGTGATCGAAGATCACGACGACGCCGGGAATGACCAGTAAAGCTTCGGGGACATTGAGTGTGTCCGGCTTGGTAATACTGACCGGCTCAACATGCTGGATCATGTCATAGCCGATATAACCAAAGGCGCCGCTGGCCATTGGCGGTAGGTCTTCTGCGGTATCCGCATGCGCGCGGCCAGATTGAGCGAAATGGCGCAGGGCTTCGACAGCCGGGCCGTCAAAGTCTGCTGTCTCTGTAAAGTCGACAGTTTCGCTGGTTTGTCCAATACCGTCCTGAATGCGCATCCAGCGGATCGGGTGCAAACCGATAAAAGAATAACGGCCAAGACGTTCGCCGCCATGGATCGACTCAAACAGGAAGCTGCCAGGACTATCCGCCCCAAGCTTCATCATCGCAGATACCGGCGTTTCAAGATCACCCGGCCTGCGCCGGACGATGAGATGATCCTTGGTCATTGCTGGGTTACAAGGCCGCTTTTATAGGCGTCGAGCGCCGCAGCATTTGTCTTCACATCAATATCATCCTGAATACTGGTCAGGTAAGCTCTGAACAGGTCTTCAGCGATATTGTTCTGAATGTTGACGGCGGTCGACTCCGCCAGAAGATCAAGCGTTTCGCTGGCTGGGCGGTCAATATTCGTCACTTGCATGATGATTGTCTGACCGGGCAGGCCAGGCGTTGAGAAGGTCTCACCAGGCGCATTCGCAGCGAATAGGGCGTTGATCAGCTGACGGGGCAATTGCAGATCTGTATTCGTCCGCGAAACCGGACGCGGCAGGCTTTCAATCACAGTGCCGTAATTGGCGGCTTGCTCTGCGAGTGTGCTGCCTTCGCGGATCGCAGTTTCAATCTGGCTCGATACAGATAGCAGTTGTTCGCTTTGCTTTTGTTGCGTCCAGGTAAATGCGATCGTTTCCTTTACATCCTCAAAGGCAGGCTGTCGCTCTGGAACAATCTTGTCGACGCGGGCAAGCCAGGTGACCTCATCATCGGTGAAGCGCTCTGTGGTCTGGCCTTCCGGGCGATCAAAGATACTGTCCAGAACACCCGGCGCCGTCACGAGCGGGGTGTAGCGCGCGCCGTCTTCGGTCATGCCACTGGTATCCACAGGTGCAAAGGAAAGAACCGGGGTTTTCAACTCCTCAGCAATGCCCTCAAGGTCCGCTCCAGTTCCGATCAGATCATCAAATACTGGTACCGCCTCATAGAACAGACCAATCGCTTGCTGTCGGGCAAGCTCTTGCTGAATAGCCTCACGAACATCCTCAAGCGGCGTTGAGGCCCCGGGCGTGATGGTTTCAAGCCGAAGCACAACAAACTCGCCGCCGACCGGTTGCGGGCCATGGATTGATCCGACCTGAGCGCTTGGCGAGAAAACTTGGTCTGCGAGACGTTCATTTGTCACCACTTCGCGGCGGCCTGATTTGAGCGCTGTTGAAAGCGCAGTGGTGATGGCTTCGGCGGACGCGCCGCCCGCAATACGGCCGAGGGCGTCTCGTGCAACGGTTTCGTCGCCAAAGACGAATTCTGTGAAAGCGCGGCTGTCCGGTCCGGTATAGCGATCCGCTTTGTAAGCATCATAGAACCCGCTAATGTCGGCTTCGCTGACCACGGCCTGTCCAGTAAAATCCTCTGGGCTGAGGCGGATCATGCTAACGCCTCTGCGTTCAGGCTCACGCAAAACGTCTTTGCGGCTATCATAAAGCGCTTGCAGGTCTTCGTCCGTTGGCTCCGCAATGTCTGGCAGCTCTGATTGCTGCAGGACAAACCATGAGGCTGTCCGCAGTTCTCCAGTATACGCCGCCTGGAGCCGGGCGAGAGCCACGGGCACTTTCAGGCCTGTAATCGGCAAACGCTGCAAGCGCTCAATCGTCATGCTTGCTTCCAGATTGGCTTCGTAATCGGACTCGCGAAAGCCGTTTGCATCCAGAAGCTGGGAATAACGCTGCGCATCAAAGATACCAGTTGTGTCCTGAAACGTTGGATTTGTCCGAATCGTTTCGGCTATCGCGCCCGTTGTGGCGGCAATTCCAAGCTTGTCTGCATAGGCGGTCAGGACCGTTTCAAATGCTTTGTCTTGATACACGCGGTCGACGATGCCCTGTTGCAGGGCTTCTTCCTTGGTGAGTGTACGGCCGCGATCATCCTGTGCATTTCGCAAATAGCGTTCGATATCAGCGTCGAGCTGGGCTTGATTGAAGCCGCGATCACCAGCTGCAACGATATTTCTGCCAGAACCGCCAGCGAAAATATCGGTCACGCCCCAGGCGGCCATCGCAACAATCAAAAGGACAAACAAACCTCCAGCCGCTTTGGAACGGAGCATATTGCGCATCATAGTCAGCATTGTTGGGCCTCTCCCTAGGGATCGCTTGTGAGTTTGAACTGAGCTTGCTAGGCGAGCGCGTAAACTTGTTCAAGATGGGGACTGGTATGGTTCGAACACTGATTGCAGGCAACTGGAAAATGAATGGCGTGAAATCTGCGCTGTCAGAGATTGATGCTATGACGACGCAGCTTGCTGATTTAGGCGCTGGAGCAGACTGTTTGATCTGTCCGCCTTTTACACTGATCAGCGCTTTGGTCGGCAGGGCAGGTGCCCAACTTAAAGTTGGTGGCCAGTCGTGTCATTCTGATGTGCGCGGCGCCCACACAGGCGATGTATCTGCCGAAATGCTGGCTGATATTGGCGCGGCTTATGTGATCGTTGGGCATTCTGAGCGCCGGGCTGATCATGGCGAGCGCAGCGCTTATGTTCAGGAACAAGCAGAAGCAGCGCAGCGCGCTGGGATTACGCCGATTGTCTGTGTGGGGGAGACGTATAATCAACGTCAGCTGGGCGAGACCGACGAAGTGATTACGCGCATCTTGCGCAAGTCCCTGCCGCCAGAGTGCACAGGAGAGACTCTGGTTGTAGCATATGAGCCGATTTGGGCGATCGGAACCGGAGAAGTTCCAACTGCGGCCGAGATTGCTGGGGTGCACGCTTTGATTCGCAGCTTGCTGATCGAGACCTATGGTGAAGCTGGTGCACGTGTTCGCATTCTGTATGGCGGGTCTATGAAACCAGGAAATGCAGCTGAAATACTTGGCATTGACCACGTTAATGGCGGTTTGATTGGTGGAGCCAGCTTGAAGGCAGACGACTTCATGGCCATCTACGCTGCAGCCGTTAAGCTGGACTGACCCGAGGGGGTTGGCTAGCACTCTATAAAGGCGTAAAGCCCGCCAATTGACTTTCAGGGATCCGATATGACTGGCCTCACGAACGTAATTCTCGTCGCCCATATTCTCGTTTCAATCGTCCTCGTGATCGTTGTCTTGATGCAGCGCTCCGAAGGCGGCGCGCTGGGCATTGGCGGCGGCGGTGGTGGCGGTGGTGCAGGCGGTGGTTTGATGTCTGGACGCGGTGTCGCTGGGGCTTTGGTGCGGACCACGATGATCTTCGGTGCGATCTTTTTTATCTCTAGCCTGACGCTCACAACGCTAGCGACGAAAAGCAATTCTGACGGTATGACGGATGTTCAGCGCGACCTCATGGATGGGCAAACAGACGCGGAACCGGAAGATGTTCTTGGTGTTGGAAACATTGATGACATTCTCGGGGCCGATAGCGACCTTTTGGACGATCCTTTGGCGGTCACGCCGAGCACGCCCTCAGCTGACCCACTCGAAGAGACACCAACTGAAGGTGAAACTGATCCACAATAATCCTCATTAACTCTGCTTTGCCCTATCGGGTTAAGCCGCGAATCAGGCAAACTGCATTTCCATGACTCGCTATATTTTCATTACTGGCGGCGTGGTGTCCTCTTTGGGCAAAGGTATCGCCTCCGCTGCGCTTGGCGCTTTGCTGCAGGCCCGGGGCTATAAAGTCCGTCTGCGCAAGCTTGATCCCTATCTGAACGTTGATCCCGGCACGATGAGCCCGCGCCAGCATGGTGAGGTCTATGTTACCGATGATGGGGCTGAGACTGATCTTGATCTTGGCCATTATGAGCGCTTTACCAGCGTTTCAGCACGCCAGTCGGATAATATCACGACGGGCCGCATCTATTCGACCATCATTGAGAAAGAGCGCCGCGGAGATTATCTTGGAGCGACGATACAGGTCATTCCGCACGTCACCAATGAGATCAAGGATTTCGTTCTATCTGATGCAGGGGATGGCGTTGATTTCGTTCTCTGCGAGATCGGTGGAACAGTTGGCGATATTGAGGGGTTGCCATTCTTTGAGGCGATCCGTCAGCTGGGTCAGGAACTCGGGGCAGAGCGGGCTTGTTTTATTCATCTGACCTTGCTGCCATATATTCCGGCTGCGGGTGAGATGAAAACCAAGCCGACCCAGCACTCTGTTAAAGAGCTTCGGTCTATCGGTATCCAGCCGCAAATCCTGCTGTGTCGTTGCGATCGGCCGATCCCGGAAAATGAAAAGGGCAAGATTGCGAGCTTTTGTAATGTGCGCCCAAGCAGCGTGATCGAGGCGCGCGATGTCGGCCATATTTATGATGTACCTGCCGCCTATCACGCGGAAGGCCTGGACAATGAAGTGCTGTGGCATTTCCGTATGGAAGGGACCCCTGAACCGGACCTGTCGCGTTGGGATGAAATTGCGCACACGGTGCATAATCCTGACGGGGAAGTGACGATTGGGCTGGTTGGGAAATATGTTGATGTTCCAGACGCCTACAAGTCTGTCTCAGAGGCGCTTGTGCATGGCGGGCTGGCCAATAATGTCCGCGTGAATGTGCAGATGATTGATAGCGAAGCGTTCGATGATGATACCGCGCCGCTGGATATTCTTGAAGGCATTCATGGCATTATCCTGCCGGGCGGCTTTGGCGAACGCGGCGCGCGCGGTAAAATGCGGGCTTCTCGTTTTGCACGGGAGCGTAAAGTTCCCTGCTTCGGGATTTGCTACGGCATGCAACTCGCCGTGGTTGAAGCAGCCAAGAGCCTCGCTGGGATTCAGGACGCAGGTACAACTGAATTTGGCCCAACAGATGAGCCGATTGTTGGCCTGATGTCGGAGTGGACCAAGGGCAATCAGAAAGTTCTCCGCGACGAAAGCACTGATATGGGGGGCACCATGCGGCTGGGCGCTTATCCAGCGCGGCTGCGCGAAGGCTCAAAAGTGGCTGAGGTTTATGGCACACTGGATATTTCAGAGCGCCACCGCCACCGCTATGAAGTGAACCGGGATTATATCGACCGGCTTGAAGCCAACGGTATGATTTTCTCTGGCATGTCGCCAGACGGAATTCTGCCTGAAATCATCGAATTGGAAGACCACCCATGGTTCATTGCCGTTCAGTATCACCCTGAGCTGAAATCACGGCCAATGGAACCGCATCCGCTATTTGCCAGTTTCATTGATGCAGCCGTTACGCAGTCGAGGCTAGTTTAGCGGCAATCGCCCTCTTGCGTGTTACGCACAGCGCGTATATACGCGCGGTTTGGATTTAACGGGCCATTGGCCCAGACGACTATTTGGAACAAAGACCATGGCTGTCCCTAAGAGTAAAATCACGAAGTCCCGCCGCGGTATGCGTCGTTCGCACGACCGTCTGAAGGGCAATACGTTTATCGAAGACCAGGATTCTGGTGAGCTTCGCCGTCCGCACCACATTGACCTGAAAACGGGCATGTATCGCGGTAAGCAAATTCTAGAACCGCAGGAAGACTAAGTCTTTTAAAATGCTTGAAGTTTTTCAAAGCCCTTGCTGAACCAGCAGGGGCTTTTCTTTTGCCTGTAAGTCATGCGCGTTATGCTTAACGGACAGGGGTGATTTTTCTGGTTCGTGTAGGGGGAGGCTTAAAGAGCTGTCATTAAGCTCAAGGCTTAAGTTTGGAGCCTCCTCATGCGTATTTCCCCGGTTGTTTCTCTTGGTGCCTCAGCGGCTTTAGGCTTGGCGGCGACGTTTGTTGCCTGGCAGATGACTAAATCTGAACCGGAAGAAGAAATCACCGTCACTGAAATCGTCATGCCTGTCAGCAATGACGTCGCAATTATCGTCGCCTCTGATGTGATCGAACGCGGCAGCCCGGTGAATTTTGAGAATGTCACAGTTGAGATGTGGCCGGAAGATGAAGTCCCTTATGGGCATTTCGAGACTGTCGCCGCGATTGGCTCGACCGAATTTTCCGTCCGTCAGGCGCTGACAGCATTTCAGCCGGGTGAGCCTATCCTTGATTCGCGGCTGTCTCCGGTGGGTATGAGGGCCTCATTGGCAGGGCGCCTTGAGCCGGGGTATCGCGCTTATTCTGTGCGTATGAATGATGTAACCGGCGTGGCTGGATTTGTGCTGCCCGGGGATCACGTCGATGTGCTCTTTACCGAAGACAAAGGCGGTAACACACGGAAAGTGAAACTGGTGGCAGACGTGTTGCTTGAGAATGTAGAGGTTCTAGCAGTTGACCGCAATGATGATTTACTAAGTGAAGCGCCGCAAATCTTTGCGAC
>CAZGVG010000046.1:0-19278 GCA_964528975.1 uncultured Hyphomonas sp.
GCCTCCTGACCCAGCAGCGCTGCAATCGTATTGAGACTATCGCGCAGGGCCTCTGACACGGTCACAGGGCCCATGTGCGCGCGGGAGAAATTCTTCGGCGTCCATTTGTCGATCGTAACGGGTTGATCAATGCGCACATCATAAGGGCTCACGCCAATCTCTAGCGCGGCGGCATAGACGAAGGGCTTGAAGGCAGAGCCCGGTTGGCGGTGGGCTTGTGTCGCGCGGTTGAACTGGTTCTCTGTGTAATCGCGGCCACCATAAAGCGCGAGGACATGGCCCTTGCGGTTCATGATGATCGCCGCAGTCTGGCCTGCGTCCACCTCTTCGGCCTCGGCGTCCATGCGCGCCTCGAGGGCTTCGGTAATATCGGTCTGCAGCTTGCGGTCGATCGTTAACGTAACGACCAGATCTTCCGGTAGTTTCGGCAAGAGCTCAGCGGCCCGCTCGGCAGCGGCATCCAGAATAAATCCAAATTGCGGATCGCGCGCGGGTTCAGGCGCAAGCTCGACATCTGAATCAAGTGCAATCTGATAGCTTTCTTGCGTGATAAACCCGGCATCCAGCATTTCGTTCAAGACATAGGCCTGACGCAGTTTTGCCCCGGCCATATTATCATCCAACGCTAGCCGCGACGGCGCTTTGGGAAGCGTGGCGAGCAGGCTGGCCTCAGCCAGGGTCAGGTCCTTTGGGTCTTTGCCATAATAAAAGCGCGACGCAGCGCCGAGCCCGTAAAAACCTGAACCGAAATAGATGCGGTTGAGATACAGCTCCAATATCTCATTCTTACCTAGCTTTTCCTCAAGCTGCCGCGCCAGCCGGATTTCCTGAACTTTACGCTTGAGAGTTTGTTCAGGTGAAAGGACGAGGTTCTTTACCAGTTGCTGGGTCAAGGTCGACGCTCCTGACACGGTTTTGCCAGAGCTGAAATTGGACCAGGCCGCCCGGATCATGGCTTGCGTATCGGCGCCATCATGCAGGTAAAAGCGCTTATCCTCGGCGGCAATAAAGGCGCGCGGCACGTGCGGCGGTAATTCATCAATCTTGATGGCGCGACCATAACGCGGGCCGCGAATCGCCAGCGTTTCGCCATTTCGGTCCAGGAACTCTATCGCGGGCTCGCGATTAGCTTCCCAAAGCTCGGCCGTTTCCGGAAGAGCGGGCATGCCGCGATACAGGCTTTGCCAAAACAGATAGGCTGCGAGTAAGCCGACCAAAGCTGCAATAAAACCAGTGATCAGGCTCCATTTGACGATGGGTCTGTGCTGCAAAATGCCCATACTCGTTCCCTGCGACTGGCGCGCCTTGGCTTTTGGAGCAGATTTTTTAAGGCCCGGTTTCCCGTTTGAAGCTTTCACGCCTGCTCACCTCTCGCGCATCACTTCGGTGCGTCTTAGTGCTGACAGATTACGGCAGGGTGAAGGCGAAACACTTAACGAAACGTATCAGCGCATGGGGGCAGGGCAGTCCGGGCCTTGGGGTTTGCGCTGACCGGGTGTGCCGCGCTCGGCCAGGATTTTTGCAAGCTTCAGGCGGTCTTGAATATCCTTGGTGTCCAATGTGCGCATGAAGCAGGTGATTGGCTCACCATTATCAGCGGCAATAACCGCCGCGATCCCTGTGACGCCGCCATACCAATTCCAGAGATAGGCAGCTTTGTGCTCGCCCGCGAGGCGCATTGCATCGGTATGAATCGCAAGCACTTCAAGCTGAGGTGTACCCCGGCGCGCTTTGGTCATATCCAAATTGACGATCTCAATTGAGCCATCTGGAAAGGCTGTAAGGGCTTCTTCCATACGCGGGTTGAGGATTTGACAGTTTGGGCACCAGTCAGCGGTAAAGTTGATAATCTTCAGGACAGGCTCTGCGCTAGCTGGCAGAGCGCTGGTAAGCATCAAAGCAAGACTGGCAAGGATACGGCGCATAGATGGAACTCCTCAGGTTGAAGCGGCTCTAGCATGCTGGACCTGAACGGCTGGCATCAAAGAGGCGTTATCAGCTGCGCCCAAACACGCGTTTGAAGATATAATCGACACGCGCAAAGTGGTAGGCGTCATCAAACAGGCTCTCAAGTTTCTCATTTGAAAGCTTGGCTGTGACATCTGGATCGGCCTTCAGATGATCCAGAAACGCGCCTTCGCCGGCCCAGGTCTTCATCGCATTGCGTTGAACCATGCGATAACCATCTTCGCGGCTATTGCCTGCTTCGACCAAAGCCAGCAGCACGCGCTGCGAATTGTGGAGGCCGCCCATCTTGTCCATGACCGCTTGCATATTGTCTGGATAGACCAACAGATTTTCGATCACTCCGGCAAGGCGGTGCAGGGCAAAATCCAGATGGATGGTCGAGTCTGGGCCAATGCCGCGCTCAACCGATGAGTGCGAGATATCACGCTCATGCCAGAGAGCGACATTCTCCATTGCGGGAACCACAGCCATGCGGACAAGACGTGCCAGGCCTGTCAGGTTTTCGGTAAGCACGGGGTTGCGTTTATGCGGCATCGCGCTGGAGCCCTTCTGGCCTTTGGAGAAAAACTCCTCGGCTTCATACAGCTCCGTGCGTTGCAAATGACGAATTTCGGTCGCGAGGCGCTCAATGCTGGAGGCAATGACACCTAAAGTGGCAAAATACATGGCATGGCGGTCTCGTGGAATCACTTGCGTAGAAACCGGCTCTGGTGAAAGGCCGAGCTTTTCAGACACATATTCTTCAATCCGCGGGTCAATATTGGCAAATGTGCCAACCGCGCCAGAGATCGCGCAGGTGGCAATCTCTTCACGCGCGCTAAGTAAGCGGCGCTTGGCGCGTTGGAACTCCGCATGGAAGGTGGCGAGCTTGACGCCAAAGGTTGTCGGTTCAGCGTGGATGCCGTGAGAGCGGCCAATGGTCGGCGTCATCTTATGCTCAAAGGCGCGCATTTCCAGCGCCGTCAGAACCCGGTCCAGCCCCTCCATCATCAGATCAGTGGCGCGCACCAGTTGAACATTCAGGCATGTGTCCAGCACGTCTGATGAGGTCATGCCTTTGTGTAAAAAGCGCGCAGGTTCCCCAACATGTTCAGCGACGTTGGTCAGGAATGCGATGACATCATGCTTGGTTTCGCGCTCAATCTCATCGATCCGGGCAATATCAAATGCACCTTTCTCGCGAACCACGGCGCTCGTCCCGGCGGGTATCTGTCCCAGGCTCTCCATAGCCTCTGCGGCGAGCGTCTCAATTTCGAGCCAGATGCCATATTTGCTTTGGGGGGCCCAGATGGCGGTCATCGCGGGGCGGGCGTAACGAGAAATCATGGCGAGCCTTTCAAATCTTAACGCGCGTCATACAAGCGGCTTCTGAAAGTCGCAATTGCTAGAGTGTTTTCGGGTGCCAGACTGCTGCAATTATTACAGTCTGGTGAAAATGACCGTAAATGACTGGTGATTATGTTTCACCTCGTTTATGGTTAACAAGTTGGAGTTGTCGCTTGTCAGCTTCAATTAACGCAACTGAACTTACAGCTTGAAGCTGTTTGTTGAGATGTTTAGCTCGTGACCTGTACGGAGATGATTCGTGCATGTCCAAAGGGGAGAATTAAAATGAAGAAATTCCTAGTATTGTCAGCTAGTGCGTCAGCATTTGCTGGTGTTGCACTTGGTCAGGCTGCAGATTTGCCGCCATCGGCTGATGCAGGTGAGTGTTTTGCTCGCGTCCTGATCCCAGAAACAACTGAGGTCCTGACTGAGCAAGTTGTCGACAAAGAAGCGTCTTATGAGCTTAAGGTTATCCCGGCACAGTACGAAACTGTGACCGAGCAACGCCTGCTCAAAGAAGGCACAACCGTCTACAAAACAGTTCCAGCCGTCTATGAGACTGTGACTGAGACTATTGAAGTCGAGCCTGCTCGTGAGCAGAAAGTCGTTGTTCCAGCTCAGTACGAAACGTACACTGAGCAGGTTCTGGTACGTGACGCGTACACAACCTGGAAGCCAGGTGCGGGCCTTTACGGTCGCGGCGCTGCGGGCACAGGTACAGCGCCAACCGGTACGCAAGCTGTTGCGACAGGTGAACTGCTTTGTAAGGTCGAAGTGCCAGCGCAGTATGACACTGTCACACGCACACGTCTGGTCACAGCTGAGCGTACTGACGTTCAGATCATTCCAGCTGTTTCTAAGACAGTGACCAAGCAGGTTGTTGTTGAGCCACCACGTGTTGTTGAAGAAACAATTCCGGCTCAGTACGAAACTGTTACAGTTCAGAAGTTGGTTACGCCAGCTGCTGAAGAGCGTATCGACATCCCAGCGACTTACAAAACCGTTGAGAAGCGCGTTGTAACAGGCGGCGGCGGTCTTGAGTGGCGTGAAGTACTTTGCGACACGAACACAACTGGCGTTAAAATCCGTGAAATCCAGGCAGCTCTTACAGCTGCTGGTTACGCGGCTCCAGCTGATGGCGAGTTCGGCCCAGCGACCCTCAACGCAATGGAATCTTACCAGCGCGCCAACGGTCTGCCAGTTGGCTACCTGACTGTTTCTACAGTTCAGAGCCTCGGTCTTTCTGCCTACTAAGGTTTAGAAAAACACTGAAAATCGAAACCCCTGCAGAGTGATCTGCAGGGGTTTTATTTTGGGCTGAGTTTACGGGTTTAAGATGTTTGCTCAAGCACGCGGGGAAGTTTGAAGACAACGCTTTCAGTTGCGGTCGTCACTTCTTCTACCGTGATGTCAAAACGGGCGCGGCAAGCGGCGATCAAGCCTTGAACGAGGTCTTCCGGCGCGCTTGCCCCTGCGGTCAGGCCAAGCGTTTCAACGCCTTCAAACCAGGACCAGTCAACATTTTCGGCGCTTGCAACCAGCTGGGCATCGTCTGACCCGGCACGCTTTGCCACTTCAACCAACCGTTTGGAATTGGAGGAGGTTTCTGCGCCAATGACAAGAAACAGCTCTGAACGCTCGGCCATGACTTTGACCGCCTCCTGCCGATTCGTGGTGGCGTAGCAAATGTCCTCTTTGTGAGGTGCATTTATCTTTGGAAAACGCGCTTGCAGTGCCGCAACGATTTCAGCCGTATCATCAACGCTTAAAGTGGTCTGGGTCACAAATGCCAGATTATCCGGCTGCTCGGGTGTGAAGGCCGCAACGTCCTCAACTGTTTCGATCAGGGTCATCGTCTGATCCGGCAATTGTCCCATTGTGCCGATGACTTCCGGGTGCCCAGCATGTCCGATCAGCACCAGTTCACGGCCGGCTTTATGATGGCGCTCGGCCTCAACATGGACCTTTGAGACCAGCGGACACGTCGCATCCACATAAATCATCTCACGCGCTTGCGCGGCGGCGGGCACCGCTTTCGGCACACCGTGGGCTGAGAACACGACCGGGCGGTCGCCAGGACATTCATCCAACTCTTCTACGAATACCGCGCCCATATCTTCCAGGCGGGAAACCACATGCTGATTGTGAACAATTTCATGGCGGACATAGACAGGCGCGCCCCACTTGCCGATTGCCTCTTCAACAATCTGGATGGCGCGGTCTACACCGGCGCAAAACCCACGCGGCGCCGCAAGCAAAATCGTCAAAGGTCTCATGATCTTACAATCTCCTCATGCATGCGACGCAGATAGGGCGTTGCACGGCTTGCCATGGCCCGGTAACACTCTTGCAGATAAATGGACAGCCTCAGCCTCGAGGCCAAGAGTGACAAGGCATCACACATGCGGATTTTTGCCCTTCTGACCCTCGCGCTGGCGCTTGGCGCTTGCCAAACTGGCTCATCTATTGGCGATGCGCTGGACACACGCCAGAATGCGGGGACCTGCCCCCCTGTCGGGTCGATCTATAATGCCTCGCGCATTGTGGATTTTGAGGGCAACGAAGCGCTCTTCCCAAACCTCGCCTATTCAGGAGAGATCGTCGATGTTCAGATGTTCTGCCGCTATGTCGGAACCGATCCTGTCCGGGCCGAGATTGAGATTGATTTTGCCTTTGGGCGCGGTCAAGCGGGCACTGAAACCGTGCGCGACTATACCTACTGGGTCGCCGTAACGCGTCGCAGCGGTAAAGTGCTGAACAAGGAGTTCTTCACAGTCCAGGCCGATTTTTCGGATGGCGATGTGACAGGACGAACCGAGCTTGTGCAGAGAATCATCATTCCTCGTTCAGAAGAGTCCGTTTCTGCGGCAAATTTTGAGGTTTTGGTTGGCTTTGAGCTCACCGATAAGCAGCTCACTTATAATAAAGAAGGCCGCCGCTTCCGGCTTAATGCTGGACAATAGGCCTTAAAGGTTCGGAGACATATGATGACCGATCTCGCGGGCCAGCTGGCGAACGCGTGCGTTGCGGCGTTTCAGGCTGAAGGGCTTGAGGTGCGATGGGGCGCAGTGAAGCAATCGGATCGACCGGAACTGGCAGACTTTCAATGCAATGGCTGTATGGGTGCAGCGAAGCAAGCGGGTATGAATCCGCGTGACCTTGCCGCCAAGATTGCGCCTCGCATTGCTGACCATGATGCCGTTTCGCGCGTTGATGTCGCCGGGCCGGGCTTTCTGAATATTGTTGTCAGCGAAGCTGCACTCGCCAAACAGGTCACACAGATTGGCGCAGATGACAAAGCGGGCGGCGGCACGGCAGCCGAACGCGAGAAAATCGTCGTCGACTTTGGCGGGCCGAATGTCGCCAAGCCTATGCATGTCGGGCATTTGCGTTCAGCCGTTATTGGCGACACGCTGGTGCGGCTATTGCGTTTCCTTGGCGATGATGTGACCGGCGATGTTCACCTTGGTGATTGGGGCCTGCAAATGGGGCTCCTGATCATTGCGGTCGAAGAAGAGCAGCCAGAGTTGCCTTATTTTGATGAGCGCGATCAAGGCCCATTCCCATCCGAGCCGCCGGTTACGATGGTCGATCTTTCCAGGCTCTACCCAATGGCATCCGGGCGTTCAAAAGAAGATGAAGCTTATGCCAAGCGCGCTCAGGAAGCGGTGGCAGAGATGCAGGCTGGCCGCGCCGGCTACCGCGCTCTGCTGAGGCATTTCATTGATGTCTCAATTGCCGCTCTAAAAGTTGATTACGCCTTTCTGGATGTCAGTTTCGACCTCTGGAACGGCGAGAGCGACATTGATCCGCTCATCGCGCCTATGGTTGCCGATCTGAAAACGCGTGAGCTGGCCAAGCTTGATGATGGGGCCTGGATCATCGACATTGCGCGCGACGACGAAAATGTGCCCGTCCTTGATGAGGCTGGCGCGCCAGCGCTGGATAAAGACGGCAAGCCAAAGCTGAAAAAGCCGATGCCGCCCTTCATGCTGGTCAATTCGCGCGGCGCAACCGGGTACCACGCCACTGATCTTGCCACGATCAAAGACCGGGTGGATACGTTTCGCCCGGACCGCATTCTATATGTCGTTGATCAGCGTCAGGCGTTTCACTTTGTACAAGTCTTCCGCGCGTCAGAGAAAGCTGGATTGCTGCCCGAAGCTCAATTGGAACATCTCGGCTTTGGCACGGTGAATGGCTCGGATGGTAAGCCGTTCAAAACCCGTGAAGGCGGCACGCTGCGACTCGCTGATCTTAACGCAATGGCGCTGGAAGAGGCGACCAAACGGATTGGCGAGACCAAGCTTTCCGGCGATATAGATGCCGATGAGCGGACTGAAATCGGCAAGCTCGTCGCCCGCGCGGCGCTGCGCTTTGCGGACCTGCAAAACCAACGCACAACAAATTATGTCTTCGATCTTGAGCGGTTTACCAGTTTTGAGGGCAAGACCGGACCTTACCTTCTCTATGCGGCGGTGCGCATCAAGGCGATCCTGCGCCGCGCCAAAGCGCAAGGCTTTGAAGCTGGTAATATTGCGATTGTAGCAGCCGAAGAACGCAAGCTGGCTTTAACGCTGGATGGCTTTGCACTGGCTCTACGCCTCGCCCGCGAAAAGCGGATGCCGCATTATGTCTGTGAGCATGTCTACGCCTTGGCGCAGGCGTTCAGCGCGTTCTATGCCGCGTGTCCGATCGTCAAAGACGGGGTCGATCCAGCCGTCGGCGCCTCTCGTCTCGGACTTGCGCAAACCGTTCTGCACCAGCTGGAGGCCGGGCTTGGAATTTTGGGGATTACCGCGCCAGATAGGATGTGATCACACAAATGAACAAGCTTGATCGCGAGTTAAAGATACTTGAGGCCTCACTTAAATATGAGGTCTATGTCGCTGAAGTTCATTCACCCGAGCATCTGAAATTATGGCTTTACTGGACAGGCTCCTCACCAAAAACTGAAATAGGCGACATGTTTCATGGCTGGGCGTTGGTTATCAGTCGATATGATTCAGCTGGAGACGAGCAGCCTTACCGCGATCACTGGGAATTACACTACGAGTTTCTCGTCCCGTATCTCTATCAATATGTAGATAAAACTACCACTTGGTTTTGGGAGGGTGACAACACCCAGATTGATATTTTCATGAACCATCGATTGCTGACGAAACGCCGAGAACTCATCAACCTCTTATGGGATCATTGGGATATGGGTCAAAAGTAAACAGAAACGCCCGATTTGTTTACCCGGCCCTAACGGCGCTTAACTGAATCCAGCACAAAAGTGAATGAAAAGGGGCGTTTTGGTAACCTTACCTCAACATGCTTGAGGGTAGTGTCGCTGTAACAGAGCGAAAAGGAACCCGCCGAATGCTAAAGAATATGATTAAAACGGCCGCTGATACGACAGGCCTGAACTTGATTAAAGCCCGTGAAGCGATTGGGATCATTCTCAACACAGCTGAGCGTCAAGGCTCTCCACTGGCCGAAGCCATCTTTCGCAAGATGCCCGGCGCGCGGACCCTCTCTGCCACAACAGGCGCTGATATTGGCGCTGCGACAGGCGTCGTGGCCCGCCTGATTGAACAAACACCGGGCGGTCGCCGCCACATTGGCGAAGGCATGTTTGTCAGCTTGCACAAAGCCGGTCTTGGCCATAGCGAGATTGCGAAACTGCTGCCATCCATCAGCACCTATATGCAAACCACGTATGGCATGGAGGCCTTTGGTCACCTTGGTGATCTGGTTGTTGCCGACAGTATGCCTGTTTTGGACAAGGCCGCTGTCGCCGCCTAAACCTTTAAAACATCTTTGGTTCCTGAAGGGCTCGCTGCGTTTTCGCGCAGTGAGCCTTTTCATTTTTGCGCGCTGTGACTAGGGGAGGGGATGACTGCTATAACCGACCTCCTCATTCCCGGTTCAGGGCTGAACTTTACCGCACCTGATACCGCCCATTTTGCGGCTGATCTGACAGACCACACTGTCGCGGGCGCACTGTTGCAGCAGGTGGTTCGCGCCTATGCAATGTCGGAAATTGAGGGCAGTGTCCTCTCACCTGTGTCGGTTTCATTCGACATAACGGGGGATGTACAGCCTGCCGTGGCCACAACATTTAAAGCCCAGATTGACCGAAAAACCCGTACGCTGATTTTCGCCAGCGGCATCGCTGCGCAGGGCGCATCACCTATTGCCAAGGCAACTTTGGTTTACCGCATAGGGTAGGCCTACATCGGGTCGTCGCGCAGCTTTCCAAGGTCCGGGAAAACCGGTTCGCGCTTTTCAGCCATGGCGGTAAACGCCTCTTTCATATGACTGTGCGGCATCATCCCGGCATTCCAGACACCGATATAATCCAGCGTATCAGCGGTTGAGTGATCGCGGCCATAATTGATCAGCGTCTTGCAGCCCACTACGGTCAGCGGGTCCTTGCGGGCAATCTCTTTCGCGACGCCCATGACGTGTTCCATCATCTCTTCCTGTGTGTCGAAAACCTCATTGACGAGATGAATGTCTTTGGCTGTGTCAGCTTTCAGGCGCTCCCCGGTATAGGCCATTTGCTTGACCCAGCCTTCGGGGACATAGCGTTGCAGGCGCGGGAAGGTGCCGACATCTGCAGTCATCGCGATATTGGTTTCCTGAATGCAGAAGAACGCATCCTTGGTGCACCAACGAATATCGGCAGCGGAGATCATATCCATCGCGCCGCCAATGACGCCGCCCTGACAGGCGATAAGCACCGGGATGCGTGCCTCTTCAAGCGCGTTGAAAGACGATTGGATCTTGCTGATATTGCTGCGAAAGACCTCAGCCGCTGTATAGTGGTTCATATCCGGATTGCTGACCGATCCGGGTGAGCCAAACACAGACAGGTCCATCCCGGCCGAGAAGTGCTTTCCGGTTGAAGAGATAACGATCACACGCGCCAGAGCATCGCGGTCAATCTCGCGCACGATCCGTGGCAACTCATTCCAGAACGCCTTATTCATCGCATTCATCGCCTGCGGACGATTCAGGACAATATGCGCGACTTTGTCCTCGATTGAGACGTTGAAGCATTCATGAGTTTTCTTCAGCATGGTCTATCTCCCTTACCTCTCATGAAACTACCGCAAGTGGCCTTGAATCGCCAGTATGACCCAACGGGAAGCAGTTTGCCGTTTGATTTGTCGGTCAATTCAGGGTTCAGTATCGCCAACCAATTTGCGGCTGGTTCAGGGAGAGAGACCATGCGTTCATTCATTATAGGGGCCCTTGCGCTCTGCTTCATACCAGCCAGTTGCGAAAGCACCGACCTTGGCGATTTGGGCCAGGTTCTCGGTGAAATCTCAGGCGGCGCTGATGGACAGGATGGCAAGGATGGCCTTTCTGGATTTGAAATTGATGCAGGCCTAAGACAAGCGCTTGAGATTGGCACGACCCGTGTGGCGGACCAGCTTGGCGTTGAAAACGGCTACTGGTCTAATCCACAGATCAAGATCCCGCTGCCAGGCCGTTTGGGTCAGGCGCAAGAGCAACTCGCAGGGCTAGGGCTTTCCGGGCCGCTAGATGATCTTCAATTGCGCATGAACCGGGCCGCCGAACAGGCCGTTCCAGCTGGCAAGACCATTGTCATCGATGCGGTCAAATCCATCACGATTGAGGATGCGATTGGCCTGCTGCGCGGCGGCGATACAGCAGCCACGGATTTCTTGCGGGGCAAAACAGAAGGCAATCTGCGCCAGACATTTACGCCCTATGTGGAAAGCGCGCTCGCCTCTTCTGGCGCGTATCAGACCCTCGATAATGTCACATCTTCAACGCCGCTTCTTGCCGTTGCTGCAGTTGACTTCAAATCTGATCTGACAACCCATGCAGTCCAGTTCGGTCTGGATGGCTTGTTCAGTTATCTTGCTGTGGAAGAGAAAAAAATCCGTGACAATCCGCTTGCCCGCACAACGGATCTTTTGCGCCGGGTATTTGGGTGAGTACAGGTTACCATATGCGTAGATTTAAGTTTGAAGCAGCTGAGGGAAACGCGGCGGCGCTAGAGTTTGGCGACCCAGCCAAGCGTCTTGCCGCGCTTTGGCTACATGCCACTGGCTTTAACGCCATGACGTATCAGTCCATCCTCGCGCCGCTTGGGCTGCGCACGAAAGTGCAGGCCCTGGACATGCGCGGGCATGGCCGAACTGAGTTGCCCGCCAAGCCGGGAAGCTTGAAGTCCTGGAAACGCTACCGCGACGATGTCATTGTTTATCTCGACCGGGAAGCTCCAACTAAGCCAATTGTGCTGGGCGGACACTCCATGGGCGCAACCGTTGCTCTGCTTGTGGCAGGGGCGCGGCCTGAGAAAGTTGCTGGATTGGTCCTGGTTGATCCCGTCATCCTACCGAGCCGCTTTTATATGATGAGCCATCTCATCCCGTTTGGCGGCGGCAGTCATTCAATGGCGCGGCAGGCCCGAAAACGCCGCGACACATTCGGATCACGGGCCGAGATTGAGCAAAGCTATAAAGATCGCGGCGCGTTCAAAACCTGGCGAGAGCCTTTTCTTGGCGACTATATTCTGGACGCTTTTGACCGCGTTGATGAAAATGATCCAGACAGCGATGACCAGGTCTGGAAACTGCTCTGTCAGCCGAAATGGGAAGCGGCGACTTTTGGAGCGCAACGTAATCGGCCGTGGGGCGCGCTTGCCACGGTTCGCAAGCATAAAATTCCGATCACTGTCCTGCGCCCGGAGCGCGAGTCCGTCATGAGCGATAAAGTGGCGGCGAAACTATCGCGCAAATGCCCGCATCTGGTCCTGAAAGAGCGAGCGAACACCACGCATTTCCTGCCTATGGAAGCGCCTTATGATGTGCGTGATCAGCTCTCTGCTTATATTTCAAGCCTGATTGAGGGGCTGGGCGAGGAGGAAGTTGGCCTGGTTCGAAGAAGCCTGCGCAGCTAAAGTTTCAGGCCTCTGGGCGCGATGGCTTCCAACTCGGTGATCTGCTCGGCAGGTGTCGGGATCACTTTGCGTGTCTTGAGATCAAACGTCACGGCCACCGCTTCTGTCGTCACCCATGCCTCCCCGGTGTCAGGATCAAGCACCCAATGGGCCAGCGTATGGGTCTTCTCTGCTGAGGCGGCAAGACCAGAATGTATGACAAACCGGTCGCCCGCGCGTGGCCATTTGCGATAGATCAGGCGGTATTCTAACACCGCAGCGCCCATCTGCGCGCCTTCGCTTGAGGCGGTGACTTTCCGTCGCCAGTCATATAGCAAGTTTGGAACCGCGTCAGAAATACGGCCCATAAACCAAGGGGCCAGCATCCGTCCAAACGGATCGCAATGAGCCAGCGGAACAGTCCCCCGGCCAATCTCAGGGGCACTTACTTTCAAGGCGTGTTCCAGCGTTGCCATACGGGATGGGATCGGCGCGATCTCAGGATCAAGCCCGCGCGGTTTCGTATCTTCTGGCGGTCTTTCGCTCAGCGCTTCCAGTTGCGCCTTTGTGCGGGTGCTCCAGGGAAAAGCCTTCCCTCTGGTCGTATCAACATGAATAATCCGGGTGCGAAATGCGGCGGCGCAGGTACCATCACTGTGGCGCATCTCCTGATATAGAAGCGCGCTGGTCTCATCCCATTCCAGAACACAGCCAGACATTGCCAAGGGGCGACCGGGATGAACCTCGCGAATATAGCGAATATGGTGTTCGGCAGGCAGCAATGTCGAGAGCGCATTTGCTTTATAAGCATGAGGCATTCCCAAAGCGGCAGCAAAGGTTCCAAGCCCCTCAATCGCCTTTTCGACATAGACCCGGACATTCATATGCCCCATCTCGTCACAGTCCCAAGTATTGGCGCTGCCTTTCCAAAGTGGGATCATGAGACAGCCTTACTAGGATCACAAAGGGCGGTTTTTTGGCCGGGGCGCAGCTGCGCTGTCGCGCTAAAAGCATTTGCCCAAGTGTAATTCAGCTTCAGCTCACCCTCTACATGGCTGTAATTCACGCGCACAGGCGTCACACAGGTTGAGAGCGGCGCGGCGATCGTTTCAATGGCGTCATAGTCCGGGTCCACGTCAAGGCGATGCAGACCTTGGCAAAGTTTGGGATAAATAACGCGAAACTGTCCGCTTTTGAGCGGTTCCAGACGTACCGGATAAGGCGCATAGCCTGTTTGCTCCACGCATCCTGTCCAAGCGCCTTCCGCATGGGCGGCTTGAAAGTCTTGCGGCAAAGCATTTGCGGCGATGGGCAATCCGGCTGCAAAACCTGCCGCGATGAAAATTGATCTTAAGCGGCGCATTTACGGCACAGCCCGCGGGCTTCGATAATGGCTTGATTGACGGTAAACCCTGCCGCATCGGTTTCAGCGGCCAGGGCTTTACTGGTGCCGATGGCATGCAGCTCTTCGGCCGCGCCGCAGGCTTCACAGATCAGGAAAACGGCTGAGTGACTATGGCTGGCATGCCCGCAGGCGACATAGGCGTTGAGGCTCTCAATCTTGTGGGCAAGCCCCACCTCTTGAAGGAAATCGAGGGCTCGATAGATGGTTGGCGGTTTGGCGGCGCCTTCGCCATCCAGATTATCTAGAAGCGTATAGGCTTTGGCTGGTTCAGGGCTCTCGATCAGTAATTGCAGAACCTTGCGCCGAATTCGCGTCAGCTTTTGGCCTCTCTGCCTCACTAGAACTTCTGCTTCGGCTAGAAAGGCTTCTGTATCCTGCGGGCTGCAAGGCGTATTGGCGTTCGAATGGGCGTGTGTATGGGCCATATCTGACTATGTGTATGATTGAGGGCAAATGTGAAGGGGGTTTGGGAATTTGTCCGACAGACGCCATATAGGCGCGATGCTTATACAAGACGAAACACCATCCTCACGCGCGCCCTTTTTCAAGAAGGGTTTCCCGCTTATCGTTTTGATCTTGAGCGGGATTATTATCGGGGTCAGCCTCATCAACTTCAACGCTTCCGAGGCGCTTGATGATTGGATGCTAAGGGCCTTTGCCGTGATCTCTGGGCCCGGGTTTGTGGGGCTGGAGCGCCCCTATGGGCCTTTCGTACCGCTGATTGGGCACACATTGTTGCACGGTAATCTGTTTCACCTGGTTATGAACATGACCGCGATGCTGTCTTTTGGGCCAATTGTAGCGCTTGGGCTTGGGAAAAGCGGGCGCAGCATAGGGCTGTTCGTTTTGTTCTTTGCCGTCTGCGCCATTGGCGGGGCGCTGGCAGAGATATTACTGGCGGATCTTCAAGGAAATGATCAGATCGCAATCGGTGCGTCGTCGGCTCTATCCGGATTTTTGCCAGCCGTTGGGTATTTGCGCGGCGGCCTCAAGGGCGCTTGGTCGACCAGTGTGCCGTGGATCATCATCAACATCTTGCTCGCGGTCAGCGGGGGTATTTCTGCATTTCCAATCGCATGGGCGGCCCACCTTGGCGGACTTGCGGCCGGTTTCAGCTTCCCTCTCTTCTTGAGCTTTGTTCGGCGCTAGCCGCGAATCACAGGTGCGCTAAGCCCTCTTGCGGCCGCGCGGCGGATCGCTTCGCGTTTGAAGCGGTATAGCTCTGCTGGGCGTCCGCCTGTGCCACTTTCCATTTCACCCGTGCCCTCAACCAGTCCCGTCCGCTCAAGCGCGCGGCGGAAGTTCTGCTTGTGCAGGGTCTGGCCCAGGATCGCTTCAACCGTGCTTTGCAAAGAGGTCAGCGTAAATCGCTGCGGCATCAGCTCAAACACGACCGGGCGATAGCGGATCTTTGCCCGCAAGCGGCTCATCGCCGTCGCCAGAATTCGCCTGTGATCGGATGCCATGGGTTCGCCTAATTGCCCATCCGGCAACGGTAAGCCCTGATCACGCGCGCATTCCTCAACCAACCCGGCTTCATAGAGCAGCTCATAGCGCTCCAGCACGGCTTCATCTGGCCAGTCATTGCCGCCCAGCCCGAAGGCTGTATTGGCCCGCAACTGGCGCTCTGCATTGCCGGCTGCCCATGTGCTAAGCCGCGGTGCGATTTGATTGTCTAATAGGCCAGGGCGCCCTTTGCGATGATCTTCCCAGGGAAAATGGCGATACCAACCGCGCCATCGCGCCTCAAACGCCTCCGGCAGGCGCTCAGCCTGTGAGGTCAGCCCAAGATATCCGACGCTTACGACACGCGCATCGCTCGGCGCATCAAGCAAGGTCGCATCCGGGCTTTCTCGGTCGCGGTCGCCAAACGTGTAGAGCTGCTCAACATAACCCAGTTGGAAACCGGTCTGCTCGCGCACCCAGCCGCGCAGCGCCAACTCAAAAGTGCGGTGCTCATCGGGGTCAAACGCCCCAAACGGCAGCGCGATCGTGTTCGCATCCCGGCGCACCGCCAGAACACGCGGTTTTTCTCCGTCATAGGCGACGATGACCACCGACAAGCCAATGATCAGGCTCATGCGGGTGCCTCAATGTTGGCCAGCAAGGCTTCGGTGCGCGCAATAAACTCACTCTGGGCCGTTTCGGTTGGTTGCGGAACAAGCGAGAGCTTCACCCCGCGCGGCGGATGGCCAAAGAAGCGATCTGACTCCGCTTCAGAAAAGCCCGCCAGCTGCGTGGCTTCAAACCAAGCGCAGATATTGTCTGCCTTTTTGATCAAGCGCTTCAGGCTGGCCGGGGTCTCGGCAGGCAAGCCAAACCGCGCATGGATGGCGTGTTCCAGCCGCAGTTCAATATCCTTATAGCTATCGCCTAGCACCGCTTTGAACGGCGAAATCATGTCGCCAATCACGTATTCTGGCGCATCATGTAATAGGGCAACAAGGCATGAGCGTGGATCAAGGCGCGGCTCCAGATGCGTGCACAAGGCCTCGACGATCACGCTGTGTTGCGCGACTGAGAACGCATGTGCGCCTTTGGTCTGGCCATTCCAGCGTGCAACGCGGGCAAGCCCATGCGCGATGTCCTCAACCTCGACATCCATCGGCGAGGGGTCCATCAGGTCAAGACGGCGGCCAGACAACATACGCTGCCAGACACGCGCGGGCGGTTTTCGGGAGGGGGCTTTTGAACTCATTATGACCCTTGTTTACGCAAAACCGGGCAAGGGTAAAGAAATAGGGCGCTTTTGATTACCTATTGCCCCGAAAGAGCCCGTTTTGACTCAGGTCTCGTTAAGACGTCTGCCCCATTCTAGGGACATTAGAGGCAAAGACCCGAGGCAATGGTGATGATAGAACAAGTGGTAAATTGGGCCGGACAATCCAGCACGGCATGGTGGGTGCTTGCAGGCGCGGCAGCGGTTATCGTCATCGAAGCCGCTCGCGTCAGCAAGCACGTCCTCTGGGGCGAAATGCTCGAGGAAGACGAGTAGGCATAGCGCGCGCGTTTAGCGATCGCCCTGATCCTGCCCGGCGAGCTTATCGCGACTGATGCCTGATGGGGGTATGACCAAATGCAAACACAAATTCTTGGTCTCATAACACCGCTTATGGCACTGTTTTTCGCCGTCACCTTTATTGTGCTGTGGCGAATGGGTAGGCTGAAACGTTACGTGCTTGGCTTTGGCCTTGCCTTTGCGCTGTCAGCCATAGGGTTTCTGATCACGCACATTTTTCCTGCTGACGCTTTCTATCTCTTTCACGCGACGCAGCTTTTCTACACGCTTGGCACGGTTGTTTTGCTGGCATCGGTTTGCGAGCGCGTAGGCCAGAGGCCGCCCTTGGCCAGTTTCGTAGCCGTTTACGTGATAAGCGCCTTGGTGTTGGCAGTGCTCATCAGTTTTTCGAACGATGTTGGCCCGCGATTGGTTATTTTGAATATTGGCTATGGTGTCATGTTCGCGATGGGCGGGATGGTGCTGCTGGCCGCGCCCCGTCGGTCTATGCTCGATGCTGCAATAATAGCGGTTGTCGCAGTGCAGACAGCTGACTTCCTGATCAGGCCGCAATTGACCCTGATGTTTGAGAGCACCATTCCCCCGGAAGCCTACAAAGAAACGATATATTACTCCCTGATCGGACTTGTACTTGGGCTAAAGGGTGTCATCACCGCGATGGTGCTGATCGGCGCGACGATCGCCGAATGGATGACCGCTTTGCGTGAAAGCAGCGAGCGTGATCCTCAAACCGGGCTATATAATCGCGGGTCATTTGAAGAGGCTATGCACAGCCTTCTGCGCCGCAGCCAAGCCGAGCAACGCCCGGTTAGTCTGGTTGTGGCTGATATTGATTACTTCAAACGCGTGAATGACACCTGGGGGCATCAAGCCGGTGACAAGGTCATCTCAGATTTCGGGGCGCTCATTGCCCGGACAATCCGCGACTATGACATAGCGGGCCGGATCGGCGGGGAAGAGTTTTGCATCGCGGTCTGGGATTGTACAAATGATCCAACCCACAGGCTGGCCGAACGCATTCGGCAGGCATTCGCAGGCCTCAAGCACTCTGAACTAAACGATAATCTAAGCCTTACCGCGAGTTTTGGCGTCGCGACAGCGCGTGAGGGTGAAACCTATGCTCAGCTGTTTGCGCGGGCCGATCAGGCCCTCTATCAGGCAAAGTCTAAAGGCCGCGACCGGGTCGAGAACGCCGAGAGACAGGGCCTCGAAGCGGACGCGCCCGCCGAAAACCCAAGACTGGCCGAATTGAAACGCGCCTTATCAGCCGGCGGCGTTTCCTAAAGCCAAGGAAATAGTGTGAGCAGGAAGCCTCCTTTCAACCGCATTAAGGAGGTTATCGGCTCTAGATAGCCCCAGACCTAAAAGCCTTATGATTATCTGCTTCGCTCTGCATTCAAGTAGGCAACGGTCGTACAAACCAGTCCAACGATCCAAAGACCAGGTCCGATTATTGATGCAGGAAAGCCCGTGCCTCCTTGCCAAACAGGGAAGAGTAAGAAGCCGATATCTTCGGCTGAAATGATGAATGCACTGACCCAATAAGCGACTGTACTATTCTTCCAATTAAATCGAGAGAGGATCAGTCCGAAGATCCCCAAGTAGAGTAATGTCCAATGGCCTTGGGCGAGACGCCCGGTAGCTTCTGGAAGCGTTCCGTCAGACGCGCGATCCAAGAGGCGAGTCACCCCCAAAACGATGTGCAGAATTGACCAGAGAGCGTATGCGATTGCCCCGATGCGTGCAAAGATCATTGGGCGCTGTTCTCCGCTTCATACAACTCGGGCAGAAAACCAGCGAGAATATGCATCTCTTTGAGGCAATGGTTCATCAGGTCAATTGCTGCGGATTTTCTGACCCCGAGATTGCGCACGAGATATGTATTCGCGATGAGGCCTTCGATCGAACCAACTTGTTCGTTGCCGTCTCTTTTGGCGACGATGCCGAGCCAGAATCGGCTGCGCATTTCAGCGCCGTCTTCGGTCGCGCGAATGATATGGCACATCTGCCCGCCATTCATTGGTTGCTCAAGCAAGCCCGGTTTAGCACAGACAGCAACATCGCCGTCCCGCAGGTTTACTTCACCGAGGATTTCTTCCGGTGGCACAAATTGGATGCGCAGCTTTTCCAAGTCTTCGCCAATATACTCGTGCACCAGATGGCTGGCGCCAACATACTCTCCCGGCACTTTGTTCTCCCAGTCCATCCAGACATGCGCGCCTGGATACCATCGTTGATAATGCTCCGAGGTTTGCATGTAATCGGCGAACCACCAGCGGACCATTTCAGGCGTGACGCCCGGCATCGGTGTAAGAGCTGACACTTCATAAATACCGTTCGGAAGGCGCTTAACTCCAGTTTCGAAACCAGGTTCGCCTTCAGCATAACCAGCCGTCGGCCCGCCGCTAAATGGCGGAACTCCAAAGATCGTGACTATAGCGAGGACGGCTATAATGCCCAGAATAACCCATCGTTTCATGCAATTGTCCTCCAACAAGAAAAATTGCTCAGTTTCTAGATCGAAAGTCAACGAATGTGTTGCAACGGCCCTATGTATCCGCAACTAGAAGCAGCCTAAGAAACGAGGAAAACAAAAAGTTTTCCGCCCCCTGTGCGCACTGACTTATACTGAGCCGCATGATCGAGCATCGCTGG
>CAZGVG010000047.1:0-19186 GCA_964528975.1 uncultured Hyphomonas sp.
TTTATTGATATTGCGGTCTAAGTTGAAGTGATTGTGGAGCGAAGCGTGGGTCGAAACGAATTTCTGTAAGTTCGACATTCGCCTGAACCTCGACATCGCTCGCTCTCTTCGCCTGAAGGGCAGGTGGCTATTCTCTGCCCGGTTGTTGAGGTGGCGACCGACCTCCTGGCGGTCTTGGTTTCCGATCTCTTTCATGGCGGCGCCATAGGAGCGAAGTCGGTCAGTGATAACGAGTTTAGGCGCACCGTAGCGCTTCATGGCGTTCTTCAAAAACGTAAGTGCATCCTGCTTATCCCGGGTTTTGGTGACGTAGCTTTCGAGCACCTCGCCCTCGTGATCGACCGCGCGCCAGAGGTAATGCTGGACGCCATTGATCTTCACGAAGACATCATCGCGATCCCACTGCCACTGAGTATGTTGGCGCATGTAGGAAGCGCGCTTGGTTCGGATCTTACCGGCGAAGATTGGCTCGAAACGGTCCACCCAAAGCCGGACGCTTTCATGGCAGACATCGATCCCACGTTCATGCAGCAGGTCTTCGACGTTGCGCAGTGAGAGCGGGAACCGAACATACATCATCACCGTAAGCTGGATGATCTCGGGCGATGTCTTGAAATAGTGAAATGGATTCTTGTTCATTGAACCAAGGTAGAGCAGGCCGGTTAAAGCTCATTTTCCGCTGACAACTCCGTTCCGCATGCTCTGCGTGATCGATGAGTACACGCGTGAGTGTCTCGCCATCCGTGTTGAGCGGCGGTTCAACTCTCGTGATGTTCTTGATTCGCTCGGTGAATTGTTCGTCAAACATGGCGCACCAGAGCACATACGATCGGATAATGGCCCAGAGTTTATCGCCATCGCCTTACGTGAATGGCTCGGCAACATCGGTGTGAAGACGCTCTACATCACGCCCGCATCACCCTGGGAGAATGGATACTATGAGAGCTTCAACTCCAAGCTCAGAGATGAGCTCCTCGCCCGTGAAATCTTCTATGATCTGCGGGAAGCCAAAGCCCTGATCGAGGGGTGGAGGCATCACTACAACACCGTCAGACCACACTCATCTCTGCATTACAAACCACCCGCCCCAGAAGCCATCTTGCCCGCGGCGTTCATACTGCCGTACAGTGTTGGTGTAGCAGCATGAACGACGCTACATTAAAACCGCCGGACTAACAAAGGCGATGGACCACCTCAGCGGGGCAGACCAACTGCAACGCTACATGTCTGAGGGTGGGGAACAGTGTAGGGAAAATGTTTGGACTTGGTTGTAATGTATTGTTTTAATGAAGCTTTATAGGGGGTGTGGCGGGGCTGTCAGTCTACCGCGAACCAGTCTCTAGCATCGAGCGGCCCATAGGCTTTCGTGAACCCGGAGCCTTACACGCCTTCATGGCCCACATCGATCCTGCGCTCATGGAGCAGGTCGACGACATTTCTCATTAGCAGAGAAAATCAAACGTGCGTCATCGCCGCGAGTTAGATGTTATCAGACGACGTTTTGGACTAACGAAATGGATTCTTGAATATAGCTTCGAGATTAAGGCTGGGGCAGGGCGGCCTCAATTAATTTTAGTCTGGCAGTACCATTTTAAGGCTAACTTTACGCTGACAATTCCCGTTGCGGCTAACCACCCCAAATACTCTTCGCATGATTGAGCATTTCTTCGCGATGTTTGAGACCGATTGTGCCACCATTTATGCGCTTCGTAACTGTAACAAGGTCATTTCTATCTGCATACTTGTTAAGCTTCTTCCAGTCCCAATAATCTGCGGCAGCCTTGAATGCTAGGATGTGATCAGTCAACAATCTATCAGGACTATCAACGAGATTTTCTCCAAGTCGTTTTCCAATTGTAACATAATTGGTTTTGCCAGTAAGTTGAATGAAGCCTCGACCTCGATAACGGTAACCGTCACCTGATTCTTCATCCCCGTTGCCCATTCTATTTGAATATAGGCGGTTTGCTATACACTCGGCGTTAAATTCAAAAGTTTGAGCATGCTCTAGATTGTCAAACCTATGAGGGAACAGTCGGAATAGCGTGGTTCCCCTATACTTAAGGTTCTCTTCAAGCTTAGTGAAGTTCGCAGATTCATGCGCTAACTGTGCCATGAAATGGGTGAAGCGCCGCGGATTACGATTAATTCTGTAAGTTTTCAAAATGGAGTCTAACTCTAACAGAGCTTCTTCTTGGATATTCTCCGCATAGTCGCCCATGTATCGAGTCAACCTATCCAGAGAACCTTTAACCGTTTGCAGCCATGGGATCCTGAACCTTACTGCGGGCTTGGGTGCTAGAGGTCTGAAATATGTAGCTTTTGCGTATCCCTCAAATTGAAAAGCTCCTATGTTGGTGATGACTTTCCACCAATCTGTAATCCCGCTTTCCCCAATTTTCTCAACTTCTTTACCATAGGGCATATTTGTTAGAATCTTTCCGTCGACAGGACTATCTCTCAGTCTCAAGCTGCTTGCATTGACGATATACAGATCTGACATTTTGCGTTCCCCTCATAGAACTTGTTCAGCCTAAGAGGTTGGGTCAAAATGTTCAAACAATTCGTGTCGTACTCAAATCACTTTCTCAAATTATAGATGCTTTGATACTGAATCTAATTTACTTCTTTTTGGGGCTCTGGTGTACTGGGTAAACAGTAAAAAAAGGGGGAAGGCTCATGCGTAGAAGCCTCCAAGACCATCTTGATCCTAGCGTTGGTCCAAAGAGGATACTATCTCTCTCAGGCGGGGGAGTAAGAGGTCTGGTAACACTGGGAGCTCTAAATACCCTTGAGCAATTATTGATAGCCCAATACGGAACGGAGGATGTTCGTCTATGCGATCATTTTGATCTAATTGCAGGAACATCAACAGGTTCGATTATCGCAACGGCACTTGCCCTTGGCTGGCGTGTATCTGAGGTTCAAGCGTTATACGACAAGCTTTGTCCTGTCCTATTTAAGCCAACTTTCCGAAAAGGCTTTTTGCGCCCAAAGTTTAATGCAGCCCCGCTAACGCGTATGCTCGAAGAGAAATTAAGTGACGAAAGAGGCGACCCAATAAGGCTAGGGTCAGACAAGCTATTAACTGGGTTACTAATTTGTGCAAAGCGCATGGATACTGATGCTGCTTGGTTGCTTACCAACAACCCCAAAGCGAAATTTTACAACACTCCTGTTGGTAAGACCTGGTTGCCAAATCGACTTTATCCGCTTGCATCTATAGTTCGTGCTAGCGCCGCAGCTCCAAGCTTTTTGGAGCCTGTCAAAATAACAATCTCACCTGGCGATGGTGCATATGATGCTGAGGAAGGCGTGTTTGTGGACGGGGCGATTGGTGGGCACAATTGTCCAGCTTTTGCTGCTTTTCAGGTTGTTGGTTTAAAAGCCTTTGGCTTTGGTTGGAGCGCAGGGGAAGACAATCTTTCAATCCTCTCGATCGGGACAGGGCAGTACCGCGTGCGTCATGAGACCCAAAATTTCATGGGCTTAAGAACAGTTAACCAATCGGTGTCTGCCCTTATGGGTTTGATCAATGAAAGTCAGCGCAACACGCTCATGACAATGCAGGCTTTGTCAAAACCCCAAAAGCCATGGTACATTAATAGTGAAGTTGGAGGTTTGTCGGACGAGTTACTTACAGACAAGCCACTGTTTGGCTTCCGGCACATGGATATTGCCTTAGACGATGATACAGACATGAAGAAACGTTTGCAAATGGAGGCACCAAAACTGGATCGTAAGTTCACTAAAGCCGCTAAAGGTCTGCAAGACATGGCAAATGGTCGCACTAAGAATTTGAGCTATGCCCGTCAGCTTGGTGCATCGCTGGGTGCAGAGACAACGATTGATGAGCTATTTGTCTAAGTGCTGAGCGCCCTGACAATTGCTGAAATCAAGACATCTTTTTGCTTTTCATAAAGCGGAAGTTTTTCATATTCAATTAGCATAGGATGAGTCTTAAGCTCTGGGTCTTTAACCGTGCCATATGTCCAGCCAGTTTGTATTTTCTGGGACATCCACTGCTGGTGTTGCGCACGCGGGCTGGCATCAGGCTTTTTGAGCGACCATTCTACCGTTGTAAGCGAGGATTCTTTCATCCAGTCTGGCGCTTCTGTCCAATCTGGATAAGCTTCTTTCTGATTAGCCGTTGCCCATGCGCGCAAGGCTTCATGTATTACGCGGGCAATTATCTCTTTATCGGCGGTGTTTACCATGCTGGCCTCTCTAGTCTGGGCGAAGTGGGCTGCTTGTATAGAAAATAACAGGTACGATTAAGGACCTATCTAGCGGATGGAATTTAAGCGACGCATGACACGGAACCCAATATCCTTTCGCGCAAAAGTTTTATCAAAGCCGCTGCGTAGGTGCGGTGAAGGCATGTAAGTTGTACGCCAAGATCCTCCGATAACAGTCTTTAGGCTTGTTGTTGGATTAAGATGCGGCTCGCCATACTCGCCATTGATTTCGTTCTCATCCTCATAAGCATCTTCAACCCAGTGCCAGACTGTGCCTGTCATACCCTTTAAGCCAAAACTATTGGCACGCAGGTCTGTAACGCGCGGCAGATCGGAAATGATTCCATTTCCTTTTTGAGTATAAGATGAGTTCACGCTATCCATGCAGTATGTGAGTCTTACTTCGCTTGGAAGGCGATATCCGTTGCTACTTGACAGGCCAGACCGGGCATTCAACCAAGCGATATATGCGCGTGCCTCATCCCAGTTTATGCGGCTGACGGGGCAATCTTCCTCATCTGCGTGAGATATATCGACAGGGTATACGTTACGGGCACCACTTGCCGCTGCGCGGTTCCATTGTCGATTGGTGATAGGAGTTACTCCAAGCGCGAAGTCATCCTCTAGAGTAATTGATTTCTGATCACCGTTAGGCTCAGCGAATATGAACCGTCCATGGGGGATTCTGGTCATCAAGGGTAAGTCCGCTGCATCCCGAAAATAACTGTGTTCAAGATCGGGTTGATACTCACGATTTCCAATTGTGTGGACACCACCAATTTCATCCACTTCGCCTGGAGTAATCGGAAGAGGTTCATCCCCAACCGGGCCTGTGACTTTTCTTGAGACGCTTTGCTTTAACTCTTGTACGAGTTTGGCCCAATCTTCGTGGTCCGTCTCGCCATCCCAGCTCGACAGATCAGGTCCCTGTATATGTTCCGCTCCCCAGATCAGGGGTGTGCTATCAATTTTTATGGGAATAAGCTTGTTCATTCGGAGCAACATTTTGACTTCGAACTCGATATAGTCTGACTGATGTGAGGCTTCCGTGAACAGAGCAATGCCGCAGACACAATCATTTAGGGCTTCTTCAAGCGTGTCTTTCCAGTTCTTGCCATATGGGATGTCCTTTTTATCCCTGAACAATGGTAGGTTTGCATCTGAGAGCTTTTGGTAGACTCTTTCGATCTTACGTTCGTGAACTGGATCGCTCCGCTTGTAGGAAAAGAATATGCTTCCTATTGCGGGTTTGTTGCGAATGATGTTCGTAAGCAGGCTCATTATGCCACCGCGCTAATACTCTCAAAATCATCATCGTTGATGACTCTCTTGTCAGATGCGTCAATAACGTCAAAGAATTCACCAAGGCGAACTCGCCTCGGGTGTGGGGAGGCATCACTCTTGATATAAATACTGATGACCCCCTTAACAATATTTGCGCCAAACTGCCAGCTTCTTGCGGTGCCAAAGTCTGGTAACAAATCGGATAGTCCTGTCTTGCCCTTCATTGCCATACGCTCTCCAGCGCGTTCGATATAGAACGTAATGGCTGGCGCCGCGCTTTCATCTAGAGTGTTCACACCAAAGGCGCCGCCTTCAAAATAAACCACACTTGAGTATTTATCCACAGGGTCACCACGCTGAACTAGCGGGTGGTAGTCCTTATCGTTCTCGGTTTCCCCATAAGTTACGAGGCCAAATGTGCATGGGCAGAGGTCATCAACGCGCACTCTGTTTGCTGCGACAAGACACGCTCCGCGACTTATCGCTGACCAGCGATCACTTTTACTGAAATGGCTCGTGAAAACGTCATTCTCAGATCCAAATCGCTCTCGAAAAACATCTTCTACCATTCTCCGAACAGGATAGAACTCTGAGAACCCGCCAACCATCAGGACCCTGAAATTATTCGCATACGCGAAATCAGGGGCATCATTACCAGAACTGCAATGTTCGAGGAACTTATCTAGCCGAGCTTGAAGCCGTGGCTTATAGCGCTCGATGAAAACTGACCTTATATCTTCGACAGTCACAGATTTTCTATATTTCCTGACTTTGGGTACGTCGAACAACTCACCCTCTTCATCCGCAAAGCCTGCCATAATTCGGGAATAACGGCGCTCAAGGTCAACCGGGCAACCACGCTTTTCGCGTTCAAATTTCCTCAGCCAGACCCTCTTTTCCTTATCTGAAAACTTCGCCATTTTTTCATCCGTGGAGAGATAGTAATCGAGCATCATCTGGTCGAACGCGACGCCGCCATATCCCATTGGATTATCGTCAATCGACAGCCCATCGCCATCAACCGGAGTCACGCGCACACCGTCAATTTTAACCAGGGATAGATCTAAGGTGCCGCCACCATGATCATATACAAAAGCATGGCCCCTAAAGCCGTGCTTTGTTCTGCGATGATAGCGGTAAGCGAAGTAGGCCGCCGCTGCTACGGGTTCCGAAATGATAACAGGCGCGGGTAAAGCCAAACCCCGAGTAATTTGGCGAAGGGCTTCATTTGCCACCTGTTCCTGTCCGCGTACCCAGGCTTCCGGGGCGGATATGCATAGCCGGTCAATCTGCCCAGTCACGCTGCCAGCTTTGTAGTCACGAATGACCTGATCGATGAAGTCACGTGCCGCCAGAAAGCTGGAATGCTTCAGACGTGCATCGGCTGTCCCGCCAACTTGCGGCAAGTCAAGTTTGAAATTCTCGCGGATTTCAACGTCATCATCATCATAATGCCCAATGCCGATAAGCCCTGCGAGAAAGCGTCGAACTTTACCAGCTTTGGCCACGAGTAAAGAGGGTATCGGTCCGCTAGACTCACCCATGCTGGCCTGATGTAGACGTGGGCCATCCATATCATCGTAATAAGAGAGAAGCGTATTGGTCGTTCCAAAGTCCAACCCGATGGCAGTTTCCTCGGTCATTCCTCTGTCTCCCCCGCTTCATCAGCGGGCGTTGTTATGGTGTCTCCGTTGTCTGATTGGCCGTCGTCTCCGGTCACTTTATCGGTGTTGTCAGCGCCTGTATTGGCTGCAGTTTCCTCTGATGCGGTTTCTTCTCCAGCAATGAAGGTTGTTGAGTTGTCGCCGTCTATTTCTTCACCACTTTGTTTTTCGGTGACTGTTTCGGCCGCCTCAATCAAGAGATTTCGGTTATTCATTGCAGTGGTTGTATGTCGAGTATGTTTTGGATTGTCGAGATAGGCGTCATAGCCTTCAATAGTATCAGCAGTCTTAGCACGGGACCAAGCGGCGTCGTCCTTAATCTGGTCTATATACTCATTAGCAGTCGATGCATTTAGACCTTCAGGATATGAGGTTAGGTAGGCTTCATACGCAGGGATCGAAGGGGTTTCCAAAGCCTTGGCCCAAGCTGCATTGTCTGCTTTTTCTCGAGCTTCTTTTTCAGCACCTTCTGCCTGCTGCCTCAGTTTTTGTTCTTCGGCACGTGCTGCAGCAATTGCTTTAGCTTGTCCTCGTACGTCAGGGAAATCAAATTGTTCGCTAAGGGCGATTTGAGTAAGTAACCAATATGAAGGAACATCTGTCGCTGGCGTTTTGGGGTTTAGTGATCTTATATCATTTTCCAGAACTGTCTTGAGCGTGGCGGGTAAAAGCCTGTCCGCGCCAGTCGGCCAAGCTTTTAGAGCCTTATCTGCAAAGTCTCTCGCAATACGGCTAGTATTCGGTCCGAAGCCGCCGTCTGGTTTGCTAACAGTGAAATCCCGGTCCCTCAAAAAGGTCTGAATTTCTATGATGCGTACAGCCTCATCTTCGCTTTCAAAAACTAAAGCTTGTTCAATTACGAAAGCTTCCAAATCAGGGCTAGTCTCTACCTTCTGTAAAACAGACGTCTCTGCGTTCTGATCGACTTCTTGGACATCAGCTTGTGCTTGAACGGCGCTGTTATCGGCTATACGGGTTCTCTCGGTATCTTCAATTCTAGCTTCCTTTTCAGGTGCGATAGAACCAGCGCTTTCCGTTGGCCAAGGAAGTATTTTGGGTAGAACGGTTCCCAGGACAACAGCGGAAACGATACTTATGCCCAAAACAGCCGCTGCACCTGTGCTGATCAATCCTCCTCGTCGAGATCCGCGAAAGGGAAGGGAGCCATGCGAGCTCCCACCTCCTGCACCCATTTCACGGCCATAGCCATGATTATAAGAGGAGCCACCATTTCGCTCGTTCTCGAGTTGCCGATGGAGCTCATCACGATCTCGCTCAGCAACGGCCAGACGCTGGCCAAGGTGCTCAACTTGCTCATCCAATTGATCGCGTTCAGCGCCGATTGTATTTAGCAACGTATTGGCCCGGTTAAACTCCGACTCGAAATGGTTCAGCCGCTGTGTCAAGCCCTCGACATTCTCATGCAGGTTATAAATCTGATCGTCTTGCTGGGTCAGGATATCATCAGCCCACGTGGCGAGAATATCGTCTTGAATCTGCCCGTCGGCACCCGGCTGTGGCAGATCAGAAACCAGCAATCCGCGCCCATGCGCTGGCTCAAAGTCAGGGTGGCGCGATAGGATCAGCATCACGTCAGCCAGGCTGACTTTCTGATGCCAATCCGCAGTCAGGTCGATTTTCAAGAGATCGCCGGCAATATTCGGTTCAAACGGCTGATGGCCCATATTCATGGACGACACATTTGACAGTAAGGCATCACCCGCTTCAAAGTTTAGCATACGCGTTTCTGCGTCAAATGCTGCGCCTGTCAAAGACTCGTAGAGAGATGACAGGCTTCCAAGGGAGCGGGCATAACCGCCTAAGGGGGTTGGCAGACCTTCTACAACTACAGCTGTGCCCCAAAAGCCAGCTCGGCGACTGCGATCCATAGCCGGTGACAGTCGCGCCAGTAATAGAGCAGATTTCTCGCCGACCATACCTTGCACACGAAGTAGGCGAGTATGTGCAGGCTCACCGTCCAGTTTGTGGATATCGAGAATATCCTGCAAGTGCGTATTTGGATTACGTAAGCAGCCTCGCCCGACAAAAGTCATGCCGCTGCCTGTTCCAAAAAGGCCTACACCTAATAAACGCATAGCTGTCTCCTCCTTTACTCAGCGAACTGAGCAAGCCAGCGTTGCGCGCGTTCAAAGACTCCCGGTCCAGGTTCAGGTTTGACACCTTGGAAGCACTCATAAATCCAGTTGAAAACCAGCTTGGCATCTACAAAGGATGGGTTTTCAATGAATGGCTCGCTGCTTTCTTCATCTAGTTTCACATCCCCCACATGGAACTGGGCTAGAGCGAAATCATTGCCCCAACCTTTGAGGCGAGCTGTTGTGGTTGGTAGAAATTCGCGAATGAAGTCTTGCTTGTTTAGCTTACCTGAGCGCCCTGCATCTGCGCGCCGTTTCTTGAGCAATTCAATAGCCGACGTTGGATCAGAGATAACAATTCCAATATGACTCTGTTGCATAAAACGGTCACCAAACTTTTCATGCAAGTAATCTAGAAATGCACTAAAAATTAGATCATCTTGATCAATTTCATTCCCTATACAGACGAACAGGAATAGAAATTTACATTTCTGGTTCGAGAGGAACTGATACATTGATTCTGGTAATTCTGATTTGTTCGTCCCGGTCGTTAGCAGACGGCGATAAACCTCCCCGGCGACTTCAAAGTAGCCAAATTCCAAGGGTTTGTTACGCCGCTTGTCTGGCGTCATGTGAAAGCGATATTCGGATGGATGCTTTGAAATCGTGCGCTCAGGAAAGCGATTTACAAGCCATCGACGCTGCCACTCATTGAGTACGTCTTTGGAAACCGCATGTTGCGCAGCATGTTCATCACTCGTCTTGACCGGTGTAGGAATATAATCACCACTCTGATAGAGGTATCGTGTGAGATGAGACTGCATCGTTGACTTTCCGCTTTGTGGTCGCCCAACCGTGAAAACGTAATTGCCTTTGCGGCTTTCAATATCAGTCCCAAGCAAGCCATCAAGATCACCATCCGCCTTGGTTGCTTTTCCATACCGCTCATCATCGGAAAGCTTGAGTTTAGTAGAAAAGCGGCTCGTGGCCGTAGCTCGCACCGGATCGATGGAAACTTTACCAGCACTCGCCTTGCCGGTTTCCATCTTCGGGGTTGGGCTTGAATCTGATTTGGGCGCTATGGGCTTCTCCGTAATTGGCTTAGAGATTGGCATCTTTGCAGCTGTAGTTTCAGGTGCAGTTTTTGGAGTTTCCTCAACAGGTGGATTGGGGGTAGCTGGTTTGGATGGATTTAGCTGCAAAATTTTTGCAGGGGACTTGTTCATCCCGGATTTCTTTTCGCTATTGCTCATTCGGTACTCCCCGCACTTGGGATTGCTCAGTTGATTTCCAAGACGTCGTCAGATTTCTTCTTATTGCGTTTGGTGGATGGTGTTTGGAGGGCAGCAAGCTCTTCTTCTTGCTTGCCAGTGGCCAGCAGCAGGACAAACAGTGTTGGTATAAGGTCAATCAGGAGACTGGCCGCAACCGCAAACGCTGTTTCAGCCGGATAAGGCATGCGGCCAAAGCCGGATGCCAGCGAGGACGGAATATCGTTTTGCACCACAACGTCTGGGGAAATGGCTTCTGCTGAAGACGAAAAAGGATTGGCACCTGTTATTGCAGCGAGCCGGTTTGTTGCAATACCGGCGATTTGTACGTGTGTGTCCTTAAAGGCTGTGATCAATTCTAAGGAGGATTGACTGGGCAGTCGCCTGATGTCTCCTGATGGAGATTTCTCACTAATCGTTTGCTTGAGTTGGGTTTCGAGAGTGTTGATACGACCAAGATCAATCGAGACTTCATTTGAGGCGCGCAGCGACTCTATCTTGGTTGTGACACCGGGGCGTAATGTTTCATCGAGCCAGGCTAAAGCGCGCTGTTCCGGCGTAAAAACACGCAGTTTTCTCATGGTAGCTGGATCGACCAGATCTATGATTTGCTCGACAACCTTATCAGCCTCGGGACCATACCCCGGGTTATTGCCGTAAGTGACTTGCTGCCTATATTCAGCTATTAGGACCTCTGCATCATCTTCAAGCTGTTTAACAGAGTCATGCGTCCCCAACTGTGTGCGCGCGGCCTTTAATAATGCTGAGAAGGATGCTTCGGCTTCAACTAGGCGGTCGCGGGCATCCCGCTCGCCAATCGTTTTGTAGTAGAAGAAGTTGAAATGGCTAGGGCCACTGGCAAGCATACAAATGCCGAGAAACCCCAAGGCGGGCAGGATTGATTTCCCGAGGCTGCGGCGCTGGCGGATCGACATATCAGCCGCCATCAATCCGACCCCAATAATGCCTGCAAACCCCGCTGCAACGGGGACACCGACCAGCGTTACTGTGCCTTCATAGACCGTCCAGATACTGATCGCGACACATATAATAACGACGAAGAGGTAGGCTGCCCCTAAAGCAGATTTCTGCATTTTCCCACCTCACTCACTAAAATTCCACAATAAGTATTAACTGTTTGTTAAGCAAAAATTAGGGCTTCGCCAAGCGAAAACTGGGAGACAACTCAAAGATATATAAGGATAACTTGAATCATACATTCAGTGTTGCTTTTGGGTCTCAACCGAAAGTAAGTCCGCAAATCCGTGCTATCAGACTAATGCCAATCAGTCTCAGGCATCGTTTGAGGGGGTGCTGTCAGTCTAACGCGAACCAGTCTCCAGCATCGAACGGCGCACGGGCTCTTATCCAGCGAGAAGTCCGCGCCATTCGGAGAGGGCGGCGTTTCTCATCGATTTGAACGTCTGACGGTGGTTGATGTGGCGGTCTAAGTTGAAGTGATTGTGGAAAGAAGCGTGGGTCGAAACGAATTTCTGTAGATTGCTCATCCTTCGAAATCGCGACATCGCTCTCTCTCGTCGTCGAAAGGGTAGGTGGCTGTTCTCAGCCCGGTTATTGAGATGCCGACCGACCTCCTGGCGATCGCTATTTCCTATGTCTTTCATTGCGGCGCCATAAGAGCGAAGTCGGTCGGTGATGACCTTTCTCGGAGCGCCGTATCGTTTCATCGCTTTCTTCAGAGTGGTAAGTGCAGCCTGCTTGTCGGGGGTTTGGTGACGTAGGATTCGAGAACCTCACCTTCGTGATCTACGGCCCGCCAAAGATAATGCTGGACGCAATTGATCTTCACGAAGACCTCATCGAGATGCGACTACCATTGAGTATGCTGTCGCATGTAGGAGGAGCGCTTCGTTCTGATCTTTCCGGCAAAGATGGGACCAAAGCGATCGACTCAGAGTCGCACACTCTCATGGCAGACATCGATCCCGCGTTCATGCAGCAGGTCTTCGACATTGCGTAATGAGAGTGGGAAACGGACATACATCATAACTGCAAGGTGGATGATCTCGGGTGATGTCTTGAAATAGCGAAACGGGTTCTTGGTCATGAACCCAGTTTTTGAGCAGGGCGGTTAAGGCTCACTTTCCGCTGACAATACCCATCATATTGATAAGCGGCCTCGGTATTGAGGCCTTTGAACAAGGTTGCGAGACGGCCTGACTGATCATAGCAAATTTAGAATTGTGGTGGATGTTCGATCAATCGTATTTCATCCATATACTCGTCATAATGTGGTTCGTCGGGTTTCAGGTTCTGTTTGGCCATACTAAGGTACTCGAACGCTTTCTCTCTATCGTTAAAAGAGAATAGAGATAGTTTAGCTAATCGTAGATATGGTAGGAAGTCGCCCGGGGCGAGTTTACAAGCTCTAAGGTATGTGTCCCTCATTTTTGATAAAAGCACCGCTCTCAATCCATACATTTCGGTTCCCAAGAGGATCAGCGTATCAACGTCCGCGGTAGATTTAGAGGGATCGAAATCAAGAAACTTTTGGATCACTTCGTCTAAATAATCTTCGTTCATTCCTTGGTCCTCTAAGAATCCGGCCACTCACCTTTGATATCGGGTATGCCCTGCTGACACCACACAAGGCGATCCATCGCTCTTTCTTTACAACCAGCTCGCCACCGTTTTGAATTCCCCGATATGCCTCGAACTGTATTACATCTGTCATACTCTTGTTTATAACGCTTAACACAAGGATCATCATCGTCA
The DNA here is from genome assembly GCA_964528975.1 of uncultured Hyphomonas sp. Classification (GTDB taxonomy): domain Bacteria; phylum Pseudomonadota; class Alphaproteobacteria; order Caulobacterales; family Hyphomonadaceae; genus Henriciella. The sequence goes on from CAZGVG010000047.1 coordinate 13,290, forward strand.
TCCCTATCGGGGCGAGGTGGCCAATTGCCACCGCCGCCAGGTGGCAAACCTCCGCCAGTCCTTAGTTCACAGCTCTGCTTAACTTTTGCTTCCGCCTTAGCTCTTTGCTTTGCTCGAGCGTTAATCTGATCATAAGCATCATTAACTGCATCAAAACCCATCGTGTAAGCAGCAGCTGCAAGTCCAGCGGTGCTTAAACGTCCAAATTTACCGCCTCTACTACGAGATTGCGCGCCAAAGGAACCATTGGTGTCCATATATAAGCCAGTCGGATCTGTCGCATTCAAGGGATCACCGTTCACATACCCATAAAGCGACTGCCCTGCTGCGATCCCAAGCGGATCGGCCTCGATGTAGCGCCCTAGGCTCGGATCATAATCGCGGTGCCAGTTATGTGAGAGGCCAGCGCCGTCTTCGGCCCACTGGCCGGGAAGGCGGAGGTCTGGATCAGATGCGCTGCCGGTTGTGGCAACGTAAGAACCAAATGGCGACATCTCTCCGCCCCAAATCACGACGCCTGCCGCATCTGTCATCAAGAGGGGTTGGCCTAGATGGCCTGTTTGAACATGCGTGATCGCTCCGAGCGCATCAACGCTCGCAACGAGGCGGTCTTCAAGCCAGATATATTCGGCTATAGCTGCGCCCGTGGCCCCATCATACTCGCCAAGCAGCATGCCTGAGGGCGCGAACACAAAATGGGTCACATCGCCACTGGCATCCTGTCGCCAAACGCGGTGCTCGAAGGCATCATACTTATACGTGGCCTCAGTGTTCAAGCCTTTGAACAAGGTTGCGAGGCGACCAGACTGATCATAGCCATAGCCGAGCATAGGAGCTGATCCGCGTGTGTCGGTGGCGATATGGCCATCGGCTGTATAGGTCAGGCTGCGGGTCGAAGCGTTACTACTATCACTGACGCTTGTCAGGCGGTTGCTATTGCTCTGATAGGCATAGGTCTTGGTGCTCGCAAGCGTCCCAGAGCTATACCAGTCTTCACTCAGGCGATTGCCGACGGGATCATAATCCCACCCAGTATCGCCCCATGCGCCTGCAGCGCGTTCCAGGCGGCCGTCTAGATGATAGCTAAAGGTTGCGTCCATAGCCGCATCGAGGCCGTCCGATATGGCTGTAACCCGGCTATTGGCATCATAGCCATAATCCTTGTCGAGGATGGTCGAAGCGCCGCTTGTGACGTGCAGCCGATCAATCCGGTAAGACTGATCCATTGTGAAGCTTGCATAGAGATTGCTGCCAGCTGTGTACTGCTTGACCGGCCCGAATGGTTCGCGCTGAACGTTTGAGATAATGTCTGTAAATGTGCTTGTCCCGCTGGCACGTGCCTGCAGACCGCTAACGCGGCCTATCCCGTCGCGGCTAAACTGCACTTGCAAGCCGCTTGGATAGGTCATGACCACAAGCTCGCCAGAGGCCTGATAGGTGTATCCGGTTTGATAGGTCTTCCCGTCAATCACCTGCTCTTGTGAGGTGATGTCTCCGAAACCGTTATAGTGGAAGGACTGGCTGCCCCAGCTTGAGGCGATGCTCGTCAATTGGCCTTTGCCGCCAGTATTGCCGTTCTGGGTCGAGTCATAGGCGAAGGTATTATTGATCGCTGTCTGGTTCGGATAAGTCTCGCTAAGGATGCGCCCGGAGCTGTCATAGCTATAGCTAACATCCCGTCCGGCAGAGCTAAGTGTGCGGGTCATGCGTCCAACTGCATCGTACCAATAGTCGGTGATGCCCGTATCTGGGCTCATGGTGCGAATAGTCTCGCCAAACCCATTGCGGGTGTAAGATGTTGTAAGCGACCGCGCATCAGAGAAGGATGCAAGCGCGCCTGATGTGTCATAGTCCATCTGGACAGAATGGCTCTCAGGATCGGTGTTTGAGACAACGCGGTTTAGAGCGTCAAAGCCTGTCAGCCATGTCCGGCCAAGCCCGTCCGTTGTTGAGGTGTTGCGATTAGCGCGGTCATAGGAGAATTGATGCACATCACCGCCGCCGCCAAGCATGCTGATGACGCGGCCAAGATCATCATAAGCCATCGTCCTATAGGAGCGGCCTGAGCCGCCAATCGTGACATAATCCGAACGCGTGATATTGCCGAGCAGGTCATACTGGTAGGTAAGTTTGTCGCCTGCATTTGAACTAACGGACGTCAGCCAACTGGCATCATCGTATGTGTAGGAGAGCCAGCCACCATTGGGCAGATCAGAGCGCGTTAGGTTGCCTGCATCATCATAGGTGAAGCCATAGGTTCGGCTGCTGCCGCTATGCGATTGCGTGATTTGCTCAACCCAGCCGCGTGTCGAATATTGAATGGCGAGCTGTAGGCCATTTGCGTCTGTGGTCTGGGTCGGTCGGCCCATCGCATCAACGGCCCCAATGACCGTGGTGTGACCAGCAGTATCGGTAACAGAAGCGAGATTGCCGTTCGTGTCATAGGTAAAGGATGTGGTGTCGCCAGCGCCTGCGAGCGGACCATCTATGGATTGCAAGAGGCCGTCGCCTGTCCAGGCATATGTGGTGATACGTGTCTGACCATTCGTGCTGTAGGGCGCAGAATGCGATGTTGTATCGATCAGCTTTTCTTGGGTCAGATTTTGATTGCTATCATAGCTATACTCAGCACGTAGGCCGCTGCGCTCAACTGATGTGAGCTGGCGTGTGCTTGAATCCCAGATGATATCGACGGTTTCTTGAGCAGAACTGCCAACGCCATACTTTATCTGTGTCGGCAGACCGAGCGTTGAGTCATAGCTTGTTTCAGTGCGATTGCCTTCTTCATCAACGCTGACGGTTTGATAGCCATTATTATCGTAACCGCGTGATTTAGAGGATGCTGCGCAGTTTGATGTTGCAGCCCCATCAATGCGATCAAGGCGCAAAACATTTGCTTTGTCGATGTAGTGATAGGTCGCCTCTTTGCCTTTCGCATTCGTAACCTTGTACTCTTTGCGCCGATCAATCTCTTCAATGGTTGTTTCGTCTACGCCATTTGCCCCGCGACTAGCAGTTGCACGAAACCCTGATTCAGGGCTTGTATACTCATAGTCCCACTCTTTGATTTTGATGCCGCGTTCATCGGTGATGGCCGTCAGGAAACTGCTCAGCCCAATGTTGGGCGACGTATAGTTACGGTCAGCATAATCATAGACTTTATTCGTATTATCTGTGTCATCGCCTGGCGTGTCATCAGGGTATATGACCTTGGTCAGAACAGAATAATTTCGCCATGTATTCCCGATGACTTGCGAGTTACCAACCAGATAAGCCTGTCCAAGCTCGGCATATTCAAACTTGTACACGCTTCCATCCGGAGTGGTTACCGATTCCAACAGGTTCCGGTTCGTGTAGGTGAAGTTGATCGTATAACCGTCAGTGTCTGTAACGGACTGAACGAGCTCTGAGGTGCCATAATCGAGCGTTATCTCATAGCCATCCGGATACTGAATGGATGTCAGGCCAATCAGCGTTGGATTATTGCTATTGCCTTGAGGTGGATCGAAGTCGAATGAACGGACGATATTGTCTGGCGTGGTGATCTTAATCGTATAGTCAGGTAATTGCTCAATCCGATACCCTTTCAGGTCACGCCGGTCTTTATTTTCGCGCACGAACCAGCCCGCACCGCCTCCCCACGGCAGTCCGCCATGAAGCCAGTTTCCTCTGTCTTTGATAAACCTCAGAACCGGACCATTTGGAACGCGGTAGGTGAAATATCCCCGGTAACCATCATAATTGGAGCTCACAATTGGGTGAAAGTTGGAGTCCCATTTTGCACCTAGTGCACTTGCCGCCATTGTTGAGCGCAAGCTTTTGTAAGACCGTTGAAATTTAAGCCGACCTCTTCCAACAACGAAATCGGTTTCGCTATGGACCTTTTCGCCATTTAAAACCGATATGGGATTGCCTGCACACTCTGATCCTGAGTTTTGCACTTTAGAGCAAAAATTGTCGTCGCCACTCTTCGCGTATCCGCCAGGACAATTGAGATCTGCATGGCCTGTCGTGCCACCGCTAAAGCCGCCATTTACACCGAATTGTGCGCAGGTAACGCTTGAGGCATTTCCGTGGGAATCGTAACTGAAAGCATAGTGATTTGGGGTCAGGCCATTATTGATTGTGCCTGAGTAAAACATGGCGTCGCATGCAGCGATTGGGTCGCCATATCGATCATTATTGTGACCAGGCTTCCAATATTTCCCACCTTCAGGAAGCTGCGCACTTTGCTGGCCTAGACTTGGCGTCGTAATAAATAATACAAAAACAAACAGACAAGTGACAGCTTTGATAAAGCGCATAATCCCAGCTCCTCATGAACAGAATTACAGTTTGGTTAAACGGTACAGAGTCCAAGACAGGTCACAACTAAAAAATTATATTAAATTTTTATGATTTTTTTGATTGAGAATAATGCATCTAAATTCAATGAAGTAATTGAATTTCTATATTTAGTTTAATCATGAGCTCTGGCGATGCGCCATCCGCGAAGCCATATCATTTGAGCAAATCTCTTACCGACTGAAGTCTAATTTACGGTCTTTCGTCTGGGCGCGCATTTGAGCTTGAAACTTCGCATATCTCTTAACGCGCTCGAGGGTGGTTTGCTCTAGCTCTGCCATCAACTCAGCTTGCAAAAACAAAGTGGGATAGGTCACAGGCAACAAAAGCAACTCAGCCGCCTTGTTTTGTTGCCGACCAGCTAGATCAAGCGGGCGTTGATCATTCTTATCACGCATAAATGGCGTTCGGTTGGCCGTCTCAATTAAAATGCGTACTAATAGGCCACTCCGGTCTTTGGTTGCCTTATGTAGCGCCGTTTGTTTGAGCTCATCTTGGAGCGTTAGCGCTGCGTGATTGAAGGTGGCTGCCAGATAGACATTTGGGGATTTGCCTGCATTCGTCCAGGCGATCAGCGCTATATGATCATTAGATAGAGTAGCCTCTATCTCGTCCAGATCAGCGATACTGGCAAAGCGCGCAACCGATTTCCCGAAGATGTCCGCATCCGTGATTGCGGGCGTGATATCAATTGGACCGTGTTCTTCGATTAAATAGAGATGTAAACACGCCCAAAACTCATAGAGCGGCGTTGATGTTTTTGAGAGCATCTTCGCTATGGTTTGATGCGATAGCTTTTTAAGCCAGTCCTCGGAAAAACCCGTTTTCTTAATATGGCGCGCGATGAGCTTCATATAGGTCGGTAGCTTCATGCCTAATGCGCCCCAATCCTAAAGCATGCGGGTGGCCTCCGAAAATATCACAGCTGATTTTAACACGCACAATATCGATCTGGCTTACCTTTCGCCTGAGATTATGAATCCCATTTTGGATGGAAGATAGCGTCCGGATCTGACCACAGTTGAACTCGCAAAACGCCGTTAATCCGTCGATTGGTCAGAGCAGAAACTGAGCTTTCTGGCTTAGACCCAGATCCGAAAAGTGGGCCTAAAATTCCCTGTTCTATGATACTGGATTCCCTGATTGGTGATTTCAATTTCCCTGTTATGGTTTCCGGTGACCTCAGAATTATTCCAATATTTACAGTATATTGTATTATATCACCGTTATTTTCAGGGAGTGTTTGAGTGCCGAGGGTGCAAAATTCCCTGTTATCAGGGAAGCCCGACCACGGAAAAGCCGTTTGGAGACGGCGGCCTATATTTGACGAATTGGAGCACTTTGCCCGGCTAGGCAGTGCTCCATGCTGCTGAATAGGCCTGCAAGTTACGAAATTCAGGGCAGCTTCTGAGAGATCCTATTTCTATCTCGAAATCACAAGACTGCATGGCGGTGCTGTCAGTCTAATGCGAACCAGTCTCCAGCATCGAACGGGGTAGGGGCTCTTATCCAGCCAGAAGTTGGCGCCATTCGGAGAGGGCGGCGTTTCTCAT